>JAZLHB010000041.1:0-29875 GCA_045616565.1 Akkermansia sp. | reverse complement strand
TCGCCATGGACAACGCGTGGTTGCAACGTGAAGGGTTAGTCTCATTGAGTCAATACCTCTGACTCTGGATGGAAACCGCTGTATGCCATAAATGGCACGTACAGTGGTGTGAGAGGGGGGCGAAAGCCCCCCTACTCGATTTTGGCCTGCGCCACTCAAGTATGGCCCGGTGACTTTCGCGCGGGCTCAAGGGTGAGTCGCCACCGGAATGGCTCCACATATAGCGCGCCTTTGGGTGCGTTCATACGCCAAGCCCCGCCCTGCGGGGCATGCGCTGATGCGAGTATGAAGCATCCTTTCACATGGCACGACACAGTACTGTTGCAAGCATGTGAGTGTGCTTTGCACCCCGCTTTGCGGGGTGCTTTCCTTTTCAGAGCCACGGGTGTAAACCCGTGGGGTAACGTGCGTACAAACGTTTCTGCACGCAACCCGCCCTTCCGGGCGGGTGGTTGGCGTCTCCCGCACGTATATCTCGGAACCGCCAAGATTCGCCTTGCGTTTCACCCCCGCCGCCCCTTACCAGCCGGAAAAAAACTAGCGCCCCGAACCATGCGGGTTGGCGTGCTTCTGCGGCGCGTTATGGGGAGGCAATCAACCCGCAAAGGGTCCCAAAAGTCTCTTGTCGCGTGGCATCACCTGCCGGGCACCATTTCAAAGGTGTAGCCCTTGAGGTATTCCGTTTCCGGGATGTTGAGGAGGACGGGATGGTCCGGGCTCTGGCCGTGTGATTTGACGAGGCGCAGGGTGCAGTGGCCGTCCACGGCGGCATCTGCAATGGTTTGCTTGAAGATTTCCGCGCTGGCGTGGTGGGAGCAGCAGAAGGTGGAAAGCACGCCGCCCACGGGGAGCATCTGCATGGCACGCAGGTGGATTTCCTTGTAGCCGCGCATGGCGCCGCCCAGGCTCTTCTTGTTGCGGGTGAAGCTGGGAGGATCCAGGATGACGAGGTCCCACTTGGGTTCCGCGCCGTTGCGCACGGCCTCGCTTTCTCGCTTCAGGAAGTCGAAGGCGTTTTCCGCCACGGCATCCACCTTCACGCCGTTGAGTTGCGCGTTCCTGCGCACGGAAGCGATGGCGTCCTCGGAAATATCCACGGCGGTAACGGAAGCGGCGCCGGCCTTGGCGCAGGCCAAGGCAAAGCCGCCCTGGTTGCAGAAGCAGTCCAGCACGCGGCGGCCGCGCGCAAACTTGGCCACCTCGCCGTAGTTCTGCAGCTGGTCCAGGTACAGCCCGGTCTTCTGCCCGGTGGCAAGGTCTACCATGAATTTGATGCCGCGGCCCACCGCCTCGAAAGGCTCCGGCTGTTCGCCGCGCGCCACATAGGTTTCCGGCTCGATTCCTTCCGCCGCCAGCATGGGCGAATCATTGCGCACAATGATGCTGCGCGGGTTGAAGAGGTCTCCCAGGATATCGCGTATGAGCCCCAGCCGCAGGTACATGGCCATGGTGAGCGTCTGCACCACCAGCACATCCGCGTAGCGGTCGATGATGAGCCCGGGCAGGCCGTCGCTCTCGCTCCACACCAGGCGGACCAGATTTTCACCGGGCAGCAGGCGCTCGCGCAGGGCGGCGGCCATGCCGATGCGGCGCGCGAAGAAATCGCGGTCCAAATCCTGCTTGCGGCGGGAGAAGCGGCGGGCCACAATCTGGGAGTGGGGATTGTACATGGCGGAACCCAGGTAGCGGTCCCGCTGGTCCTTGAGGAGCACCACATCACCCGGTTGCGGGTTGCCGAACACCGCACGTACTTCTGTGCCGTACACCCAGTCGTGCCCATGAAAGATGCGCGCCTTCGGCGCTATAATCAAGCCTGCCATACGCACACAGCATACCGCATCAGGCGGGCGGAGTCAATTGATTTGAGCATTCCGCGCACAGGTGCGGCGGGGCTCATGCAATCACGCTGCCCGGCCGGGTGGCGGAGCAGGGGGGCAGCACGCGCCCCGGCAGGATGGTGCAGTTGCAGCCGATGCGCGAGTGGGCGCCGATGACGCAGCCGAGCTTGTTGCGCCCGCTGTCCGCGAGCGTGCCGCCGTGCGGCATGCGTATGTTCCCGGCATCATGCCGGAAATTGGAGCAGACGCATCCGCCGCCCAGGTTCACGTCCTCCTCCAGGATGGAATCTCCCACATAGGAAAGGTGCGCCACGCATGTTCCCCTGCGGATGATACTGCTTTTCACCTCCACCGCGTGGCCGATGCGGCAGTTGTCCTCAATCACCGTGCAGCCGCGGATATAGGCGTGCGGCCCCACCGTGCAGTTGCGGCCAATGCGCACATGGCCCTCAATGACCGTGCCGGGGAGGATGCATGAGCCTTCCCCGAGCTGCAGCACACCGGCCACGGTGGCCTGCGGGTGCACCGTGCCGCGTATATCCGCCGGCATGGCGGCAAGCTCCGCCGCTGCGGCATCCAGCAGCTCCCAGGGTGGCGCGTCCTGCGGCATCTCGGTGGTTGCGTTCAGAGTCCGTTCCGGAAGAGCCGCTTCAAATGCGGGCGCAGCAGTTTGTAGATGTCCTCCTGGGTCTCCTTGTCGAGCTGGAGGTCGTCCAGCATCACGCGCTGGCCAATCACGCGGGCGCCGAGACACTGGCCGTTGCTGCCGTAGATGTAGAAAAGCTTGTCGGTGGAATCGGCGCGGTTGCCCTTTTCCGCCGAGCGGTACATGGAATCGGGAATTTCGCGCACCTCGGCGTTCTTGAGCATGCGGCGCAGCAGCGCGCGCTCCGTATCACTGAGCCGGTGCTGCTGGGAGCCGTCCTGCAGCCATTCCGGCGTGCAGGGCGTGACCATGAGCGTCTTGGCGGCCAGCGTGGCACGCACGGCGGACTGGCTGAGCGCGCCGTTTCCCTGGGAGCAAGCACCGAGCGTGAAGGCGGCACCCAGAACGATAGCGGTATGGAGGATGGCGGATTTCATGATATGCCCTTTCCCGGCCATTGTAGCGCATTGCCCGCGCTTTTCAAGCAAAATCAATACATGCGGGCGCGCAGGGCACGTGTGTCCCAATAAATGGATTCTTGTTTTTCAAGGAATTGATGGGCAATCGTTAGGAAAAACGCCCAAAATTGAAGCCCCCCTCTTGGGATTGTATCAGTAAAGTCGGCCAGAGACATGCAACGGGAGATGCCATCCACCCCACCACATGAATTCATAGGTCCCCAAAAATCATTGGGCCACATGTGGCACATACGTATCTTCCCGCGGTTTCGCCTTTCATGTTTCCGGGATTTGTGGTACAAGTGGGTGGATTCCATGTTCGGCTCGGGAGTACAGTTTTGCTCGTATGTGATGCGGCGTTTGCTTGCGGCATCCACCTTCCAGCGGTTGGCGGACATTGTGATGGTGCTGGCCGGTATGGTGATAGCAGGGCAGTTTTTCGACGAGGACGGCGTGTCTGTGCTCAACCTCACCATCCCGGTTCTGGCGCTCGGCATGCTGGTGAGCATGCTCAACGCCACGGGAGCGTGCTACCGGTACTCTTACGAGATGGGGCGCGAGGACCATGCCGAGGCGCAGCGCCAGTTCGGCCAGTCGGTGATTTTTGCGGTGGCGTCCGGCGCGGTGCTGGCCCTGCTGGCCTATTTCGGGAGAGATGCCTATTACGGGTTCATGGGGACATCTGAGAGGCTCCACCCGCTTTTCTGCGAATACTGGCGGTACCTGGTGCTGCTTCTGGCGGTGGATCCGCTGCTCTCTCTGCTGACCTCTGCGGTGTACAACGACGGCGATGCGCGCGTGTGCAGCCTGGCGGTGGGCGTGCAGCTGGCCGGCAATATCATTTTCCCCTGCTGCCTGGGCTCGGTGATGGGCATTGGCGGCATCAGCCTGGGCTTGGCGTGCAGCAGTGCGCTTGCCAGCGCGGTGTGCCTGGTGCATTTCCTGCGCGGTTGCAACTCCATGCGCTTCCGCTGGCATTTCAAGTGGAGGGATTTTATCTACAATTCCAAATACAGCCTGGACGATGCCTTCCCCCTGTTCTACTCCGGCCTGTTCGCGCTGGTGCTCACCAAGTACGTGATTGGACTGGACGGGGCAGGGGAGGCCTACCTGCCCGTGCTCACCGTGGTAATCAGCCTGGTGGATGCGTGCGTGATCACGGATGCCATAGGCCAGGCGGTGCAGCCGCTGGTGAGCGTGTGCAGGGGTGAGGGAAACCGCATCGGCATCCGCAAGGCCATGCGCCTGGCCACCAAATGGGCGGTGATGGAGGGCGTTCTCCTGTCCGCGCTCCTGTATTTCGGGGCGGAATGGCTGCCGGAGGTGTTCAACATAGACGCCCCTGTTCTGGAGGCGGAGGTGGAGTTCGCCGCGAGCCTGCTCACGCCCATCCCGCTGGCGTATTCTCTGCTGTACCTGTATGCCTCCTACTACCTGATGATGGAGCGGATGAAACTGAGCGTGGGCATCCTGCTGGTGCGCGATTTGGCGGCCAGCCTGATTCTGCCGCTGTGGTGCGGGGAGATGTTCGGTCTGCGCGGTGTGTGGCTTGGGGTGGCGCTGGCACCGGTGGTTACGCTGGTGCTGACCGCCGGCTATGTGCTGTGGCGCCACGGGCGGCGCAAGTTCCCCCTGCTGCTGGAGGACGACGGTTTCAACGCCTTCTCATGCGACTTGGCGCTGAGCGTGGAAAGCATATTCAAGCTGCGGCGCCATGTGGAGGAATTTTTGAAAATCCACCATGTGGGGGAGGAAACCCTGTTCCGTATCATGATGCTGGTGGAAGAGCTCTACATGCTCACCCTGGAGCGCAACCCCGGCCGCCGTACCGTGGCGGCCTGCACCATCATCGTGGGGCGGGAAATCACCTTCATCTCCCGGGATTCCGGCACCATCTTCGATATCACGGATGCCGACAGCCCCGTTTCCTCCTTCCGCAGCTTTGTGGTCTCCAGCATGATGGAGCGGCACGAGGAGCGCAACTACCTGCTCACCACCAGCTACAACCGCCAGATTTTCCGCTTCCCCGCCGTTTGAGGTTGAAACGGCAGCCTGTATCTGGTAAAATGCCCCCGCTGGGGAGTGCGCCCGTGTCTGCATGTGTTGATTTTCACACGGAGGCGGCGTTCATTCCAGTGGCGGTGCAACCGGAAACCGGCGGCGCCACCTGTCCATTCAGCCAGTTTCTGACACGTGAAAACCTCGATTAAATGGATTGTCTTGGCACTGCTCGTCATGGGAGCGGTGGTGTTTTGGTTCACCCGATCCGGAAAAGGCGATGATGCGCCCAAATTCCGCACCGTGCCCGTGGTGAAGGGTGACTTTGTGAACAAGGTGCAGGCCACCGGAACCCTGGAGCCCAGCGAGCTTGTGGACGTGGGTGCCCAGGTGACGGGAGAAATCAAGGAGTTCGGCACCGACACCGAGGGCCGCCGCATCGACTACGGCAGCGAGGTGAAGGCCGGGCAGATGCTCGCCCGCATTGACGACACCCTGGTGGAGCTCAACATTCAGCGCGCAGAGGCCAGCGTGGAGCAGGCCAAGGCCCAAATCCTCAACTCCAATGCCAGTGTGGAGCAGGCCAAGGCCTCCATCTCCCAGGCCCAGGCCAACAAGAACAAGGCAGACCGCGACCTGGAGCGCGCCAAGAAGCTCGGCGTGGGCGACGCCCTCTCCCAGATGAGCTACGACCAGTATGTGACCGCCGCAGAAACCTCCGCCGCCAACCTGGAGAGCGCCCAGGCCCAGCTGGAGACCGCCAAGGCCCAGCAGGCGAGCGCCAACGCCCAGCTGCTCAGCGCGCAGGCCCAGCTCAAGAGCGAGCTGCGCAACCGCGACTACACGAACATCTCCTCCCCGGTGGACGGCACCATTGTGGTGCGCCAGGTGAACGTGGGGCAGACCGTGGTGAGCAACATGAGCGCCTCCACCCTCTTCCTGGTGGCGCGGGACCTTTCCAAGATGCAGATTTGGGCCAGCGTGAACGAGGCGGATATCGCCAAGGTCCACCCCGGCCAGGAGGTGCGTTTCACCGTGGACGCCCGCCCGCATGAGAACTACACCGGTACCGTCAACAAGATCCGCCCCAACGCCACCATGACCTCCAACGTGGTCACCTATATCGTGGAAATCGATATCGAGAACCCGGAGCGCAAGCTGCTGCCCTACATGAGCGCCAACGCGGATTTCATTGTGCATGAGGTGAAGGATGCCCTGCTGGTGCCGGATTCCGCCTTCGATTTCCGCCCGAAGCCCGAGATGCTTGCCCCGCAGGCCGCCCTGCCGCAGCCCGCCGGGGCCGGAGATTCCACCGCCACCCTGTGGCGCAAGGTGGACGACCGCCATGTGGCTCCCGTGAAGGTGCACCGCGGCGAGAGCGACGGCACGCGCAGCATTGTCACCCTGCCGGAGGGGGAGACCCTGGCTCCGGGGGATGAGATTGTGAACGGGCTGGAGATTCTTATGCCGATTGGTGCCGCCGCGGGCGCGCAGGCCGGCGGCCAGGGCGGCAACCTCTTCCGCCCCAAGATGCCGGAGCGCAACCAGCGCGGCGCCGGCGGCGTGGAGGCCAAGCCCGGCCAGAACGCCAAGCAGCGCAACAGGCCGCCCCACTTTTAATCCATCCCCGGTCAAGCCGTGATTGAGCTCAAGGACATCACCAAGGTCTACCATGTGGGCGAGATTGACCTTCCCGTCCTCAAGGGAATCTCCCTCACCATCGAGGACGGCGAGTTCGTCTCGCTCACCGGGGCGTCCGGCTCCGGCAAGTCCACGCTGATGAACCTGCTGGGCTGCCTGGACCGCCCCTCCAGCGGGGAATACTGGATTGACGGGCGGAACGTGGCGAACCTGAACGCGAACCAGCGCGCGGCGCTGCGCAACGAGCGCATCGGTTTCGTATTCCAGAACTTCAACCTGCTGCCGCGCACCTCTGCGCTGGAGAACGTGATGATGCCCGCCGCCTACCACCATCCTGCGCTCTCCCAGGCGCAAATCCGCGCCAATGCGCTCAAGCTCATCCGCCTGGTGGGGCTGGAGGACCGCATGCACCACACCCCCGCCCAGCTTTCCGGCGGCCAGCAGCAGCGCGTGGCCATTGCCCGCGCCCTCATCAACAACCCCGGCATCCTGCTGGCGGACGAACCCACCGGCAACCTGGACTCCACCACCTCCGTGGAGGTGATGAACATGTTCCGCGACCTGAACCGCGACCAGGGGCTCACCGTCATCATTGTGACGCACGACCCGAAGACCGCAGCCTTCACGGACCGCGCCATCCGCATGAGCGACGGCCTCATCACCGAGGGCGTGGCCACTGAACTTTCCGCCAAGCTGACGAAATGAAACCCTGGGTACTCCTTACAACTTGTTTGCGCGGCCTGGTTCGCAACCCCATGCGCGCGGTGCTCACCATCCTGGGCATCGTTATCGGCATTGCCGCCGTGGTGGCCATCCGTGAAATCGGCGAGGGCTCCAAGGAGCAGATTTCCACCCAGGTGGCCTCGCTCGGCGCGGATGTGGTCAATGTTTGGGGCGCATCCATCAGCACCACAGGCGTTAATTCCGGCAAGGGCGGCCGCGCCTCCCTCTTCCCGGAGGACGCCGCCGCCATCCTGCGCGAATGCAAGGACACGGTGCTGCTCGCCTCTCCCATGGTGCGCGCCTCCGGCCAGGTGATTGTGGGCAACAAGAACTGGAGCCCCGGTTCCATTGTGGGCGGCAACGAGGATTATCCCGAGATTGAGGGCTGGACCGTCACCAACGGTCGCAGCTTCACCAAGGAACAGGTGGACAACTCCGCACGCGTCTGCCTCATCGGCATGACCATTGCCAAGGAGCTTTTCGCCGGCAAGGACCCCGTGGGCCAGGAAATCCGCATCAAGGACGTGGTGTTCACCATCATCGGCGTGCTCGGTGAAAAGGGCGCGGACATGGGCAACGACAAGGACGACACCATCATCCTGCCGTGGACGAGCATCCGCACCCGCCTGATGGGAGCCTCGCGGGAGGCGGCCATCATGCGCGGCGGCGCGTCCAACGCCACCAAGCCGTCCTCCACCAGCACCTATTCCACCTCCGCCGTAAACTTCTACGCCGGGTGCGAGCTGCAGCCCTACACCAGCGCGCCCCACCCGCTGCGCACCCGCACGGTGGACAACCTCATCATCAAAATCAAGGACAAGGAGAACGCCAAGCCCGCCATGGAGCAAATCACCCAGGTGCTGCGCCGCGAGCACAACCTGGCTCCCGGCGTGCTGGATGATTTCGAGATGTTCGACCGCGGCCAGATTTCCAACATGGTCACCAGCATCTCGGACACCATGACCACCCTGCTCATGGCAGTGGCCTTCATCTCCCTGGTGGTGGGCGGCGTGGGCATCATGAACATCATGCTCGTGTCCGTCACCGAGCGCACGCGTGAAATCGGCCTGCGCATGGCCGTGGGCGCCCGCCCGCGGGATATCATGCAGCAGTTCCTGCTGGAATCCGTGCTGCTCTGCCTGGTGGGCGGCCTTCTGGGCATCCTGCTGGGGCACATGGCCTCCTCCATCATCAGCGCGCAGGCGGGCTGGCCCATCGCCACCTCGTACGCCGCCATGATGCTCGCCGTTTCCGTGGCGGCAATCATCGGCATTGTCTTCGGCTGGTACCCTGCGTACAAGGCCTCCAGGCTGGATCCCATCGATGCCCTTCACCACGAATAATTCCCCCTTTTATTCATTTTCACCATGAAAGCACGTTTTCTCCCGGCAATCACCGCTCTGCTCCTGGCCTCCTGCGCCGTGGGGCCCGATTTCAAAGGCGCCTCCTTCACGGGGCTGCCGGAAAGCTGGGTGAACGCCATGCCGCCCGCCACGGACCAGCATGTGCTGGAGACCTGGTGGCACGCCTTCGGCGACCCCCAGCTGGACTCCCTGATTGAGACCGGGTTTGCCGCCAACCAGGACATGATCAACGCCGCGCTCAACATTGCGCGGGCGGAATCCACCCTGCGTGCCATGAAGGCGGACCTCTTCCCCTTCGTTTCCGGCAATTTCGGCGGCTCGAACTCCGGCAGCTACCGCACCAGCACCAGCCACGGCCGCTGGAACGGCGGCCTCTCCGCATCCTGGACCCCGGATATCTGGGGCGGCACCCGCAGGGAGGTGGAAGCGGCATACGCGGCGCTCGGTTCCGCCCAGGCTGCCGCCAATGCCACGCGCACGGCCCTGGCATCCAGCATTGCCGTCATCTATTTCCAGTGGATTTCCGCGCAGGAGAGCCTGCGTATCGCCAAGGAGCAGCTCGCCTACCAGGAGCGCACCTATGCCGCCACCGCCGCCCGCCACGCCACCGGATTTGATTCCTCCCTCGACCTCTCCGAGGCCACCGCCACCATTGCCTCCACGCGCAGCCAGATTCCCGTGTACGAGGCCAACATCAAGACCTGTGAGAACACGCTGGCCACCTACCTGGGAACCACGGTGGACAAAATCAACCTCACCATGCCCGCCCCGGAGGTGTACAACCGCATTCCCACCGTGCCCACCGGGCTGCCCAGCGACCTGCTGCGCCGCCGCCCGGATATTGTGGCGGCGGAGCACAACCTGCACCAGGCATGCGCCCGCGTGGGCGTGAGCGTGGCCAATCTCTTCCCGCACCTTTCCCTCACCGGCAGCACCAGCACCAGCTCCGGGACCGATTTCTCCCAGTTCTGGCAGAACGCCACCTGGAACCTCGGCGCCAGCGTCAGCCAGCAGCTCCTCAACCGCGTGGCACTCAGGGAGAGCGTCAAGCAGGCCAAACTTTCCCACGCCACCGCCCTGAACAACTACGACAAGACCGTGCTCGCCGCCTTTGCCGAGGTGGAGAACAGCCTCATCGACTACGCCCGCTACACTGCCCAGCTTCCGCAGTTCGAGGCCGCATGCGCCGCCAACAAGCTCTCTGCGGAGCTCTCCATGCGCCGCCATATCGCCGGTGAATCCGACTTCCTCAACGTGGCCTCAGCCGAGCGCGCCTGGCTCTCCTCAGAGCTCAATATCATTGCAGCCCGGCAGAATATCCGCATCACCCTCGCACGCCTCTGCACCGCCCTCGGCGGCGGCTGGTAAGCGCAGAGCGGGCTTGTACTGGCGGTGTGTGTGTGCTATCATGCCCGGAGATGGACTTGTTTGATTTTGCAGCTTCCCAGAAGGAGACGGACGCGGAGCGCTACACGCGCCTTTGCGCTGTGGTGCGCCACAACAACGAGCTGTACTACGCCAAGGCCACACCGGAAATCAGCGATGCCGAGTACGACCGCCTGTACCGCGAGATTGAAGAACTGGAGCGCGAGCACCCGGATTGGGTGACACCGGATTCCCCCACCCAGAAGGTGGGCAATGATTTGAGCGAGGGGTTCCGCAAGGTGCCGCACCCGCGCCCCATGGAGAGCATTGATGATATCTTTGAGCACAAGCCGGGGCAGGGGGAGACGGATGCCGAGCTGGTGGCCTTTTACGCCGGGTTGGAGAAGTCCCTGGGCATTGCCGCCCCCAAGGTGGTGGTGGAACCCAAGATTGACGGTTGCGCGGTGACGCTCATGTACCGCAACGGGCGGCTGGAGTATGCCGCCACACGCGGCGACGGCCGCACGGGCGATGATATCACCGCGAACGTGCGCACCATTCGCAGCGTGCCCTTCACCCTGCCGGAGGGCGCTCCGAAGGTCTTGGAGGTGCGCGGTGAAATCTTCATGCCGTCGGCGGATTTCGATGCCATGAACGCGCAGCGTGATGCGGACGGCCTGCCCGCCTTCGCCAACCCGCGCAACGCCACCGCAGGAACCATCAAGCTGCTGGATTCCGCAGAGGTGGCCCTGCGTCCGCTGCGCTTCCTGGCACACGGCATCGGCTTGTACGAGGGCGAGGAGATGCGCACCATGGACGACTACGAGTCCCTGCTCACCCGCATGCAGATTCCCTGCAACAAGCCCATCATCCGCGCGGAGGGGCTGGAGGCCGTGCGCCGCGCCGTGGCGGATATCAACGTGCTGCGCCGCAAGCTGGGTTTCGGCACGGACGGCGCGGTTATCAAGCTGGATGATTTCCGCTTGCGGGAGCGCATGGGCTCCACGGCGCGCGCCCCGCGCTGGGCTGCCGCATTCAAGTACCTGCCGGAGCAGAAGGAGACCCGCCTGCGCGCCATTACCATCCAAGTGGGCCGCACGGGCGTGCTCACCCCCGTGGCGGAGCTGGAGCCCGTGCAGCTCAGCGGTACCACCGTTTCCCGCGCCACGCTTCACAACGCGGATGAAATCGAGCGCAAGGACATCCGCATCGGCGATACCCTGCTCATGGAAAAGAGCGGTGAAATCATCCCCGCCGTGGTGCATGTGGTCAAGGAGAAGCGCCCGGCGGAGGCCGAGCCGTACAGCCTGTACGATGCCGTGAACGGCGTGTGCCCGGTTTGCGGTGCGCCCATCTCCCGCGAGGAGGGGCAGGTGGCCTGGCGCTGCACCAACTTTACCTGCCCCGCGCAGGCCGCCATGCGCACCACCTATTTCTGCAAGCGTGAGGCCCTGGATATCGAGAGCCTGGGCGGTACCGTGGCAGAGGCCCTGGTCAACCGCGGCCTCATCCAGTCCCCGCTGGATCTCTTCCGCCTCTCCGTGCAGGAGCTCGGCGCACTCAACCTCGGCACGGACGACGAGCCCCGCCGCTTCGGCGAGAAGAACGCCGCCAAGGCGCTCGCCGCGCTGGATGCCGCCAAGGCCCTGCCGCTGGAGCGCTGGCTCACGGCATTCGGTATTTCGGCCATCGGCACCGTGACCGCGCGCACCGTGGCCAAGTTCCACCGTGATTTGGTTGAGCTGGCGGATTCTCCCTACCTGCGCGCCCTGCTTCAGCTGGAGCGCGACATCGACCGCTACAACGAGCTCAGCCCCGGTGCCAAGGCCAACAAGGGGCTTGACAAGGCAGGGCTGGAGGCACAGCGGGAACCTGTCCGCACCGCGCTGGAGGAGCTGGCCGCGCCCTTCGCCGCGCGTGGTTATTTGGGAGTGGAAGAGGACGGCCCCAACCGTCTCAAGCTCGTGAATCCCATTGGTTCCGTCTCCACGCGCAACTTGGTGCGCTACTTTGATTCCACCGCAGGCCGGGCGGTGACGGGAACGCTCGCCGCGCTTGGTATCAACCCTGCATCACCCACGTTTGCAGAGAATATGAATGCCGTGGCGGAGGGCCCGCTTTCCGGCAAGACCTTTGTGCTGACCGGCGCGCTGAGCCGCCCGCGGCCTGAGTTTGAAAAAATGATTGCCGCTGCCGGCGGCAAGGCCACCGGTTCCGTTACCAAGAACACCACCTACCTGGTGGCGGGCGAGGGCGGCGGCTCCAAGCGCGACAAGGCGGCCAAGCTCGGCATCCCTGTCATTGGTGAGCAAGAGCTCCTGGATATGCTGGCAGGCGGCGCGAAAACCGGCATGGAAGAAGAACCCTTCACCCTCTCATGAGTACGCGCGCCATCATTTACGGCACTATTGCCATCGATACGCTCATCACGCCCGGCGGACGGGCAAACTCCGTGCTGGGCGGTTCCGGGCCGTATGCGGCGCTGGCAGCGCGTCTGCTCACCGACCGCGCGGATTTGGTGGGCGTGGTGGGGAATGATTTCCCGGATGAATTTTCCCGAGCGTTGGAGGCGCGCGGCGTGGGCATGCAGCATGTGGACCGTGCCAAGGGAAAAACCTTCGCGTGGACGGGTGAGTATGAGGACGACATGAACAACCGCCGCTCCGTCTCCACCCTGGAGGGCGTGCAGGAAACCTGGGAGATGAACTTGTCCCCGCAGCTGCGCGGGAGCGAGCTGGCGGTAGCGTGCAACGTGACCCCGCGCCTGCAGCTGCGCCTGCTGGAGCAGTGCAGCGGTGTCAAGTTCACCATGGCGGATTTTATGGAATCCTGGATTCTGCGCGAGCGCGGGTATGTGGATGCCCTGCTGGCGCGCGTGGATATGGCGCTGATGAACGACAGCGAGGCGCGCGTGTTCGCGGGAACGGACGACTCCCTGGAGGCGGGGCATGCGCTGCTGGCGGCGGGACCGCGCTATGCGGTGGTGAAGCACGGCAGTGCGGGCGCCACGCTTTTCCACAAGGTGGAAGGTGCAGAAACGCGCATCTTCCGCTGCCCGGCGTGGCCGCTCATCCACCCGCAGGACCCCACCGGGGCGGGGGATTCCTTCATGGGAGCCTTTGCGGGCTATCTCACCACCTGCCTGAACGGCGGCAATCCCGCTTGGGAAGACATGAAGCGCGCCATGGCCATTGCCACGGTGGTGGCCGCCGCCGTGTGTGAAAAATTCGGCACGGTCTCCCTCTTTGCCCTCACCCGCCAAGAGCTGGCCCGCCGCCTGGCGCAGTTTCACGAAATGACGTGCTGGGAGTGACAACACCGCAGGATAGCGCGGTTCATTATTGTTGCAGCCTTGCAGGCGCGGGAGCGTCACCCTGCGAATGCAGGGCGGTGATGAATCCGCGCGCGAAGCGTGCGCTAGCTTTGTGCCCCGCCTTGTCACGGCGTTTTATCACCCCGACCACACGAATTCATGGGTTCCCATAAAACATTGGGACGCATGTGCAACGCATGGCGGCTCCAATCAGGGATCCTTTCTGACATAGGCGGAGGAGCGCCCCTGGCCGATGCGCACGATATGGCCTTGCGCCTGGAGATTGCGGAGGGCGCGCTCAATGGTGATGAGGGAGATATCTGGGCATTTCTCCGCAATGGCAGCCTTGCTCAGCGGTGCAAGCGCGGTGGCGAAGAGCGCCTTCACGCGTTCCGGCTTGCTCATGGATTTAGGCACGGCATCCTTCACCCGTGCTTCAAGCTCCGAGTACGCCTTGACGAGACCCCCAAGGAAATACCGCACGAAGGGCGTGTAGTCCCCCTTGTTCTCATGCCACCCGGCGGAGCTGCCTTGCAGGGCGCCGTAATAGCCCTCCTTGGCATCGTCTATGAGCTTTTCAAGGCTGATGTAGCGCCCCACATCGTATCCGCTGCGGTTGAGCAGCAGCGTGGTGAGCAGGCGGCTCATACGCCCGTTGCCATCAAAAAACGGATGGATGCACAGGAAATCCAGAATGAACAGCGGTACCAGCAGAAGCGGCTCCACCGCGTCCTGCCGCTCCGCCTCGCGGTAGGCATTGCACAGGGCCTCCATGGCCTCCGGGGTCTGAAATGCCTGCACCGGCTCAAAACGCACGCGCTGGCGCCCGCGGGCATCCGTCTCGGCAATAATGTTGTCTGTTCTCTTCCACTCGCCACCGCGCCCGCAGTATGCATACAAATCCCGGTGCAGCTGGAGAATGATAGCGGGCTGCAGGGGAATCATGCGGTAGTTCTCGTGGATGGTGTTGAGGACATCCCGATGGCCCGCGATTTCCTCCTCCGATCTGTTACGGGGCTCTGTGGTCTGCTGCATGAGAGCCTTGAGGCGTGCGTTCGTGGTCACCACGCCCTCAATCCTGTTGGATGCCGCCGTACTCTGCACCCTGGCCACCTCCCGCAACTTTTCCAGGACTGCGGGTTTGGCATCCCGATAAACTTGCACACGGCCGCTGTACTCCTGAATGGTCATCAGCAGTCTGACCACCGCCGGTTCCATCACTTGCCGCATGATTTCGCTGTAGTCGAACTTGTGCATCATTTTGATGTTTTCTGCATCATTTTACAGAAAAAGATGCACAAATCAAGCCTATGATGCAAAAAAATCCGCAAAGGAGACGTCATCCGCCCCGCGAAGCGGGACTCGGTATGGAGACGTTAGAACGGTGGTTGCCCCCCGCCCTTCCGGGCGGGGCTAACATTGAGTCGCCATCGGAATGGCTCCCGATCTTGCGCGCCCTTCTGGCGCGTTCCTACGTTCATGCCCCGCTGTGCAGGGCATGCGCTTGCGCGTGGTTGAAGCTCCTCAAAATTCGCCGCGGGTTTCACCCCGCAGGGTAACGAGCGTTGTACGGCTCCGCCGGGGTGGCTCCGCTATCCCATTCCCTTTCCGACCATCTGCATCAATTCCTCTGCAGAGAGGTGGAGGAGCAGCTTTTCCATGCCGCCGGAGAGCAGGGCATCCGCCATTTCCCGCTTGCGGGTGAGCATGTGGTGGATGTTTTCCTCTATGGTGCCGCGGCAGATGAGCGGGTGGATGATGACGTGGTTCTTCTGGCCGATGCGGTAGGCGCGGTCGCTGGCCTGGTTTTCCACGGCGGGGTTCCACCAGCGGTCGAAGTGGATGACGTGCCGCGCGCGGGTGAGGTTGAGCCCGGTCCCGGCTGCCTTGAGGGATAGGATGAAGAAGGGCGGGCCGCCCGGATGCTGGAAGCGGGCCACCAGTTCCTGCCGCTCCGCAATGGGCGTGCCGCCGTGCAGGGTGAGCCCTGGCACACCGAAAATGCCGGCCAAATAATCGTGCAGCGGCTCGATGACGCTGCGGTACTGCGTGAACACCAGGCAGGCCTCTCCCTCTGCGGCAATGGCGCGCGCCAGGTGCCCCAGACGCTGCATCTTGCCGCTTTTTTCAGGGTCGTAGTACGTTTCACCGAGATATTGCGCCGGGTGGTTGCAGATTTGCTTGAAGCGTCCCAAGATGGGCAGCACGAGCGTGAGGCGCGTTTGCGGGTCGGGTTCGTTGACCACGGCTTGCAGGTTGGCGACCTCGCGCGCGTAGAGGGAAGCCTGCTCCGGGGTGAGCAGGCAGTAGGCGGGCTGTTCCGTTTTGGAGGGCAGCTCCGGCAGCAGCTTGGGATCGCTCTTGAGGCGGCGCAGCATGAAGGGTCGCACCAGGCGGCGCAGCGGCGTATAGTCCGTGCCCATTTTCTGCACCATGGCGTTGAATTCCTTCTCGTTGCCCAGCAGGCCGGGGTTGAGGAACTCGAAAAGGCTGCGCAGCTCGCCCAGCGAGTTCTCCACGGGCGTGCCGGTGATGGCCACGCGCCGCGGCGAGCACAGCTGCAGCATGCACCGCGTGCGCTGAGAATCCGCGTTCTTGATGGCCTGTGCCTCGTCCAGCACCAGCGCGGGCAGCTCTGTTTGCGAGAGCAGCTCCGCCGCCCGCGTGGCGATTCCGTATGTGGTGAGCGCCACATGCCCGCGGCGCAGCAGCCAGGCTGGGTTGCTGCGCAGGTAGTCCGCATCTTGGCGGGAGAGCGCGTACGGGTGCAGCACCACCACGCGCAGCTGCGGGGCGAAGCGCTGCAGTTCCTCCTGCCAGTTGGTGATGAGTGATGCCGGGGCCACGATGAGCGCCGCGCGCGCATCCAGCGCGCCTGTTGCATGCAGGTGAGTCAGCCACGCGATGACCTGCAGGGTTTTGCCCAGCCCCATGTCATCCGCCAGGCACGCGCCGAATCCCGCTTCCGTGACGTTGAGCAGGAAGCGCACGCCGTCGCGCTGGTAGGCGCGCAGGGTGGAGCCCATCTTGGGCGTGAGCACGGGCTCGCGCTGCCCGAAGTGCAGGTTGGAGAGGGCAAGCGCCAGCTGGGCCCCCATGGCGGTGTGCATGCCGTCCTCTTGCGGGGGGAGGTTGGGCAGGGCCTCGCTGCGCTTGCCGAGCAGGTAGCGCAGCCCCGCCAGCAGCGGGATGCCGCCAGCCGCCATGCGCGTGGCCTGCCGCCAGCTCTCCAGCAGGCGGGTAAGGCGTTCCTTGTCCAGCCGCACCCACTCGCCGCGGAAACGCACCAGCCCGTCCTCGCACGCCAGAAGCTCCTGCAGCTCCTCCTCCGTGAGGCGTCTGTCTCCCAGCACCACCTGTGGCACAAAGCGCAGCAGGGAGCTGATGTTCACGGAGGGGGCGCGGTCCGGCTTGGACGAGCCTTCTCCGCCGGAGGCGACATCCAGCTGTACCTCCAGCTCCGCGCGGGGAGGGCGTGTTTTCCAGAGGTTGACGATGCGCGTCTCGATGCCGTGCTCCTCCAGCAGGGGCATGGATTCCAGAAAGGCGTACGCTTGGCGGGCGTTCCAGCCGCAGGGACGGTACACCGCCTGGGAGTTGATGAGCTCCGCCAAAAAAGGGGTCTTCTCCGCCACCGCCTTGAGCGGTTGCAGCAGTGCCAGCAGGGCGGCGGAATCCCCCGCGCACATCTGGGCCGCGAGCCCCAGCGGTGCGTGCCGCGGTTTGCCGTCCTGCCCGGCCTTGTGGATGAAAGTGGCTAAAAAGGCGAAAGGCTGGCTTTCAGCGCTTTCTCCGGCGTTCTCCGCCAGGTGGAAGCAGAGCATGCCGAGCTGCTGCCAGCCCTCACCCAAGCGGCAGAGCCAATCCTCCACCGTGGCGCAGCTTTCCCGCCGCGCCGCCTCATGCAAGGCTCCCTCCAGCCCGCCGAACCACTCGCGCAGCATTCCGGCGGAAAGCTCCCCGCCGTACAGCGGTGGCATGCCCTCCAGAAGGGCGGGTGTCTCTTCCGCCGTGGGTACCAGGCATGCTGCAGCGGCCGTTTCATCCTCGCCGCGCCGCAGGGCGCGCAGATAGCGCATCAGCCGCTCCTGCGCCTGCTGGCGCAGCCACGCCAGAATGGGCGCGCTGCCCGCAGGAAGACCGAAGCGCATCAAATCCAGCATGCCCGCCGCCACCGATTTGCGGAAGGCCCGCTCCAAGCGCGGCATACCGCCCGCCGGTACCACGGCGGGGCTTCCTGCTTGGATGGTCAGCGACAGCATCATGGAAGGTTCAAAAGGTTCAAATATCCTCCTTCTCCGGCAGGGAGACGATGCGCTCCGCCGTGGCGGCAAGCCTGCGCAGCGGCATATAGGCGCATGCCGCCGCCAGCATGGCGCAGGCGGCGCGGATGGGCAAAAGCCCGCTCGCGTCCGTCAGGAACGCACCCAGCAGAAACAGCGGCAGAGCTGCCGCCAGCGCGCGCAGCGGTATGGATGCCGCCTTCATGTTCGGTAGGTTGATGAGCGTTGCCACCAGGAGAATCAGGCAGATGTAGAGCGGTATCTCCGCCTCCCTGGCCAGCAGGGGCTCTTTCATGGCAAGCGAGTACGCCATGCACACGGGAATCAGCAGGGAAAGGAAGGCGCCTATCTGCGTGAGAAAACGCGTGAACGCGCTGCCGCGTCCCGCTACCAGCACCAGGTGGCACCACGCCCCCAGCGGCCCCAGACACGCCACGCCGGCCAGCAGCAGCATGGATGCCGCACCGCCGCAAAGCAGTGCGGCGGAAAGCAGGAAGCTGCTCTGCATGCGCTCTGCCAGCATAGCGCAAACAATCTCCGCCGGCGCGCAAACCGCCGCCGCCAGCATGCACACCAGCGCCACGCGCGCCAGCACCGCCGCCGCGCGTTTCACGCCGGGGTAGATGAGCCATTCGTCATGCATCCGCGTGCTGCCGGGGTTCTTCCTCCTGCGTTTCTTCGCGTTCGGGAGCGCGGCCGATGGGGAAGCGGGGCTTTCCGCTCATGTCGGTCAGCACTTCGGTGTCCGTGAATCCCAGCTCCTGCATGAGGGCGCGCACGCGCTCCCCCTGGTCGTGCCCCACCTCCAGCGCCACGAGCGCGCGGCTTGCCAGGTGCGGCAGGCTCTCCTTCAGGAAGCCGCGCACCACATCCAAGCCGTCCGGACCGCCGTAGAGAGCCGTGGCGGGGTCGTGGGTCACTTCCGTGGAAACGTTCTCGCCATCGGGAACGTAGGGCAGGTTGGCCAGCACCAGGTCAAAGGAATCCGGCGGCGTGATGGCGCTCTCCGCCGTGTCCGCCCACGCGCTGAACAAATCACTGCGGTAGGTTTGCACCCTGGCGCCAAGGCGGTTTGCATTCTCCAGCGTGAGCGCAAGCGCGGCATCGGAGATGTCTGCCATCACCACTGTGGGATGCTGGTTGGCGAGCTCCAGCGCAAGCGTGATGCCGATGATGCCGGAGCCGCAGCCCATATCCAGCACGCGCATGCCTTCCTTCTTCTCCGCGCGGGAAAGCGCCAGCTCCACCAGCTCTTCCGTCTCCGGACGCGGGATGAGCGCGCGCGCATCCGTGCGGAACTCGCGGCGGTAGAATTCCGTGCTGCCCAGCAGGTGCTGCAAAGGCACGCCCTGGCCGCGCTTTTTCAGCAGCTCCCGCAGCGGCGCCAGCTGCGCCTCCGGCAGCGGGTCGTCGAAATGCAGGTACAGCCACGTGCGGTCGCAGCCCAGCACATGCACCATGAGGCTCTGCATGGAGTGCCGCGCGCTCTCGATTCCGCGCGCCTCCAGGTATTGCGTGCCGCCGCTCAGGACATCATTGACCGTTTTCATAACGTGGTGGTTACTTGAGCTCGTCCATGCGCTCCTGCATTTCCGCATGTTGCATGCGGGTGATGATTTCATCCAGCGCGCCGGTGGAGACCACAATGTCCAGGTTGTAGGCGGTGTAGCCGATTCGGTGGTCGGTGAGGCGGTTCTGGGGGAAGTTGTAGGTGCGTATTTTTTCCTCTCTGCCGCCGGAGCCGATGAGGGCGCGGCGCTTGTCGGAGTAGTTCTGCTGGGCCTCACGCTGCTTCATCTCAAAGAGCCTGGCGCGGAGGATGCGCATGCCGGTCTCCCTGTTTTTGATTTGGGAGCGCTCCTGCTCGCAGCGCACCATCATGCCGGTGGGCAGGTGGAAAATCTGCACGGCGGATTCCGTGCGGTTCACATGCTGGCCGCCTGCGCCGCCGGAGCGGCAGGTTTCAATGCGCAGGTCCTCCGGGCGGATTTCGATATCCACCTCCTCAGCTTCCGGCAGCACGGCCACCGTGGCGGTGGAGGTGTGGATGCGGCCCTGGGTTTCCGTGGCGGGCACGCGCTGCACGCGGTGCACGCCGCTCTCGTACTTCATGAAGCGGAAAACCTCCTCCCCGGAAACGCGCGCGGTCACTTCCTTGAAGCCGCCCACATCACTGGGGCTGGCATCCAGAATCTCGAACTTCCAGCCGCGCGTGTCTGCGTAGTGCTGGTACATGCCCAGCAGGTCTCCTGCAAACAGGGACGCCTCGTCGCCGCCCGTGCCGGCGCGGATTTCCACCAGGGCATCGCGGTCCTCCGTGGCATCGCGCGGCAGCAGGCTGTACTGGATTTCCTCCAGCAGGCGCTCCTCCCTGGGCTCCAGCTCCGTCAAATCCGCCTGGGCAAGCGCCGCCATCTCCTCGTCGTCCCCGCTTGCCAGCTCGCGGTTCTCTGCAATCTGGCGCTGAATGTCCAGCAGCTCGTCCCAGCTGGTCATGAGCTCCTTGGTGCGGCGGTGTTCGCGCATGAGCTCCTCTGCCCGTGCACGGTCGTTGAACAGGGCGGGATCCGCAATCTGCGTTTCCAGTTCCTCCAGCCGCGCGCGGCGTTTCTCAATGAGCGGCGCATAGTCCATCATACGCGTTCATTCTAGCCCACGCCGCCGCGCCAAGCAAGCGCAATATCCGTGTATGGCGCGGCATCATTCCGCGTTGCCCATCCAGTTGTTGAGGATTTCCACGGCGGCGGCCTGGTCGATGATGGGCTTGAAGTCGCGCGCCTTTTTCCCTGCGGCGTGCAGCTTGTCCTGCGCCACGCTGGTGGTCAGGAACTCGTCCACATACACCAGCGGCAGCTCCGGCAGCCGCGCGTGCAGCTTTTCGCCGAAAGCCCGCACCTTTTCACACGCTGTGCCCTCCGTGCCGTCCAGCCGCAGCGGCAGCCCCAGCACCAGCGTGCGGATGCCGCGTTCCGCCACCAGCTGGGCAATGCGCTCCAGCGGTTCCGTGCGGTTCAGGTGGATGCTTTCCACGGGATGCGCCAGAATGCCGCAAGCATCCGTGGCGGCAATGCCGATGCGTGCCTGGCCGAAATCTATTCCCAGCGCGGGGTGCATGGTGAAGGGTGGGTTAGAGCAGTTCCTCCGGAAGGGTGGCAACAACCTTCTTGATGCGGTCCGCCTCACTGCGGCGCGCCACCAGCAGGGCATCCCCGGTGTCCACCACGATGAGGTCGTCCACGCCCACGAGCGCCACCTGCTTGTGCGAATCCGTGAAGACGATGTTGTTGGCGGCGGCAATGGAGCTCAGCGGGCTGTTGGAGACGTTTCCCTCTCCCTTTTGCGGCAGGTATTTGCCCACGGAAATCCAGGAGCCCACGTCGTCCCAGTCGAAGGTGGCCTCGAAGTTGAGCACGCGGTCCGCTTTCTCCAGTAGGGCAAAATCGATGGAGATGGGCGTGAGTTTCGGGAACTCCTCGCGGATGAACGCCGGGGCGTCCGCCGCGCCGCTCAGGCGGTCGATGAAGCCGGCAAGCTCCGGTGCGTGCGCGGCCAGCTGGGAGCGCACATGCGCCACGCTCCAGATGAACATGCCGGCGTTCCAGGAGAAATTGCCGCTGGCCAGGTACTGCTCGGCGGTGGCGGTATCCGGCTTCTCGCGGAAGCGCACCACCTCGTAGCAGTTGTGGGTGAGGGCGGGGTCGTCCAGCTTTCCTGCGCGCTCGATGTAGCCGTAGCCGGGGCAGGGCCAGGTGGGTTTGATGCCGATGGTGATGAGCGCGGCCTCGCGGTCCGCGAGGTTGAGCGCATCCTGCGCCAGCGCCTGGAAGGCGGGCGTGTCCAGGATGAGCGAATCACTGGGGATGATGATCATGCTGGCCAGCGGGTCGCGTGCGGCAATGAGCCCCACGCCCAGGGAAACGGCGGGTGCGGTGTCGCGCCGCGCGGGTTCCGCCACAATGTTTTCCGCCGGGAGCCCCGCCGCCTGGCGGCGCACTTCCTCCTCCTGCAGGTGGTTGGTGAGAATGAAGATGTTTTCTGCGGGCACGATGCCCTTCAAGCGGTCGATGGCCTGGCAGAGCATGGTGCCCTGGCCGAAGAGGTCCAGCAGCTGCTTGGGCTTGGCGTTGCGCGAGAGCGGCCAGAAGCGGGTGCCGCTTCCCCCTGCCAGAATGAGCGCGTAATGGTTCATGCCCCCAGTATAGCCACCGTGCACGGTTGCGTCAAGGGTGGAGGCAACGGTGAAACGGCGCTTGCAGGGCAGATGGGTGTATTGCGGCTAAAAGCCCAGGAATTTGCCAAGGCTTTCCAGAAAGACGTGGGAGGCGCGCTCCGTGAGGGAGCGCGGGCGGGTCACGGCGTTGCGTATGCGGAAACAGCCCTTGCCCTGCAGCCGGAGATCAAACAGGGAAGCGTTGCCCAGCAGGAAGGGAATGAGCGTTTCCGTGCGGCGTACATGGAGCCGCACGCCTTGGGAAGCGCTGATGAGACTGTGCCTCTTGCGAACGGCGGTTGCACCCTCTTGCAGATTTTGCGCGGTGATGCCGCCTTCTGCGCGCACCACCACAGTGCCGCTGCCGGTCAACACATAGTAGCGGATCTGCCCCATGCACCACGCAGGCAGCCAGGCGCGCCACCGCGCGTAGATGCGCACCCCGCCCGTAAACGCCACCAAATCCGATGGTGAAATGTAGCAGCACCGCCCCGCCTGCAGGGTGAAGGTGGAAAAATACTCGTCCGGGTCATCGGAGGTGATGGTGATGTCATGCGTGCGCTCGCTTTCCGCCGGGTTCGTGAAGCGTGTGAGCAGGCACAGCCCGCACAGCCAGCTCATGAGCCAGTACTCGCGGGAGAAAAGCAGCTTTGTGCGCTTTTGCAACAAGCCGTTGTCGTATTCCATGTAGCCGCCGGTGTACGATTCATCGCGCACCAGCAGGGCCTCTCCCGGCGGCAGGGGAATGGTGGCCAGTTTCACGCCCTCTTCCCCGTGTGTCTGTTCTGTCTCCCCTTCTTCCGAATGCCCGCAGGGACAAACTGGGTCACAGCCTTCCACCAGCGGCGCAAAGGCAAAATAGCCGAGCAGGCGCAGGGCCAGCATAGCCAGGAATACGCAACAGGTGTAGCAGAAAGCCTCCAGCGCGTGCAGCTGCAAGGCCGCCAGCAGTGCAATCCCCGCAGCGCAAAGGGCGTTGCCGCCTTCCTGCTTGCCGCGTGCCGGCTTGCATTCCTTTTCCAAGGCGGCGCATTCTTGTTCCAGCTCGGGTATTCTGCGCTGCAGGGCTCCTTTTTTCGCCTCGATGCCTTGAATCTGCTTCTCCAGCGCGGCCTTTTCCTGCTCGTTCGCCCAGAAGAGCTTGCTGTTTTCCTTGAGCAGCTTGAATTCCGCAACCGTGAGGTGAATGAGGTCGGTGGCATCCTCCCCCTTGCAAACGGCGAGCTCCAGCCGTTTCTTCTCCAGTTGCAGCTCCTTTATTTCCGCGTTCAGGCGCGTCACTTCGCCATCGTTGCGCCACCAGCTCCTAATGCTCTCCCAGGAATCATGCAGGGCCAGCCCCGCCCAAAAGACGAGGAAGAGCACCAGGTACCGGCAGAGCAGCTTTTTCACGGCAGGCTAATCCCAAAAGTTGTTTCCGTTTCAGGTGCGGATGACAACGATGGTGATGTCGTCGTTTTGCTCGTTGCCGCGGGTGAAGCGCCTGATGTCGGCCTTAAGGCTGTCGGTGGCCTCTTGGGCGGACATCTCCGGGGTGATGGTGCGGGCCCATTCCATCAAGCGCTTTTCGCCGTACTGGTCCTTGTCCGGGGCCTCGGCCTCGGTCACGCCGTCGGTGTAGAGCACAATGGTGTCGCCTTCCTGCATCTGGCGGCTTTGCGTCTCGTACTGGAAATCATCCACAATGCCCACCACCAGGTTGGAAACGAGGGGCAGGAAATAGGGCGCGCCGTTGCGCGGGATAATGACGGGGGGATTGTGCCCGGCGTTGCAGTAGTCCATCACGCGGGTCTTCATGTTGAGGCGGCCCAGCAGGAGGGTGACGAACATGCCGCTTTCGTTGCTCGCGGTGATGTTGCGGTTGATTTTGTACGCAATCTCGTTGAGGTCCACGCCTACGCCGCCCGCAAAGCGCAGGGCGCTTCTGGTGATGGCCATGAACAGGGCGGCGGAGACACCCTTGCCGGAGACGTCTCCCACGGCGTAGTACAGCATGTCGCCGCGGGTGGTCACGTCGTACAAATCACCGCCCACCTCCTTGGCGGGGTGGATATCCGCAAACACGTCCGCCAGCTTGATGTCCTCGAAATTCTTGGCAAGCATCTGCATCTGGATGTCATGGGCGATGTTGAGCTCGCTTTCCAGGCGCTGCTTGCCTGCGGTGGTGGTTTTGAGGTCTTGGATGTACTGGGTGAGCGATTCCTGCATGTACTCGAAGGAATCGCGCAGCTGCATGATTTCGTCGTTGGTTCTGATTTCCGGCAGACGGGTGTTGAAATCGCCCTTGGCGATGTTCATGGCGCTTTCCGAGAACGCGCGCAGCGGGGAGGCCACGCGGCCGATGGACGCGCGGCACAGCAGGAAGAGGACGAACAAGCCCGCCACGGCCAGGATAATCACCACCAGGTTCATTTCCAGCGTGCGCGCCAGCACGGAGCTGTAGGGGCAGATGATGGAGGCGGACCATCCGTTGGAGAGCGGCCCGTACACGCCGAAATAGGATTTGCCGTTATCCGTGAATTCACTGGAGCCCTTTTCGCCCAGGATCATGTCGGTGGCCGTTTCCCAGGCACCCTCGTCCTCCTTCTCTGCAGCCACGGAGAAGATGGTGGCACCGCGCAGCCATGAGCGGTCCGGTGCGGAGACGTAGGAGCCGTTGCGGCTCACGAGGATGGTGAAGGAATCCTTGTACGGGTGCACGGAGTCGAACTTGCGGGAGAGCCACTCCAGCGAGATGTCCGCCGTCACGATGGCGTAGAGCTTGCCGTCCTTGTCGAATATCGGGCGGCTGTACGTGCAAATCCACTGCTCGCCGCCCTCGTCGTCGTAGTACGGTTCTGTCCAGCACGGCTTGCGGGTGAGGAAGGGTATCTGGAACCAGTCCATCAGGAAGTAGTCGTACGTCTCGCTTCCCAAGTGCCTGTACCTGATTTCCTGCGTCTCTGCGTCAATCCAGCTGTAGGGGGCGTAGTAGTGCCGGCCGGGGTGGTAGTCTGCGATGAAAGCCACGGCGCTGCCCACGATGTGGGCGTTGGATTCCACGAGCTTGCGCGTGATGTTGCGCAGGTACTCCTCATCGTTCTCATGCCCCTCCACCAGCCAGGCGGTGTTGGCGGTGGCCACCTCCACGCTGTACAGCTCCTTCTCCACGTCTGCAATGGTGGCATCCAGCAGGTTGGTGGCGGATTTGGTGGCCTCCTCGGTGATGAGGTAGCGGCAGGTCTGCGCCACAATGGCCAGCACGCCGATGAAGAGGATGGAGTTGAGCACGATGACGATGATGCTCAACCGTTGGGCGAAGGATCTGCGGCGGTTAGTCATGGCGGATCATCTCATCGTAGGTGACGGTTTTGCTGATGATGGCGGCGCGGAACATGGATTGCACTATCTGCTCGAACACCTCCTTGGGCGCCGGGGCGTAGTTGCGCGTGCCCGTGTCAGGGTTCACCTGCAGGCGCAGGAACTCCCTGAGCATCATGCGTTCCAAAACGGGGTTGGTGCTCACGTGGCTGGCGTCCATATACTTGTGGGTGAAATTGCAAGCCTCCTCCGGGTGCTCGGCGGCGTAGTCCCAGCCTCTTTTGGTTGCGCGGACGAAGGCGTCCACGGTATCCTTGTTGAGCTTGTAGTAATCCTCCGTGACGTAGAGCCCGTCTTCCGGCACCCTGAAGCAGTGGTCTTGGCAGCGCAGCACGGTCTCCTCCGGGATGTGGCCCCTGGAGAGCAGCAGGGTAAGGTACTCGTTGAAGCTGTAGCAGAGCGTGGCATCCACCGCACCGTAGATGAACAGGTTCACGTTGCGGCTGATCGGCACCCACTCTATGTCCAGGTTGTACTCGTGGCTCAGCACGTCGAACAGCTCCGAGTGCCCGGACCGCCACCGCGCAATGCGCAGGTGGTTCAAGTCCTTCATTTGCCTGATGGGGCGGTCCGCCACCACCCACAGCCCGCTTATCTGCGTGATTTGGCAGACGTTGACGATAGGCGTGCCGTTGGTGCGCGCGGCGATGGCCTGCATGAGCTGCAGGCCCGCGATGTCCGCCTTGCCTGCCCGCAGGAGCTCCAAGGATGTTTCCTTGGAATTGACGCCGACGTGCCTGAGAATGACATTGAGCCCCTCCTGCTCGAAAAAGCCCTTTTCCTTGGCAACGTAGAACCCTGCGAACTGCGACTGGGGCACCCATTGCGGGACGAAGACGACATCCTTCAGGTCTGCATGCAGCACAGAGAGCGAGCAGAGAAGGAGAACGAGTAACTGTAGCAGTTTGGACACGGAACGCATTATAGCATGCCGCAGCCCGCCTTGGCAAGCCGTAACCGCTTATTTCTGCGGCATCCGCGCTTCTAGTGCCGCAGAGCCCACGGTGCCAGCGGCAGTTCCCGGGCGTTCACCGCGTTTGGCAATATCATCACGGCCCAGCCGTAGCGCGCCTTCTGCGGATGCGGCACGTCCGGGTGGGTCAGGATGATTTCTCTTCCGCGGATTTCCGCCCTTGCGGGGCGGTAGGCACCGTCCTCCCCCGCCAGCTCGAACCCCACGGGCGGGCACCTGTCCACGGTATGCAGACCCTGCGCGTGCTTCAGGGAGAGGCGCAGTGCGCCACACTCCTGCCGTGCGGCGGAAATGCGCGGGTTCTGCCAGGTGGCGGGAAGCCCGTATACCTTGCCCAGCGCGGTGCGGGCCAGGCGGCGGCCCACCTCCGCCTTGCGCGGCGGGTGCACGTCTATGTTCTCCCCGCCGCGCAGGCGGGCCCAGCCCATCGGCAGGCGGCAGCCCAGCCAGTTGTCGGCAAGGGATTCCGGGCAGAGGCGCCGCAGGGAATCCTGCGGCAGCCAGGCGGCCACTTCAGAGCCGCCGTTGGACACGCTCACCAGCCCCACCGGAACATCCTTTCCCAGCCCGGCCCGCAGCTCTCGCGCACAAAGTAGCAGCCCACGGCGGAAACCTCCGGCACGGTGGCTGCACACGCGCACCCGGCGGCAAGGGCAAGGAGAAGCAGGGCTTTCTTCATGCTCCCCATGGCACACGGCATCCTGCACGTCAACCCGGGCATACAGACACCCTTTTTTCTTGATTCGGCGGAGATGGCGTATATACTCGCGGGACTTGCAGAACCATGAAAGACTATACACGGACCTTTGAGATTCCCGGAGGAGAGCGCGGAGTTCTCCACTCTCTGCCCGCATTGGCGGAGGACGGCTTCCCCGGCGTCAAGCGCATGCCGGTGAGCCTGCGCATTGTGCTGGAGAGTTTGCTGCGCAACTGCGACGGCTTGCGGGTGACGGAGCGCGATGTGGCGAACCTGGCCTCCTGGAAGGCGGGCGAGGCGCACGATTTTGAGATACCTTTCACCGTGGGGCGCATCATCTTGCAGGATCTCACGGGTGTTCCCCTGCTGGTGGATTTGGCGGCCATGCGCGCCGCAGTGGAAGAGCAGGGGGCGGATCCCGCCGCCATGGAGCCGCTGGTGCCCGTGGATTTGGTGGTGGACCATTCCGTGCAGGTGGACTGGGCAGGTTTCCCGGATGCCTACCACAAGAACCTGCAGCGGGAGTTCGAGCGCAACACCGAGCGGTACGAGTTCCTGAAATGGGGCCAGCAGGCCTTCCAATCCTTCTCCGTGGTGCCGCCCGGTACGGGCATTGTCCACCAGGTCAACCTGGAGCATTTGGCCCGCGGCGTGATGCAGAAGGGCGGCGTGTACTACCCGGATTCACTGGTGGGCACGGATTCCCACACCACCATGATCAACGGCCTGGGCATTGTGGCCTGGGGCGTGGGCGGCATTGAGGCGGAAGCCGGCATGCTCGGCCAGCCCGTGACCTTCCTGGCGCCGGATGTGGTGGGCGTGCATCTCTGCGGCAAACTGCGGGAGGGCGTGACCGCCACGGATTTGGCCCTGCATGTCACGCGCATGCTGCGCCGCCACGGCGTGGTGGGCAAGTTTGTGGAATTCTTCGGGGAGGGCGCCGCCGCGCTTTCCCTGCCGGACCGCGCAACCGTGGCCAACATGGCCCCGGAATACGGCGCCACCATGGGCTTCTTCCCCTTCGACGAAGTGAGCGCAGACTACCTGCGCGCCACCGGCCGCTCCCCGCAACAGGTGGAGGCCTGCGTGGCCTACCTGCAGGCCCAGGGCCTTTTCGGCATGCCGCAAAAGGGGCAGCTGGACTACTCCGCCGTGCTGGAGCTCGACCTCGCGGAAATCGTTCCCGCCGTGGCGGGGCCCAAGCGTCCGCAGGACCACATCGCCCTGGCGGCGTTGAAGGAGAGCTTTGCCGCCATCTGCAAGGATACATACGGCCACGGGCAGCGCGCGGACAAGGTGGCGGTCACCATGCACGGTGATGCCGGAAACCCGGATGCCGCGGGCTCCCATGAGGTGGAGCTGACGGACGGCTCCATCCTGGTGGCGGCCATCACCAGCTGCACGAACACCAGCAACGAGGGGCTCATGCTCGCTGCCGGCCTGCTGGCCAAGAAGGCCGCCGCGCTCGGCTTGCGCGTGCCCGCGCATGTGAAGACCAGCATGGCACCGGGGTCCCGCATCGCCAAGCGATACTTCGCCAACAACGGGCTCACGGAGGCGCTGGATGCCATCGGCTTCTCCATCGTGGGCTTCGGGTGCACCACCTGCATCGGCAATTCCGGGCCGCTCAACCCGCAGTTGGAACAGGCCGTGGTGGACAACGGGCTCGTTTCCTGCTCCGTGCTTTCCGGTAACCGCAACTTCGAGGCGCGCATCCACCCGCTCGTCAAGGCCAACTTCCTCATGTCTCCCCCGCTGGTGATTGCCTTTGCGCTCGCCGGACGCGTGGATATCGACATGGAGACGGAGCCGCTGGGAACGGCGGCGGACGGAACGCCCGTGTTCCTGCGCGATATTTGGCCGAGCGGCGCAGAGATAGCCGCCGCCCAGGCCAACACCGCCACCCCGCAAGACTACCGCACCAGCTATGGAAGCCATGTGGAGCAGTGGGACGCCGTGTCCGCGCCGCTGGGCGCCACCTTCGCCTGGAATGCGGATTCCACCTACATCCACCGTCCCCCGTTCTTCGAT
Organism: Akkermansia sp.; assembly: GCA_045616565.1. Classification (GTDB taxonomy): domain Bacteria; phylum Verrucomicrobiota; class Verrucomicrobiia; order Verrucomicrobiales; family Akkermansiaceae; genus Akkermansia. The sequence continues at coordinate 975 of JAZLHB010000041.1, read as the reverse complement.
TCCTTCTCCAAGCAGCCGCAGGAGGTGCAGGATATCCTGAATGCACGTCCTCTCGGCATCTTCGGTGACAGCGTGACCACGGACCACATCTCCCCCGCCGGGGCCATCAAGCCCACCGGGCCCGCCGGGCGCTTCCTGGCTTCCCTCGGTGTGCAGCAGCGTGATTTCAACACCTTCGGCTCACGCCGCGGAAACGACCTCGTCATGGCGCGCGGCACCTTTGCCAACGTGCGCATCAAGAACCTCATGACCCCCGGTGTGGAGGGCGGCTACACGCTGTACTTCGGCGCGCAGCCGGTTTCCGCCCCGGATGCGGAAATTGCAGCCGCCTGCGGCACGCCTACCTTCATCTATGATGCGGGTATGGCCTACAAGGAGGACGGCGTGCCCACCATCATTATTGCCGGGGAAGACTACGGCATGGGCTCCAGCCGTGACTGGGCCGCCAAGGGCACCGCACTGCTCGGTGTGCGCGCCGTGGTCACCAAGAGCTTTGAGCGCATCCACCGCAGCAATCTCATCGGCATGGGCATTCTGCCCCTCAACTTTGCCGCCCCTGCGGACTACGACCGCGTGAAGGGCCTGGCAGACGCCATGTTCAGCATTACCGGGCTGGGGGCATCCCTGAGGCCGCGTGCTGCCGCCACCCTGCATGTGCAGCCGGCGGGCGGCACCCCTGCGTTCGATCTGCCGCTCGTGGTTCGCGTGGATACGCCCATGGAGCTGGAGTACCTGCGCGCGGGCGGCATCCTCCAGTACGTGCTGCGCCGCTACTGCTGATGCGGCGGATAAAAAGCGTACGCAAAAAGGGGCAGCCTTGCGGCTGCCCCTTTTCGGGTACGACCGACGCGATATGCGAACTGTGGTGAAAGTCCACAAGGAACCGTGATGATGCGGAATCTCAAACCTGAAGAACAGCTGCGGTGCGGCAACGCCCCGTGGGAGAGGAAGTTCGAGGGGAAATCCCGACTGTAC
>JAZLHB010000040.1:0-26047 GCA_045616565.1 Akkermansia sp. | reverse complement strand
CGCCAGGGGCGGGCGTGCTCACTGCCCCAGCCTGCGGCTTGGCGCAATGCGCGCCAGCGGTGCTGCCAGCACCTGGGTATCGTGCGAATGGTGATATTGCCCGCCTGGCGCAGCGGTACCACGCGGCCGCCGCCCGTCTTGCTGGTGGTGGGCCGCACCACCACACTCCCGTTTTGCCAGTCAATATCCCGCTCCGGGTCAATGCGGCTCACTTCCGTGGGGCGTATGCCGCAGTAGAGCATCAAATGCAGCGATAATTGCATCTCCCGGTGCTCCGGCAGTTGCGCCGCCTCCTCCAGACGTGCCACTTCATCCAGTTTCAGAGGTTCTATCGGTTTCTCCACTACATCCGGCACCTCCACGCGCGATACGGGATTGGTATCGCACCACTCATGCCGAATCGCCGTGGAGAATACCCCGCTCAGTATCGCCCGAGCCTTCCTGTACTGAGATGGGCTCTCCCCATACGCCTCCTGCAGATACGCGCGGCAATCATCCGCCGTGATGCTTCGCACCCGCCGCTCCTCCAACCCTGGATTCCGAACCATCAGCCGCTTGCAGTAGTAGCGGAAATCCGTCACCGTTCGCGCCCTGCGGTTCTTCTTCTCCCGCTCTTCCAGAGCCGCTTCCACCGCCTTGCGGAATGTCACGGTCTTTTCCCGCTTCCGCATTTCCTCCGCACCCAGCCGCACGCACTCCCGCGCGCGCCTCACCCGTCCGCGGCTGTTTTCCAGTGCCTCCTTGGCCACCAATGCTGCTTCCAGCACATCTATGCCTGTTGACCGTAGCACTTCCAGTGCCGCCCGTTCTCTGTCCCTGTTCTCTGTGTTCATTGTGTTCACGCTTTGCTAATGGGTAGTCAAGCCTTTTTCCCAAAAAAATACGAGCATGCAATCAAAAGGAGTTCACCTGCCCGCCTGCGGCACGCTGCAGCGGTGGTGAGATTACTTCATGACTTAGTAACATTTGAATTTGCGGGAACAATAGGTCATCAAACACCCATTAGCAAAGGGTATACTTCCGCAGTCTTTTGAGGCTCTGAGGAACCTACGATGAAAACGAAATTCGCCGTTATAGGAGCTGGCGTGTCCGGACTTGCCGCTGCCCGCTTGGTAAAAGAGAAGGGCGGTGCGGTCGCTGTGTTCGAGAAGGCGCCTCGCGTGGGCGGGCTTGTGAAGTGCGAGGTCGTTGACGGAGTGTTGTACCACCGCGTTGGCGGGCATGTTTTCAATTCCCGGCGTGCGGATGTGCTGGAGTGGTTCTGGAAGCACTTCGACAGAGAGCGGGATTTCCACAAGGCCATACGGCACGCCGTAGTCTCCCTGGCGGACGGGACGAATGTGGACTACCCCATAGAGAACCACCTGTACCAGATGCCTGCAGGCATGCGGCGGGCGGTTGTTGGCGATTTGATGGAGATTCAAAGGAATGGCTACAAGGATTCGTCCAATTTCGATGAATTCCTGCGTCACCGCTTCGGCATGACCCTCTACAACGAGTATTTCGCGCCCTACAACAGGAAGATATGGGGGCGTTCCCTCACGGATGTCCCTTTGGCGTGGCTGGAAGGGAAGCTGCCGATGCCGACCGTGCCGGAGATCATGGAGGCGAACATCAGCCGCGAGGGGGAGATGAAAATGGTGCACAGCTCTTTCTGGTATCCGCTTCGCGGCGGATCGCAGTTCCCTGTGGACGTGCTGGCGGAGGGGCTGGACGTGCGCTGCAACGCCGCCGTTGAGCGCGTGGCGCTCCACAGGGGAAAGTGGCTGGTTGAGGGCGAGGAGTTCAATCGGGTCATCTACACCGGCAACGCGCGCAGGCTTCCCGAAATGGTGTGCGGGGAGTGCGACTTGTCAGGGCATGCGGAGGCCGTGAAGCGACTGGAATACCACGGCACCACATCCGTCCTTTGCGAGATTGAAAAGACCCCCTACAGCTGGATCTACATGCCCGGGAATGCGCATGAATCCCACCGCATCATTTGCACGGGGAACTTCTCGCCCTACAACGACAACCGGGAACGCTCCACGGCAACGGTAGAGTTTTCCCGCAAGATGAGCCGCGGTGAAATCGAGCGGCAGCTGGCCCTCATTCCCTTCCATCCCTCCTACTTAGCCCACCATTGGGAGGAATGCACCTATCCCGTTCAAACCGGTTCCACCAAGGGCATCATCGATGGCCTCAAAGCTGCGCTGCGCCCCCACGGGTTCCACCTGCTTGGGCGCTTCGCCGAGTGGCAGTACTACAACCAGGACGCGGCCATCGGTGCCGCCTTGGACCTATTCAATTCCCCGGAATTCCAATGAACGCCTTGGTGTCCCTCATCTACCGCTACTCGGCGCTGGCAAAGTTCCTCATCGTGGGCGTTTCCGCCTCTGCGGTGCACGGTGCCATCTCATGGATGTTCTACTACCACATCCTCCCCGGACGCACGATATTGTCCACCCTTCTGGGCTACACCGGCGGCTGGCTCGTCTCCTACATTGGCAACCGCATCTGGAGCTTCAGGGTTAAGGCTGATGTCCCCGTTGTCAGCTCCGCAGCCAAATTCATCGTCAGCCAGCTGGCGGCGGCGTGTGTGCTCCTGAGCTCCACCTGGCTGCTGCAGCAGGCAATCATCCTCTACTTCAAGTGGTACGTTATCACCAACGACATGAGCATGACGGAGGAGCTCATGCGCTTCAGTGCGGGCGCATCCTATCCCCCGGCCCTCCTCGGCGGCATGGTCATTGCGGCCATGGCTAGCTTTTCCATGATGAAACTCTACGTATTCAAAAAATCAACACCGGCATAACATGGACAACAACGTACGATTTGCCATCTGTATCCCCATGGCGAATGAAGAGCAGGATTTCGACAGCTTCATCACCCCGCTCAAGAAGGCACTCTCCGACTTTCCGAACGCAACTGTGTACCTGGTGGTGGACAACGCCAGCAAGGACCGCACGCCCGAGCTCTGCGAGGCTCTGGGGAAGGAAGACGCCCGCTTCCGCTACGTGTGGGCACCGGAAAACCGCAACGTGGTGGATGCCTACCTGAGCGGCTTCCGCGAGGCCATGAAAGAGCGCCCGGATTTCATTTTGGAGATGGACGGCGGCGGCTCGCACGACCCGCGCGTCATCCCCGCCTTCGTGCGCGTCATGACGGAAGGCAACGAATGCGCGTTCGGTTCCCGCTACATCAACGGAGGCTCCATGGTTGGCTCTCCGTTCAGCCGCCGCTTCCTGTCGAAGTTCGGCTCATTGCTTGCGCGTGTGCTGCTGGGCTGCCCAATGAAGGACGTGACCAGCGGGTATGAGGCCTTCAGCTACGAGGTTATGGAGAAGATTCTGGCCTACCCGCTGAAAAGCAAGGCCCACTTCTACCAGACGGAGCTGCGCTACCTCTGCCGCCGCCGCAACTGGATAGAGGTTCCCATCCACTACACCGCACCATCTCCCCGGGTTTCAGCCAATGCCTTAACCAACGCCAGGCAATGTTTAATCTATTATGTTCTAAGGCACTGGCTCGCAGGAGGAAGAAGACTAGTATAAAAGATCTTTTTTATATGAAGGCAACGCATATTACGGGGCTGTTTTTACTAATTTTCCTGGTCATTTTTTGGAAAATCAATTACGGTTATGAGGTTGGTGACACTTTTTTCAGCCTCAATCAATTTCTCTTTTTTGATACGGCTCCCCACTGTATCAACTTGCCCCTGTTCCTAACCAGCTATGTAGGGAATATGCTGGTAAAACTCGCTGGTTGGATGGACATTCCGCCAGCCATTTTCTTGCGCATCGTTCCAGCCTGTATCAGGGCACTAGCAGCAGTTGTCATTTATCGTACGTTTTCTCAGGATTTGGGAAAATACACGGTGGCACTTGGTTTGCTTTGCGGGTTCATGATTGAGAAATCATCCTTTTCCAATTTTTACTATTCCTTTGTTAGTCTGTATGGTTTTGTATTTATGCTGAGCACTATTATTACAGCGCTTAAGCGTAGTAATAATATATATTTATACATTAGTGGGCTTTTATATGCCATTTGTATTTTTTTTAGAGCTTCCAATATAGTGTATGGAGCAGCCTATTTGCTTGTATTCCTTTATACGGGAAATGCATGGAAACACGCTATCAAACATGGTGTGAAACAGTTGTTTTTCGCTGGCTTTGGCCTTGCGACAGGCTGCATTATTGTCCTCTGGATAATCGGGGGCAGTTTAGGCTTTGCGGAGTACAGTCATATCATAGAAAATGTTCAAGCTTCATCGATTGATGGGCATAGTGTATCTTCCCTTCTCCTCAAAGAGGTATTCAGCCTTGCTCAAGGCTTTGTACTATTGTGTGCAGCTGCGTGCATTTCCACAGTCTATTTCCTGCTCACTCGGGGCTTGAGCAAGATGGCATGGACATATCCTACCCTTATTGGTGCTGGGGGTGTATTCTTCGCATATCTATGGGCGGATCCTTATGTATTAGACTTTTTTACTTATAAGCACCTTGCTTACATCATTGCTCTCGCTATCAATCTAATGGCTGCGTTCCTAGTTTTAGCGTACCTCTATTCCATTTTTGGCAAGACAAGTCTCTCCCCCCACCAGAAACGCATTTTGGCATCCGTATCCGTTTTCGTCCTTACTGGGCATTTCGGTTCGCTTTCCAGTATAAACCTATACATAAATTGCATGACCTTTATCATGCCCGTCTGTTTTTTTGCATGGACAAAAGTAGACGCAGCAACATGCCTATATGGCAAGGACAAGCTATGCTCCGCATGGCGGCAGACTGGATTCGGCCTGGCCTCCGCCCTCACAGCAATTGCCCTTTTCTTGACCCTGACCTACACAGTCTGTGAAATCAAAAGACCCATGCCGGACCAGCCTGGATGGACATATCAAGAAAGCAGCAAAATACCCATCTTAAAAGGCATTCAGCTCACAGCTAAAGAAAAACAATACTACGAATTGTTGGAGCAAGAACTTTCTCATTATGCAAATCACCAATGTAGTCTCATATCCATGAGTTACCCGGCGGACAATGCTATCTTGGGCATGCCTCCGTTTCTAAAGTGGCAGGGAGGTTGGACGTGGTTGACAAGCCCGGAGGCAATGCAGGAGCAGTTGTCTGAAGAAAAGGATTGCCCATATATCCTAATCCCCTCACATGGAGGAGATGAATACTCTCACAGGCAACAGCAGAAAGAGGTGCTTTTCAAATACATGGAGAAGAGGTGCTATGAGCATATCTTGACTCCTCATTTCCATTTGTATATTCCAATGCCGAATCCTAAATGGGATTAGCATCTTTTTGTATTATTATTCAGCGTCATGGAGAAGCACAAGATCGACTTCTCGCGCAAGGATGCCAACGGCAACGAGCTGCTCGGCCACCTCCTGGAGCGCGGCAGGGCGCGCGAATTCGAGTTCCTCGACGAATTCATCAACCACGGTGCGGATATCCGCGCCACCTTCAACGGCAAGCCCCTCCTCTACCAGCTCGTGGAGTCCTCCTACCTGCTGCATCCCTTCAAGGGAATGGGCCCGGTCACCACCACGCAGGACCTCCTGCGCGCACTGGACGCCCTCGTTGTCCACGGCCTGGCCCCCTACCAGCCTTTCGGAGCCTTCCAGAGCATCTTCGAGTACGCGCAGTCCCATTCCTCCGCCCCTCCCAACGCCGCCCCCGCCTTCAACGAGGCCCTGCAGAAATGGAAACAAGCACACCCCAAGGCAAATTGAGGATTTGGGTTCATGGCCATCCCATAACGCTCCGTTAGCGGAGCGCCACCCCGCTTGATTGCGGGGTGTGGGATGGGAAAATCGGAAGTTTGGGGAATTCGACCGCATGCCGCCTATAGGTCACATGTGTCCCAATGGTTTTTCCCGTGGGCTGCGTTCGGGTAATCGGCCAATGCCCACAACTCGCGCAGGAAATCCACATCCGCAGCCTTCAGTTTGCGAGTGGTTCCCCTTTGCCGGTACACCTCGCCCTTGCGGTTTAGCAGCCTGATTGCGCGCTTCCTGTCGTAGCCGGTGGCCTCGACCACCTTGTCGATGAACCTCTGACGCGCCTTGACGCCATGTACACGCTGATACAGACCATGCTGCCTTTCCATATACAACTTCAACTCTTCTCTACTCATGTTTATTGACATACGGGCATTGTAGTGTCCGATTTCTGTCCTGCAACTTTTTCGGCTCCTCCAAATCCGGGTTGCCCGGTGTCCGATTTTTGTCCCAACGCGCATTCCGGAAGCCGCCTGCTTTTTTCTTGCGTGGCGCTTGGCGCAGGGGGTATAATGCGGGAAAGAACAGAGAACGAGCATGATTTCATTTCTGAGAGGAACGGTGGCGGAGGCGATGCCGCAATGCCTGGTGGTGGATGTGAACGGCGTGGGCTATGAGGTTCAGGTGCCGCTGTCCACGTTCGATGCGCTCAACCCTGCGGAGGGTGCACCCATTATGCTCAAAATCCACATGCACGTGCGAGAGAACGCCCAGGTGCTCTACGGGTTCGCCACGGATGCGGAGCGGGATATCTTCCGCCTGCTGATTGACCGCGTGAGCGGAATAGGGCCCGCCACGGCCATCTCCATTTTGAGCGGGTTGAACGTGAGCACGTTCAAGGCCGCCGTGGTGAACGGGGATGTGCAGGCTATTGCCCGCGCCAAGGGTGTGGGCAAGCGCACCGCAGAGAGAATTGTGCTGGAGCTCAAGGACAAGGTGGGGCTGGCTTCCACCTGGGAGGCCCAGCAGCAGGGTACCACTTCCCAGGCTGCGGCGGATGCGGAGCTCGCGCTCATTGCCCTGGGCTTCAAGCAGGTGGAGGCCCGCAAGGCCATTGCCAATCTTCTCAAGGACAACCCGCAGGCCGGAACGGACGAGCTTATCCGCGGCGCCTTGCGCCATTTCTCCTGATTTTTCCCTCTCCATGGACCGCGCGCTGCTCAAAGGCGTTTCACGCTCGTTCTACCTGAGCATGGCCTGGCTGCCGCCTGCCATGCGGCATTCCGTGGCGCTAGGCTATATGCTGGCGCGCGCCACGGACAGCGTGGCGGATACCTCCAACGCCGCTGTGCAGGAGCGTGCGGACGTGCTGCGCCAGATGGCGCGCGCCGTGGCGGGGGAGGAGAATGCCGCTGCGCTCTGCGATACCCTGGCGCGCCGTATGGCTCCCGCGCAGGACAAGCCGGCGGAGGCCACGCTCCTGCGCCGTTTCGCGGAGTTCCTGCAGGAGCTGGAGTCCACGCCGGAGGCGGAGCGCGCGCTCATCCGCCGCGTGCTCGCCACCATTGTGGAGGGCCAGCTCTGGGATCTCACCTATTTCACCCCGGATTGCACCGCCGTGGCGGATGATGCCATGACGGATCTCTACGCCTACCGCGTGGCCGGCTGCGTGGGCGAGTTCTGGACCCGCCTGGGCCGCACTGCCATGGGGGATGGGTTCTGCCCCGCCGGGCGGGAGGAAATCATGTGCGAGGCCGCCGCGCGCTACGGCAAGGGGCTGCAGCTCGTCAACATTCTGCGAGATATGCAGGAGGACGCCGCGCGCGGCCGCAGCTACCTGTGTGCCGCCCCAGCCGTGTGGATTGAACGCGCGGAGCGCTACCTGGCGGACGGTATCGACTACTCCCTGCGGCTCGGCAGCTTCCGCCTGCGCTTTGCGTCCATGCTGCCGGCGCTCATCGGCCGCAAGACCCTGCGGCTCATCCGTGCCCGCCGGGGCACGGAGCGCGTGAAAATCCCCCGCCGCGCCGTCTACGCCTGCATGCTGCGCGCCGCCTGGTGCGCTTGCACCGGCTCCAATATATCCTAAATCCCAAATCCTAAATGGCGTGCCATGATGGGTGGCAGCGGGCCACGGAGCGTGAATGGGCACGGTTGATTCGGGTGTGCCCCACACGTCCCTTATGTTTTCTCCAGGGTGGTTTTCTCCACCTGCCGGATGAGTGCCGCCAGAGTTTCGTCATCTGTGGCGGAAACGCTGATATGCAAGTAGAAAAAAAGTTTGGCGGCTAGACATCGGCCAAGCGTGAGGCCACGGCTTCAGCGTTGCGGCGGATGCTCTTGACGAGGCGTGCGGCGGTCCGCTTTTCGGCATCGGAGAGTTGGGCCCTGATGCCGATGCGCCCGCACACCGCCAGGGTGGTGGCGCACAGCTCCCGCATCCAGGCGGTGGCGCGTTGGTGTTTCAGGCCGATGGCGGACATGGAGTCCAGCCAAACCTTGCCGGTGATATCGCGGTGCGGCGTTTCGCCGCCGGCGGGGTTCATGGCGGGAGTCTCCCCCAGCCCGGGATAGCCGAGGGTGTGGACGATGTCGTAGAACGGCGCCAGTCGCCAGCCGTTCGGCGTCAGCAGCACGGAGATGTTCTTGGCATGTCCGTCCATGTTCCCGATGAGCAGGTTGAACGTGTACCACTTCCCCAGCAGCTCCGCATCCACCACGGGCAGGGCGGAAACTTCCCGCAGCACGTCCGCGCATTGTTTCAGGGAGGGGCCTCCCCAGTATTCGTACTTGTCCTCGTGGGAGATCCCCAGCAGCTGGCAGAAATCCTGCTGGTGCAGTCGGACAATCCCTCCATCGTCGCGGGTGGTGCGGTCGAACCGTTCCACCGCGAGCGCGCGCATGCCGTCCGGCCGAACCAGGGAGACGGCGGAACATGGCAGCCCGGCCGCCGAGGCGATTTTCATGCACAGGTATTCGTTGAACACGATGTCGGGGTAGTCCCGTGATGCAATCTTGAGGATGCAGTTGCTGGGGGCGCCGTTGAGCGGCAGGAGAAAGCGGTTGTCGCAGTGCAGGACGTTGAGCTTGTCCTGCGCCCCGGCCAGGGACAGGCTGCATCGCTCGTCCTTAGCGAGGATGGGAGCCTTGCCCAAAGCCAGCAGGCGTTCCTTGAGCGATTTTGCGCCCATGGGGCGGTAGGCGGGCGTTTCCTCACCGGGCGCCTCGCCCTGCGGCACGAGCGAAAGCACGCCCGCCACATCGCGCCCCAGTTCCCACAGCAGCGCAAAGTCGCTGTGCCCGGTGCGGAGCTGGCGCTCGATCATTTCCCGCACCCGCCCCTCCGGCAGGAGGTTGCCGAAGAAGTTGTGCACCTGCGGCCCCTTGAGCGGGTCCGCCTGCAGCGGCAGCACATGCCCCACGGCGTATGCCGATGCGGATTGCAACCACCCGCTGCAATACGTGAAGCTGTAGTCCTCGAAGTCGTCCACCGACAGGGTGCCGACCATTTGCCCGCCGCAATAGACATCCAGGCTCTTGTTCATGATTTGGTGGTTATGTGAAGTTCCAGTCCCAGGGCGCGGGCTATCTCTATCACCCGCCCCACGGATGCGGTTTCCTTGCCGCGCTCCACCTCGCTCAGGAAGCGCGGGCTGCACCCCAGCATCGCCGCCAGTGTGGCGATGCTCAGTTTCACCTCCTTCCTCCGCGTGCGGATGGCCTTGCCCAGATCCCCGCTCGTTTGTACGCTTGCACCTATCATTCCTGTTCGGGAATAATATCGCCGTTTCGGATGAAAGGCAAGCTAAATTTCCCGAACGGGAAGATTTGTGCCGCAAATGTGCCCAAATCGTCAACGCTTTCCCGTTCGGGAATGAAATGCCTTTCCTAAAAATCAGGCGTTGCGGCAGATGTTGTGGGTGGACTTGTCCCACCCCATTGCAACGGCGTATGAACCACGTCAATTCCCTTGCAATGGGCGCGGGTGTTAGCTAGGATGGCGGCATGATGATGAAATCCCTCATGGCATGCGCGTGCGCCGTGATTCCGCTGTGCCGGGCGGTCGAGGCTGCGCCGGACGTGGCGCCGCAGAGCGCGGTTGGCATGACGTTCACGTTCTCGCCCGCCACGGAGGAGCAGACCACCGCCCGCGCCACCGCGAAGGGCGATATCCCGCACCCCGCTTCCGGCACCTGCACCATCACGAAATCCATGCCCGGCGCCTCCCGTTCCCACGGGGGCATCCGCTTCACCGTGAAACAACGGTGACGATGGGGAATTTTCTTGGAAACTAGCGGGGATATTGGCTTGACTTGCAGGGAAGGGGGGCTTATAGTGTGTGGTAACATGAGCGAAGAACAGATTAAAAGCACGCCTTTGTGCGAAAAGCATGTGGCTCTGGGCGCCAAGATGGTGCCGTTTGCCGGTTGGAACATGCCCGTGCAGTACACGGGAATCATAGACGAGCACAACGCCGTGCGCAATGACTGCGGCGTGTTCGATATCTCCCACATGGGCCAGTTCCTGGCCTGCGGTCCCGGCACCACGGAGTGGCTGAACAGCATGTTCACCAACAATCTCAACAAGCTCACGGACGGCGTGGGCCAGTATTCCATGATGCTCAACGAGCGCGGCGGCGTCATCGATGACCTCATCATCTACCGCATGGGCGAGGACAACTACTTCATTGTGGTGAACGCCTCCATGATTGACGAGGACTACGCCTGGCTCACCGCGCACAAGCCGGAGGGCATCTCCCTCATCAACAAGAGCGCGGATTTCGTGGGCCTCGCCGTGCAGGGCCCCAACTGCGAAAAGGTTTTCGCCGGCATGTGTCCGGGAATCACCCTGCCGGAGCGCAACGGTATCCTCAAGTTCAGCTGTGCCGGCGACGAGCTCTACGTCTGCCGCACCGGCTACACCGGTGAGAACGGCTTCGAGTTCTTCTGCCCCGCCGCAGAGGGCGTTAAGTGGCTGGAGAAGGTGATTGCCTGCGGTGCCAAGCCCTGCGGCCTGGGTGCGCGCGACAGCCTGCGCCTGGAGATGTGCTACTCCCTGAACGGGTCCGACCTCTCCCCGGAGAAGACCCCGCTGGAGGCCGGCCTTTCCTGGTGCTGCGACCTCACGAAGGACTTCATCGGCGTGGAGGTGCTGCGCCGGCAGAAGGCGGAAGGCCGCCCCACGGCCCTGGTGGCCATCGAATACACGGGCAAGGGCGCACCGCCCCGCCACGGCTACGAGGTGCAGCTGCCGGACGGCACGCACCTGGGCGAGCTTTGCAGCGGCGTGCTTTCCCCCACCCTCGGCAAGGGCATTGCCATGGCATACGTGCCCGCCGCCCTCGGCAAGATCGGCACGGAGGTCAACGTCATCGTCCGCAACAAGCCCGTCTCCGCCGTTATCATCAAGAAACCCTTCCTCAAGAAGTAAACCCCAAATCCAAATACAATCATGAGTGCAATCCCCGCAGATTACAAGTATTCCTCCGAGCATGAATGGATCAGCCCCGCCGTGGACGGCGTGGTGACGCTCGGTATCACCGACCACGCCCAGGCCGAGCTGGGTGATGTGGTGTACGTGGACCTCCCCGCCGTGGGCGACATCTTCAACAAGGACGACAGCATTGCCGCCGTGGAGTCCGTGAAGGCCGCCTCCGATGTGTACACCCCCGTCTCCGGCGAGGTGGTGGAGGTAAACGAGGTGCTGGACGCCGAGCCTGCCACCGTGAATGCAGACGCCAACGGCGCCGGCTGGATCTGCAAGATCCGCCTGAGCGACCCCTCTGAGCTGGACGACCTGATGGACGCCGCAGCCTACGAGGAATTCTGCAAGTAAACCCCATCTTCATGCGGTCACATACCCCCTGCGGGCGTGTGGCCGCATGCTTGTCTTTTCCTAAAATATAACTAACTTATAATCAACGAATTATGAAGAAAATCACGGCTCAGACAGCATTTGTCCCGCGCCACAACGGCTCCGCGGAGGCAGACGTGCAGGCCATGCTGAAGGAAATCGGCTTCTCCTCCCTGGACGAGATGACGGACACCATCGTCCCCAAGAACATACGCTTGGCCCAGCCGCTGAACCTGCCGGAAGCACTCAGCGAGCAGGACGCGCTGGCCAAGCTGCGCGAGGTGCTCTCCGCGAACCGCCCGGTACACAGCCTCATCGGCCAGGGCTACTACGGCGCGCTCATGCCGGCGGTCATCCAGCGCAACGTGTATGAGAACCCGGGCTGGTACACCGCGTACACCCCCTATCAGCCGGAGATTGCCCAAGGCCGCCTGGAGATGCTGGTGAACTTCCAGACCATGATATCCGACCTCACGGGCCTGCCCGTGGCCAACGCTTCCATGCTGGACGAGGGCACCGCCGCCGCAGAGGCCGTGCACCTGTGCATTTCCAACAAGGGCAAGAGCGACACCTTCTTTGTGGCGGATACCTGTTTCCCGCAGACCATCGATGTGATGAAGACGCGCTGCGAGACCACGGGCGTGAAGCTCATTGTGGGTGATTGGAAGAGCTTTGATCCCGCCGGCATTCCCACGCTGGCCGGCGTGCTGGTGCAGTACCCGGACAACCTGGGCAGCGTGGAGGACTACGCCGCGTTCTTCGAGAAGTGCCATGCCTGCAAGGTGCAGTGCGTGGTGGCGGCAGACCTGCTGGCGCTCACCGTGCTCAAGGAGCCCGGCGCCTTCGGCGCGGATGTGGCTATCGGCACCACCCAGCGCTTCGGCATTCCCATGGGCTACGGCGGCCCCGCCGCCGCCTACATGGCCTGCACGGATGCCCTCAAGCGCAAGCTGCCCGGCCGCTTCATCGGCCTCTCCGTGGACAAGGACGGCAAGCCCGCCTACCGCCTGGCCCTCCAGACCCGCGAGCAGCATATCCGCCGTGAGAAGGCCACCTCCAACATCTGCACCGCGCAGGTGCTCACTGCCCTGCTCAGCACCTTCTACGCCATGTACCAGGGCCATGACGGCCTGGTGAACGTGGCCCTCACCGCCCACCGCCTGGCCGCCGGCTTTGCCGCCTCCCTCAAGGGCGCATACGAGCTGCCCGTGGCCAACTACTTCGACACCGTGGTGGCCCGCGCCGCCGGCAAGGCGGATTCCCTGGTGGCCGCCGCGCTCAAGGCCGGGTACAACATCCGCCGCCTGGATGCGGACACCGTGTCCGTCTCCTTCGACGAAACCACCACCTCCGACGACCTGGCCGCGCTGTGCGGCGCGTTCGGCGTGGCTGCGGCAGAGGTTCCCGCCGCCCCGGTGTGGGATGCCGCGTACACCCGTGCCACGGGTTTCTGCGGGCAGAAGTGCTTCACCTCCTTCCACACGGAAACGGAGATGATGCGCTACATCCACCGCCTGGAGAGCAAGGACCTGGCGCTCAACGAGGCCATGATTCCGCTGGGCTCCTGCACCATGAAGGCCAACTGCGCCGCCATCATGATGCCCATCACCTGGCCGGAGGTCACGGAGCTGCATCCCTTCGCCCCCGCAGACCAGTGCCAGGGCATGCGCGCCATGCTGGAGCAGCTCAAGACCTGGCTCGCCGCCGTCACCGGGTTTGATGGCGTCTCCCTGCAGCCCAACTCCGGCGCCGCCGGTGAATACGCCGGCCTGCTCACCATCCACCGCTACCAGGTGGCACAGGGGCAGGGCCACCGCAACGTCTGCCTCATCCCCACCTCCGCCCACGGCACCAACCCCGCCTCCTCCGCCATGGCCGGCTTCACCGTGGTCCCCGTCAAGTGCGACGACCACGGCAACATCGACCCCGCGGACCTCAAGGCGCAGGCGGAAGCCCACAAGGACAACCTGGCGGCTCTCATGGTCACCTATCCCTCCACGCACGGCGTGTATGAGAGCACCATCGCGGAGCTCTGCCGGATTGTGCATGAGAACGGCGGCCAGGTCTACATGGACGGTGCCAACATGAACGCCCAGTGCGGTCTCACCAACCCCGGCACCATCGGTGCAGACGTCTGCCACCTCAACCTGCACAAGACCTTCGCCATGCCGCACGGCGGCGGCGGCCCCGGCGTGGGCCCCATCTGCTGCGCCAAGCACCTTACGCCGTACCTGCCCGGCCATGTGGTGAACGGTTCCGCGCAGAAGCAGGGCGCCGTTTCCTCTGCGGAGTACGGCTCCGCCGGCCTCAACCCCATCTCCTGGATGTACCTGGCCATGATGGGACACGCGGGTCTCAAGCTTGCCTCGCAGATGGCCATCCTGAACGCCAACTACGTGGCCAAGCGCCTTGCCCCGTACTTCCCCACCCTGTACAGCGGCGCCCACGGCCTGGTGGCCCACGAGTGCATCCTGGACACCCGCCCCATGCTGCAGAAGAGCCACCTTACCGTGGACGACATGGCCAAGCGCCTCATGGATTACGGCTTCCACGCCCCCACCATGAGCTTCCCCGTGCACGACACCCTCATGGTGGAGCCCACGGAGTCCGAGAGCAAGTACGAGCTTGACCGCTTTGTGGAGGCCATGGCCGGCATCCACGCGGAAATGACCGCCGTGGCGGAGGGCCAGGTGCCCGCCGACGACAACGTGATGGTGAACGCCCCCCACACCGCCCTCACCGTGAGCGCGGACGAGTGGACGCACCCCTACACGCGCCGCCAGGCCGCCTACCCCGCACCCGGCCAGCTGCTCCACAAGTTCTGGCCCGGCTGCTCCCGCGTGGACAACACCTACGGCGACCGCAACTTCTGCTGCTGCTGCGACACCCTCGCAGAGGCGGAGAAGTGACAGCCCGCTCAGTCTAAAGCAACCGCCCCGCAGGGTTGTCCCTGCGGGGCGGTTTTTTCCAAAACAGATATGTGCGTTTTGCGTGCCGGTTACTCTCCCAGCTCTCTCAGGCGCTTCCGGGCTTCGGCGCAGCCTTGGTTGGCGGCTTTGCGGTAGAGGTCAACCGCCTTGTCCTTGTCTTTGGGCACGCCGCGGCCGCATTCGAGCATGACCGCCAGGTTGTATTGGGCATCGGGGAAGCCTTGGTTGGCGGCCTGGCGGAAGCATTCCGCCGCGCGTGCTTCGTTGCGCTCCACGCCGCGGCCGTTCATGTACAGCACGCCCAGGTTGAACAGGGCATCGGCGTTGCCTTGCCCGGCGGCTTTGCGGAACCACTGCGCCGCCCGGGCATCGTCCTTCGGCACGCCGTTGCCGCTCTCGTACATCACGCCCAGGTTGCACTGGGCCTGGGCGTGTCCGTGTTCGGCAGCCTTGCGGTACAAGGCTCTGGCCGTGTTGACGCTCCGTTCCACGCCACGCCCGTTCTCATACATCACGCCCAGGTTGTACATGGCGTTCAGATTACCCAGATCGGAGGCGAGCTGGAACCAAAAGGCTGCTTTGGTATCGTTCTGTTCCACGCCGTTTCCTTCCGCATGGAGGGAGCCCAGGTAGCACATGGCGGAGCTGTTGTCCTGGGTGGCGCTCCTACAGATCCATTTCACGGCCTTGGCGGTGTCCTGTTTCACGCCTATGCCTTCCATGTACATGCAGGCCAGGTTGAACTGCGCATCGCCATCACCGCGCTCGGCGGCCTTGGTGTACCACTCGGCGGCTTTCGCTTCGTCTTTTTCCACGCCGGTGCCGTTCGCGTACATGAGGCCCAGGTTGTACTGCGCCAGGGAATTGCCCTGTGCAGCCGCCTGCCGAAACCATTCCAACGCCTTGGCGTCATCCTTTTCCACGCCGAGGCCCTGCCCGTAGCGCACGCCCATCTGGCATTGCGCCCAAGCATCCCCTTTGTCCGCCTCCGCGCGGCACGTTTCCACATCTTGCGTATCACTGTCCTGGGCACGCACAGGCGCGCCCAGAAGCAGCAGTCCCGAGCAAAGGGCTGCACAGAGTGCAGGGAGGTTCACCATGTTGCGGGTTCGCTAGGGGTCAAATCCTGTTGGCACGGGCCTTCTTGGCCTTGTAGTGGCGCATGATTTTCTTCCACTTGCCGAACATGGCAATGGCCGCGCTGCCGCTCGCCTGGTCAATCTTCTTCCCTTCGGCATCCATGACCACCAGAATGGGCAGCAGGTCCGTGTTGCCGGTGCTGCTGCGCTTGTAGGGGAAGGGCAAATCTTGGGCAACCTTGTTGTAGGGGATGATGGGGAAATGCACTTTCTCCTTCGCAACCCACTCCTTGATGTCGGAGGAGTCCATGTCCTCGCATATCATCACCACCTCCACCGTCTTGTCGTGGAGCATCTTCTTGTAGGTCTTGTTGATGGACAGGATGCCGCTCTCGCCGTCGTCGCGGCGGGCGCGGAAGACAAAGTAGACCTCAGCGGGGCGCGGGCGCGCATCGGTGTGGTAGGAACATTTCTTGAGCCCCTCTCCCACCTTGGTGGGCTTGGCGGCCTCGGTGTCTTCTTCGGAGGTCTCCGTGTCGGTATCCTCCGCTGCCAGGTTTTTCTGGGGATAATGGACCTTTGCGGAAGCGGGGGCTGTGGTGAACCCGGCAAGCATGCCGAGGCTCAGGAGTGTGATTGCGAGCGCTTTCATGGTTCTTGTTTTGGGGGGTGGTTATTGTGAGAAGGTGTCGCGGCAGGGGCAGTCTGCCAAGGTCCACTTGGCCTTGCCGGATTCCGCGATGTGGACGAGTGCGTGGTAGGTGTCCTCCTCATCCGCCTGCACCTGTGCGGCAATTTCCGCTGCCGTGGCAGGGGTGGCGGTGAGGGCTGCCTCTGCGGCGGCCAGCAGTTTCAGGAAGACATTGGCCGCCAGCTTGCCGGCCTGCACGCCGGGCTGGTGGTAGGCGTTGATGTGGATGAGGCTGGCGTAGAAGCTCACCGTGCGTTCAAAGAGGGCGATAAGCATGCCCAGCGTGTACGCGTTCACCGTGGGTATGGAGATGGTGATGCTCTGGCGCCCGCTCTCCGCAAGTGCCTTGCGGGTGCCGCGCAGGAAGCCCTGCAGGTAGTCCCCGGCGGTGAAGTTGTCCTCCACCTTCACGGTGTCTGCGGGGGATTGGCGCACCTCGATGAAGGTGACGAAGAAGTTGTTGATGCCGTCGCGCAGCTGCTGCACATAGGCGTGTTGGTCCGTGGAGCCCTTGTTGCCGTACACGGAGATGCCCTGGTGCACGGTGTTGCCGTCCAGGTCCAGTTCCTTGCCCAGGGATTCCATGATGAGCTGCTGCAGGTACTTGGAGAAGAGCACCAGGCTGTCCTTGTACGGCAGCACCACCATATCCTTGGCGCCGCGTCCGTTCCCGGCGGCGTACCAGGCCAGCGCCAGGCGCATGGCCATGTTGGCTGCTGTATCTGCCCGGCGGGTGCAGGCGTCCATATCTGCGGCACCCTTCAGCAGGCTGTCGATATCCACGCCCTGCAGTGCGGCGGGCACCAGACCCACCACGGAGGTCTCCGAGGTGCGGCCGCCCACCCAGTCCTCCATCGGGAAGCGCTTCACCCAGCCCTCTGCGGTGGCGGTGCGGTCCAGCTTGGAATCCACGCCGGTGACCGCCACGGCCTGCTTGGCGAAGCTCACGCCGTGCTCTGCAAAGTAGTGCTGGGCGCACACCATGCCGTTGCGTGTTTCAGGCGTGCCGCCGGATTTGGAGATAACCACCGCCAGCGTTTCCGTGAGCGGCAGGGTATCCAGCACGCGCAGCATGCCGTCGGGGTCCGTGTTGTCCAGGAAACGCATGGCCAAGCCCTTGCCGGGCAGGGCGTCCGCCACCAGCTCCGGGCCCAGCGCGGAACCGCCGATGCCGATAACCAGGCAGGTGCTGTACGGCTTGCCGTTGGGCGCGCACACCTTGCCGGCGTGCACATCTGCGGCAAAGGCCTTGAGGTCTGCGAGCGGGCCGTCGATGGCGGCGCGGAGCTCCGGCGTGGGGGCAATGGCGCTGTTGCGCAGCCAGTAGTGGCCCACCATGCGCTTCTCGTCCGGGTTGGAGACGGCACCGCCCTCCAGAGCGGCAATATCCCGGTATGCGCGTTCAATCAGGGGTTTCATCTCCGCCAGATATTCATCGGTGAGCGGAAGCTTGGAAAGGTCCAGGGAAATACCCATCTGCGGATACCGCAGCAACTGTTGCGCATAATTTTTCATAGGCGGGTAGGTTAGCACATTCCCCGCCCGCATGCAAGCTCAAAGTCCGGACCGTATTTTCTCACTCACATGTGTCCCAAAGATTGTTTCCCTGTCTTGCAACGAGCTGATGGGCAAACGTTAGGGAAATCGCCCAAAGTTGAAGCCCCCCTCTTTGAATTTTATCAGTAAAGACGGCCGGAGATGGATAGTGGAGCCACCCCGCCGTTCGTCCGCCTCTGCTGCGCGGCGGCGTGACGAGGCGGGGTTGCTTCGGGCGCGTTCCTACGTCATGCCCCGCTTTGCGGGGCATGCGCTGGCGCGTGTTTGAAGCATTCTTTCATATGGCACGGCTCATTATTGTTGTGGCCATGCGAGCGAGAGAGCGCCCCCCTGCGAATGCAGGGTGGTGATGAATCCGCATATACCCCCCTGGCAAACGGCAAGGTTTTTTGTATGCAAATCTGCGTTTGACACGGGTGCGCGCGTGCGGTAGGATTGCCGCAGCTTATGTACGAGGAATTCTACAACATGCTGCAGGGTGTGGAGCGCGTGGGCGTTATCGCCCATTTCCGGCCGGACGGCGATGCCATCGGTTCCACGCTGGCGCTCGGTCTGGCCCTGCGCGCCATGGGCAAGCAGGTGCACATGTGGAACGAGGACGGGCTGCCCGCCCGCTACGAGTTCATGCAGGCCGGCAGGGAGCTGGAGCTTGTTCCGGAGACCATGCCGCAGGATTTGCAGCTGCTGGTGTGCGTGGACAACGGGGACTGGAAGCGCCTGGGCGACCGCGCCGTAAAGGTTTTTGCGGATGCTCCGCTCATTGGCAACATTGACCACCACGGCACGAACACGCGCTACGGCGCGGTGAACGTGGTGGAGGAGGGCGGCCCGGCGGCGGGTTTCGTGGTTTTCAAGATGCTGCGCGAATGGGGCTGCACCATCACCCCCGCCATTGCAGAGGCCCTGTATGTGGCCATCAACACGGATACCGGATCCTTCCAGTACGGCTGCACCACCCCGGAGGTGATGCGCGCCGCCGCAGACCTTATTGCCGCCGGGGCGGACGTGGCGGAAATCAACCGCAAGCTCTACCAGGAGCTGCCGCTCACCACCATGCTCATGCAGCGTGAGGTGCTCAACAACATGGTGGTGGAGGAAGGCGGGCTCGTTTCCCACTACTCCATGCCCGCCGGCCGCAAGGCGCAGCTGGGCGTTTCCCTGGAGGATACCAAGGACCTGGTGGATGTGGTGCGCATGGTGAAGGGCGTGAAGGTGGCGGTCATTTTCGAGGACCTCGAAGACGGCCGCATCCGCATGTCGCTGCGCTCCAAGGACCGCCGCGTGAACGTGGCGGACATTGCCACGCAGTTCGGCGGCGGCGGGCATTCCATGGCGGCGGGCATCCGCTGCCGCGGCGGGCTGGAGGACGTGCGGGAGCGCGTGCTACAGGTCATCCGCGCCGCCGTGGCGAGCATCTCCGAATCCTGAATTTTCCCATGATGGCAGAAGATGCACCGAGCGGCGTGCTGCTGGTGGACAAGGACCCCGGCTTTACCTCCCACAATGCGGTGGCGCTCTGCCGCCGCATCCTCAACACCAAGAAGGTGGGCCACTGCGGCACGCTGGATCCCATGGCCACCGGCATGCTGATTGTGGTGGTGGGCAAGGCCACCAAGGTGCAGGATATGCTCATGTGCGAGGACAAGGTTTACACCGCCACCATGAAGCTGGGCATCGAGACCAACAGTCAGGATGCCGACGGCGAGGTGGTGGCCGTGAAGCCCACCGGTGACGTTACCGAGGGCGCCGTGCGCGCCGCATTCGCGTCCTTCGCGCAAGGGCCGTTCGATCAGCTGCCTCCCATGTTCTCCGCCGTGAAAATCAACGGCGTGCCCTGCTACAAGCTCGCCCGCAAGGGGCGTGAGGTGGAGCGCAAGCCCCGCCGCGTGCAGGTGCTGGATTACGCAATCACGCGCATTGACCCGGCCGCTGCAGAGGTGGATTTCACCGTGCACTGCACCAAGGGTTTCTATGTGCGCACCTACGCGCACGACATCGGTCAGCGCCTGGGATGCGGCGCGCACCTCACCGCCCTGCGCCGCGTGCGCTCCGGCAAGTTCGATATTGCAGAGGCCGTGGATGTTCCCACGCTCAAGGCTGCGGGGCGGGATGAGTTGCTGGCGCGTCTGCTGCCGCTGGAAAAGGTTTTGCAGGATAGGCGGAATGATTGAAATATGCAACAGCATTGAAAGTCTGGCGCGCTTCCTGAACGGGCGGCGCGTGGCGCTTGCCATGGGCTTTTTCGA
Source organism: Akkermansia sp. (assembly GCA_045616565.1). Lineage (GTDB taxonomy): Bacteria > Verrucomicrobiota > Verrucomicrobiia > Verrucomicrobiales > Akkermansiaceae > Akkermansia. The sequence continues at coordinate 5,984 of JAZLHB010000040.1, read as the reverse complement.
TGGCGTGCACCTAGGGCACCGCCGCGTGATAGAGTCTGCACGGGCGGAGGGGGCCGTGCGCGCGGTGTTGAGCTTTTGCAACCACCCGGCCGGCGTGTTGCGTCCGGAGGCGCATCCGAAACTGCTTACTCCGGACCCGCAATGCAAGAACGCGCTTCTGGAGAAGCTGGGCGTGCAGGCGCACCTGTGCATCCCCTTTACGCGCGAGCTGGCGGACACGGAGGCGGAAGCCTTTTTGGATACCCTGCGCGCCGAGCTCAACCCCGCCTGCCTTTCCGTGGGCAGCAACTGGCGCTTTGGCCGCCGGGGCTCCGGCAATGCGGAAACGCTGCGTGCATACGGCGCGCGGCACGGCATTGCCGTGGCGGTGAACGAGCTGCTGGAGCGCAACGGCCCGCGCGTTTCCTCCAGCCGGATCCGTGAGGTGCTGGCCCAGGGCCGCTTGGAGGATGCAACCGACCTGCTGGGCCACCCGTTCTGCATTTGCGGCGTGGTGGAGCACGGCCAACACCTGGCCCGCTCCCTCGGTTTCCCCACCGCCAATATCACCCTGCAGCCGCATGCCGCCGTGCCGCCCTTCGGCGTGTACGCCGTTTCCGCGGATGTGGGCGGGCAAGAGCTCCACGGTATCGCCAACCTCGGCCTGCGCCCCACCATTGACGAGACGCACAAGCCTATCCGCCTGGAAACCCATTTCAAGGACTGGGCCGGCAATCTCTACGGTACGCGCCTCACCGTGGCCCTCCGCCGCTTTATCCGCCCGGAGCGGAAATTCTCATCCATTGATGAATTGCGTGCGGCCATCCGCCGCGATGTGGCCAGGGTATGACGCGCCTGCCGCGCATTTGCTTGCTTGCATTGGCGTGCGGCGTATGGTAAAAGGCATGCATGCTCAAGAAACTGTTCCTTCTTTCCATGCTGGGCTGCGGCCTGGCTGCGGCCAACGAGGGTTTTGAAAAGGCCCCCGTGGGCAAGCTCGGCAAGGTCGATATCGAATACGGCACGCTGACAGCCGAGGCCGGCCATGCCGAAATCATGAAGGGCCACGCCCGCACCGGCGTCAACGCCTTGCACATCCTGGGAGGAGAGAACCGCTCCGCCACCATTGAGCTGGCGGAAAAGCTCACCCGCAAGACCCCCTGCGAGTTCCACATGGAGCGCTGGACCGGCAAAGCCCCCTTCAAGGTGGAAATCTTTGCCAAGACGGATGCCGGCGAGGTGAAGCTCAGCACCATTGACAAGGTGGGCACCGGGGCATACAAGTACGAGGGCAAGCTGGAGCTGCCGGAGGGCACCGCGGCGTTGCGCTTCTGCTCCACCACGCCGGAGAACAGCGGCATCCTGCTGGACGACATCGGTATTTTCGCCGGCGATATGAAGCTCAACGGCGTGGATATGCTGCCCTGCAAGAACTATCCCATCCTCAAGCGCGCGCCCATTAATCCCGCCGTGGGCGTGGTCATCCACGCCAAGGGTTCCGCCAATCCCATGGCGCTCAACAAGGTTCAGCTCAAGGTGGACAAGCCCTCCCAGGTGAAGAACATCACCCTGCGCTCCGGCAATTCCGCCGGAACGGATTTCCACGGCAGCAAGGTATACGGCACCGCCACGCCGGATGAGAACGGCAATGTCACCATCTCCTGCGGGAAGGACAGCATGCTGGAATCCGGCGACACCGCGCTCTGGGTGGATGTGTGCCCGAGTGATGAATCGCTTGTGGGCAGCACCCTTACCTTCAGCGACGTCTCTGTTACCGTGGGCGGCAAAAACCTCAAGCCCATGGGGGATGACGTCACCCAGCGCATCGGCTACATGGTGGCCGTGCCCGGTGAGCCCGTGGGCAACCAGCCGGACGGCGCGGCGGACCGCCCCTGCGTGTCCTTCCGCATTCCCGGCATGATTGCCACGCGCAAGGGTACGCTCGTGGGCTGCTTTGATGCGCGCTACATGAACTCTGCGGACCTTTGCCAGGATATCGACGTGGCGGTGGTGCGCTCCACGGATGGCGGCCAGACCTGGACCGCGCCGTATGTGGGCATGGATTCCGGCCCCGGTGTGGACAACGGCAACGGCGACCCCTGCATCCTGCAGGACAAGAAGGGGCGCCTCTGGATGCAGTCCCTGGTGTGCCACTTCAAGGGCGGCGCATCCCTGGACAGGTCGCAGCCCGGGTTCGACCCCAAGGAGACCGGCCAGTGGGAAATGGTGTGCAGCGATGACGACGGTGCCACCTGGGGCAAGGACCACATCAACATCACCCGCCAGGTGAAGCAGCAGGAGTGGACCACCATCCTCTCCGGCCCCGGCAACGGCATCTGCACCTCCAAGGGTGTCATTGTCTTCCCCGCACAGATTTGGATCAAGCGAGACTGCCAGAGCACCATCTGCTACTCCAAGGACGGCGGCAAGACCTGGGCCTACGGCACGGGTGTGCCGCACCGCACCTCCGAATGCCAGGTGGTGGAGCTCAAGGATGGTTCCCTGATGCTCAACTGCCGCAATGAGAAGCGCCAGGGTAAGCGCATCGTGTACATCACCCGTGATTACGGCAAGACCTGGCAGGAGCACGCCTCCAACAACAAGGCCCTGCAGGAACCCACCTGCCAGGCTTCCCTCATTGCCGTGGACTCCAAGAAGCACGGCAACCTGTTGCTCTTCTCCAACCCCAAGTCCGGAAGCCGTGACCACATGACCATCCGCTGCTCCAAGGACGGTGGCAACACCTGGAACGATGGGTTCGAGTACGATTCCCGCGCCTGCTGGGGATACTCCTGCCTTTCCATGTGCGGACCGGACCGCGTGGGCGTGCTCTACGAGGCCCCGCATGTGAATGACAAGAACGACATGCACGGCATCGGCTTCCTCATCGTCCCGCTGGAAAGCGTCGTTTCCGGCAAGGATGTACCCCTGCCGCAGAATGGCAAGGCCAAGAAGAAAAGATAGTGGAGCCACCCCGCCATCCGCCCGCCTCCGCTTCGCTATGGCGTGACGAGGCGGGGTTTCCCGGCGGAGACGTGCAGCGCCCGGCATCCACGGGTCGAGACCCGTGGCTACGCATAAGTAGGCGCCACCCCTTGCGGTGGGGCGCCTCTTGCTTGCGCGCCTGCCGACGCGTGCCACCCCATCAATTTGTACCGCCGAAAATCAGGAATCTGCGTCGGAATCGCAGAGGGCTATCATCTCGCGCATCTCTTCATCGGGCGAGATCTTGGCGTGGCGCTCACGCTGATGAAGAATATACGACATCACACGCCGGTAGTGCGTGGCACTGATGGAAAAATAAGCGAACCCGCCCTGCCATTCAAAATTTGCGTATCCGGTGCGGCAGCGTTTCAACCACATAGTTGTGGAGGTTTTGACGACGCGCACAATATCCGATGCCGCCTTGCAGACAGGGAATTCTCCCAAGATGTGGATATGGTTTTCCACACCCCCGACCAGGGGATTGTAGACTCCAAATTGATGCAATATCTCGCGCATGTAGCCATGCACACGCGGCAAGTCGTCTGTTCGCATGGGAGTGGATGCAACGTGAAAGACGATGTGGCCGTAATTGCGATGAAAAGTGTGCCCCATATCAGTTGTCCATGCTAACAAATAACACTCCGTATGTCAACCATGTCGCGCACTGTATTTTGGGCTACGCGCAGTGAGTTATGCGGTGTAATTGCGGAAGTGCCATCCCGCTTCGGTGGGATGGTGGTTGATACCGCGCCGCAAGGCGCGCGAAAACAAGGTGCCCCACCGTAAGGGGTGGCACCGACTTTCGCGTAGCCACGGGTCTCGACCCGTGGGTGCCGGGCGCTGCACGTCTCCGCCGGGAAACCCCGCCTCGTCACGCCATAGCGAAGCGGAGGCGGACGCGTGGCGGGGTGTCTCCGCTATCCCGTTGCATATCTCTGAACCACCAAGATGAGCCTTGCGTTCGCCCATCTACTCGATTTCATGGGCCCGCAATTTTTTTTGCACGCACGTGCCTCCGCGTTTTTTTCCCGCATGTGTGGCAAGTTTTGCTTGACAAGGCGGCTGGGGCGGTGTATTTTCGCGGCTCACTTAACCCGAATATACTGATTATGGCTAACATGAAAGTTATTCTCGCTACCAAGATTGCAGGTCTGGGCTGTGAAGCCGACCTCGTTACCGTGAAGGCAGGCTACGGCCGCAACTACCTGATTCCCCAGGGGCTCGCGTTTGAGGCCACTCCCGCCAACCAGCGCTTCATCAACATGCTTCAGAAGAAGCGTGCCGAGCGCGAGGCTGCAGAGCTCGCCAACTTCAAGGAGATTGCCGCCAAGATTGCTGCCACCACCGTGGATCTGGTTCTGGAGGCCGGCGAGAACGGCAAGGTGTTCGGTGCCATCACCAATCAGCAGATTGCGGAGGGCCTGGCCAAGCTCGGCATCGAAATCGACCGCCACACCATCGATTTGGAGAAGCCGCTTAAGAAGTCCGGCACCTACGAGATTCCCGCCAAGCTTCACCACGAGGTCACCGCTACCATCAAGGTGGTGCTCGATGTCAAGGGTGAGGTGGCTGAGGCCCCCAAGAAGGAGGAAGCTCCCGCTGAGGACACCCCCGCTGAGGCCTAATCTTTGCCCCAAAACATTTCAACCCGCAGGGCCGCCACACAATGGCGGCCCTGCTTTTTTTGCGTCTTGACAGTGCAACGAGACCGTTTTTGTGAGAGTGTGCGACAGAACCAAGGAGTTGAAGGGCGAGGCTTTGCGCGAGTTTGAGTACAGTCGTTCGGAGCGTTCCTATGAGAGCGAGATCAATTTACGCGCCACCCTTGATGATTTGGATGCCGGTTTGTTGGCAAAGTATAAGGAATGCATTGGAGCTTCCAAGCTTTCCTCTGTGCAAGTCTTGAAAGCACGCGGTATGCTCAGGGAAGAGGGCGGTTGTACGCGTCTTACCAATGCTGCCGTTCTCCTGTTTGCCAAGGATGTCCGCCAGTTTTTTCCTCATTGCCGCTTGCGCTTCTTGCGATATGATAGCGATGAAAAGCTGGGCGGGGCGCGATACAATGTCATCAAAGACAAGACGTTTGACGAACCTCTTCCCAAGATGCTGGAGCGTGCCAAGGAATTTGTTTCGGGGCAGTTGCGTGAGTTCACTTCTCTAAACGCAGAAGCCAAGTTCGAGACGGTTCCTGAGTATCCTGAATTTGCCTGGGTGGAAGGCATCGTCAATGCTGTGGCGCATCGTGAATATGCAAATATGGGGGATTATATCCGCGTTTCCATGTACGACAACCGTATGGAGATCGAGAGCCCAGGAAGGCTTCCCTATCCGGTGACCTTGGAAAACATTCGCAAGACCCGCCGCTCCCGGAACCCCGTCATTGCCCGTGTGTTGACCGAGATGCAATGGGTCCGTGAACTCAATGAGGGTGTACCGCGCATGTACACGGACATGGAGGGTGCCTTCTTGGAGCATCCGGAATTTTCCGAGGGTGCAGCTTCCGTAAAACTTGTCTTGAAGAACAATATCCATTCCCGGAGAATGCGCCGGGAAGACAAGGTGTCGGAATCTATCGGTGATGATGTCTGGAATTCCCTGGATGACCTTGAAAAGGATATCCTCATCTATCTTGTCGAGCATCGGGATGTCAGGACAAGAGAGTTGGCTGAGGCTTTGAATTTTTCTCATGATGCTATCAGTAAGCGCTTGAGGCGTTTGAAAGAGAAACGGGTTGTGTCATCTTACGGGCCGGAAACATCGCCGAGACGAACGTATAATCTGGATGTTTTGAATTAGATTGCTGTGGGGTAGGTGCTCAACCCACATGAAACTTGCTTTCGCCCGGCTTTCGCCAGCTTTCGCCAGCTTTCGCCAGCTTTCGCCAGCTTTCGCCAGCTTTCGCCAGCTTTCGCCAGCTTTCGCCAGCTTTCGCCGGCTTTCGCCAGCTTTCGCCGGCTTTCGCCGGCTTTCGCCGGCTTTCGCCGGCTTTCGCCAGCTTTCGCCAGCTTTCGCCAGCTTTC
>JAZLHB010000039.1:0-7773 GCA_045616565.1 Akkermansia sp. | reverse complement strand
GTGGATTACCTGCGCCTAAAGCTGCGCGCGCTCACCTCGCCCGTCTTCCGCTTCCTCATGGGCAGGGAAACGCGCCTCGCCTGAACAACGCCCGCCCTGCGGGACAGGGGGCGGCTCATTGCCGCCTCCCCCTTTCCCGCCCCCTTACCCCCTCCAGGCTAGGGTAGTATGGGGTGGGCTTGATACCCTGCAAAGCCTTTTTGCCGAATAGCTGCCCTTGTCCTCGGCATCCCCGCCCATTTTGCACCCGTCGCCGCTACAAATCTGCCGGAGCGGCCCAATTACGGCATACGGCGGTTTCCAAGGCAGGGTTAAACGAGTTGTACCAGTGAGATTAATCCTTCGCTCCGCAGCCATTCGTTGCTCATGCCGATGTGGGCGGGCTGTAAGCATTAAAGGAAAACCCTTATTGCAGGGTGAGCGATAAGGGTTTTCCTTTAATGCTTACGCCTTGGCGAAGACGGATAAATTGTAAATTACTTCTTGCGGCCCCAAGCACGCAGCTGCGCCTGACCCGCCATAGCGGGATGCGGCATAGGAATGATCCCCAAGGTGCGGGGTAATAAGTCAGTCTATTTTTAGTCTATTTTTAGTCTATTTTTCCGTTTCTTTGTTTCAGGCATAGACCATTTGGCGGCGTTCGTGCTGCCAACCTTTGAAATAATGCCCATTTTGAGCATATCACGAAGGATGTTTGACATTTTGCGTTCCATACAACGCTTGTCGTAATCTGCGGGGAAATGGTGTTCGATGGCTGCCATGATTTCCGCCCTGCTGCGGGGGCGCGCATCCTGCAAGACATCGCGGATGTGAGCAATGTAGGTATCCTTGGACATTTCCTGCCTACGGAGGATATTCTGACCGAGTTCGGTATCACGTGTTCCTTCCCCTAGGAACGAAGCCAGCCTGATATTTGGGAACCTACCCGACACCAGCCCCATGGAGCGGAGATAATCCGCGCCTTCCTTTTCCACCCTACGCTTCATAAAGACATCATACAGGAGGGAGATTTCCGCCGGCTGCAGACGATGGGCGAGTAAATTGGAAGCAAAGGCGTAGTCCAGCACCTTGCCTTGGATGGTGACCTGCACATGCCCCTCAGTGAGAATATACTCCGGCACGGGAAACAACCGCTCGATCTGCTTGTGGAACATGGTTCTAATGCCGCTACCCACCTTGTCGATCAAGTCCAGCTCAACCATGGCCCCTGCCAGGCATGCGTTCCGATACTGCGAACATGGCTTGGTGGAAGTGAGCACCTTCGCCAGCGTACCCGGCAGAAATTCACCGGCATTGCAGATGATGACCCGGTCGTTCTCATATTCCAACACATCTATTGTTTCATCTTTCATATAATCTGCATGAGCCACGGCATTGTTGATAGCCTCGCGCAGGGTGTACTCATCGTACCGCAGAACCTCCTTGGGAAAAATCCCTTCGTTGGTCATGTATCGGTACATGGTGTTACGGATTTTTGAATAAACCGCATCCACAGACACAAGGAAAGGCGGCAAGAAATGCTCGTAATCCACTGTGTCGTCCATATGGTTACGCAAAATCCAGCGTATTTCCGTGTTGTTCAAGCCGGTTTTGTATAGAGATTCGCGTTTCCCCAGCAAGAGAAGCGCAGCATTAGTCAATTTGCCGTTGCGGCACAAGTTGAGCCGTTCCAGAAAATCCATCTCTGACCACCGCTGAATTTCCTGCTTCAAATGCGGCTTGCGCGTAGCATACAGGCGCTTGGCCGAACGGAGGGCGCGGTCATCCAAATCAGTCGGGCTTCCTCCTCCCACAATCTGTGCGCTCCAATCGAAATGGCCTGACGCAAAGCGTATCTTGTCCTCTTTGTACTTCGGCAACGCGCAAAGGTTCTCCCCCATTCTTCCAAATGCATGCCCTTGAGAATAAACAGGTATCCCTGGCTTGGCCGCCGCTATGCGAAAAAGCAAGATACGCAGACCGTCCACTTCCAGTTCATACGGAGCGCAATCCGCAGCATAACCGGTTTTCTGCATGATTTCCCGCACCAGGGCTTCCAATTCCCCCTCTTTGGATTTATACCCGGTTCCGGTAACCTGATGCGTCTTGTTGTCCACTCCGATTACATACCATCCGCTTTCATGCCCGGCAAGATACGCCTCATTGGCGAGCGCGGAAACGTATGCGGAAATATCGTGCCCTCCAGGTTGGGTCTTTTTGAACTCCACGGTCTCGTTTTCCCATTCGTCAATGAGCTTACGGAGGAAGTCTGTCGTTGGTGGACAATTATTGGGCATAGTTTCATTCTACTCTCTTCCATCGCAAATGAAAACAAAAAAATGCACATTACGCGTGCTCTGCAAACCCGCCCGCGCCCACCGGGCGGGTTACCTCTCCGGTCCGCATATCCCGCCACCTCCCGCCACGCGTATCATCCCCTGCCCTCCTCTGCTTGCGGATGGCTCCTATTGCTAGCGCTCGCAGAAGAAGGGCCATCCGGCATACTGCCGAATGGCCCTTGATATTCTTGTGCCGTAGGCACCTAACTTACAAAATCGTCAATTGTAAATTGTAGATTGTAAATTGCAAATTACTTCCGGCGGCGGCGCGCGGCAAGCGCTGCCAGTGCCAGCAGGCTCAGCGTGCCAGTCGTCGGCTCAGGTACCTGGCTGCCCCTGACAAGGCCGAAGGCGTTGTCGTGAGCGTACACCGTGTAAAGACCCGTCAGGCCGCCGGCCGCATTGAACAGGGTGTCGTAGGACACGCCTTCATACGCGCCGCCATAGTTCAACGTGGTCTGGTCTGCCGCAACGATGAGGTCGAGCCACTGGCCCTCGCTCAGTCCGTCAAGGGCAGCAATGGTATCCTGGTCCAAGTTGACAAGACCGATGGTCGTGTCAATCGTCAGCTTGCTGCCCAGCGTGAGCGCCTGGAGACCACCGCCGTCCACATCGAGCATGGATTCGGCACCGCCAACCAGCGTCAGGTTCGCAAGCAGCGTGGCTTCACCACCCTGCAGAACACCGCTGATGGAAACGGTAGCCTCCGTGTCCTGCGCAAGATCCGTATAGACACGAGCCGTGGAAGCCGTGATGTCCATGTTGACTAGCTCCAGGGTATCCCCCACGTTGTTCAGCGTGAGAACATGGTCGGTGGTGTTCACGATTTCGTCAACAACAAGCTGGTTGGAAACGGTGACATCGGCATCACCCGTCATCTCCATCTTATCAGCGCTTACAGCAATAGCTTCCTCGTCAGTGGAGTACTGAACAGGAGAACCCTCCTCGTTCGTGTTCGTCATGGAAACCAAAATCGAATCGCTGAAGACGATGCCGTCTGACGTGGTGACACTATCGTTGAACATTGCAACGGCTTGAGCATCTATAGCAACGCTCTCAGGTGTCAGAGCTGTGCCAGAGATGAAACCGCCTGTCTGTACTTCGACACTCTTGCCAGAAATAGCCCTATCCACATTCAGCTCCGCCCAGTTGCTCACCACAATGGTGTCCAACTGGTCATAGTGCGTACCTTCAACGATATCACTGGTGGCTGCGGCGGTCACGACATAGAACGTATCATAGGCAACATCGCCTGTACCCGTGACGATGCGTCCATCCGTTCCCAAGACGTAACCCTTACCCTTCCACATGATGTCGGCTTCACCGGAACCGTTGACAGTGCCACCGTTCACCACCTCCACATAGGACTCGTTGGTACCCACATAATGGTTGGCCTCGGAGGTAGTCTCCTTGCCTTCCAAATCAAAGTAGGCGGTGCCGCCGCCCTTCTCCTCGAAGCCGTCACCCAGCGTGACTGCCGTAAGATTCACGGTGCCGGCGTTGGTGATGGTCTCGTAGATAGAGCTGCCCTCTGCAAGGGTGAGGCTCTTGCCTTCATTCACGGTGATGGAGCCGGAAGACTGGAGGCGGTCACCCAGGCTCAGGGCGGCATCCACTTCCAATGCGGCACCCTCAGCAATGGTGACGGTACCCGCAGACCCCAGAGCGGAATCATTGGAAGCCTTCACCGTGCCGGCATTGATATCAGTGCCACCGGAGTATGTATTTGCAGCCTTCAGGATTACCGTACCCTCACCGGCCTTCACCAGCTTGCCATCGCCGCCCAGAGCCTTGGAGATGGTAATGGTGCGCTCGGCGGCGGCATCGAAGGTGGTGCCATCTGTGCTGTCTTCGAGCGTGACGGGGTCATCCGCACGGCCAACCTTGAACTCCCAGTCCGCAGTCGTTGCCTGCAGCGTGGCTTTCTTCAGGTGAATAGAGCCAGCGGCTGCACTGGTATTGCGGGCGTAGATACCCTTGTCAGACGTAATGTTAATGGTGATGCCGTCCTGAATATAAGTAGTACTGCCGTTGCAGAGGTTCAGGCCGGCGGTGTTGATGATGCCGGAACCCTTGATATAGGCGGTCTGATTGTTAGCTTCCAAGCCGATGGTACTGTCTGTCGTCAGGACGCCGTTCACCTCCAGACCACCATTTTTCACACCCCAACCGGAGTGAATAGTGGAGCTATCCCCTACAGACCTGCCTGTGCCGTGCACGGTCACACCGGAATCTACAACCAGCCACCTAGTGGCATCGCTTGAGTCGGGTGACATGGCAAAGGAGTCAAAGGTGTATTCGTTCTTGGCCCCATCTTTCGCAGAGAACTTGATGGTGGATGTGCCTTTCGTCGTAATGGTGCCCAGAGAACCTTCGCCACCATTGAAGATGATGGTTCCGTTGCCATTGGCGGCGGTTGTCAGGCCACCGATATTCACCTTGCCGGAGAAAGTGAGGTTCTGGTTACCATCCTCCTTAGTAAGTGTATATGCGCCTTCAACATCACCGCTGATGGTAACGGAAGAATGCTTGCTGTCGCCATACACCTGGATGGTCGCATTGCCGCCCAAGACGATGCCATTGGTGAAATCGGGGGCATCCTTGGCACCATCATTCTCGCCAAAGATCAACTTGGCGCCGTTGCCCAGCTTCAGGGTCTGCTCACCCAGCTTGCTGCGGTAGTCAACCGTGCCGCCGCGCACTTCCAGAATGCCGGTGGAATCTTCCATGTTAACCCTGGCTGTAGCACTGCCAAAATCCACAGAGACCGTGCCATCGTTGGTAACGCCGGCCAGGTCAGCAGCAGTCGCAGTACCGGTAAATGTGAGAGAGGCATCTTCACCATCGACCCAGATAGTGCCGTTGTTGGTACCGGTACTTGCTGCAAGTGTCTGCTCGCCATAAATATTCCACGCTGAATCCTCTGCTATCGTGTACGACTCAACGCCGGCGATGGCGATGGAGGTGATCAACGCGCCATTAACATCGAGCTCAGCGGCAGTCAGGGAACCCTGAGTCGTTTCATCGTTCACGATGGTGACCATCGCGCCTTCCGTCACCGTGATACCAGCTGCTTTGACATCGGCATTAACGGTCACTTCGGAATCAATATTGAACACGGCAATATCACTTTCCGCAAACCGTTCACCGTTCCAATTGGCCTCTTCGTAGTTCCAGTTGCCAACACCCTCGGTTCCTGTCCACACTTTCTGGGTGGCGGCTGTGTAGGAAATGGTGCCATCATCGTTGAAAGACCATGTTTTACCAGCTGTACCACCCGCCACGGTGATGTAGGTCGAGTCATAACCTCTCAAATCAATTTTGGCACCCGTTCCGGAGAAGAGCGTGTAAACGTTGTCCGTGGCGGTCATTCCAGTAAGGTCGAAATGAATCGCATCTCCGAAGGTGATGGTGCCGGAACCATTGTTTTGGATAGCGTTCGCGCCAAAGGTGATGGTGCCGTTGATTGTCAACGCTCCGGTGTTGATGAGGCTGCTACCGGAGTCGAGGGTCAAGCTGTCTGCAACCACCGTGCCGCTCAGTGTGGCTGCAGTGGAATTGGTCAGAGAAATATTGACTGCGCCCGTGCTGGTCTTGGAGATATTACTGGCAACGGACATTGTACCGCCGGTAGAAAGCACGACGTTCAACGCCGCCACGCCCTCGTTCTTAATGTTGGCAAGCTTGACATCGGTTGCGCTTCCGGCGAACTCAAGCTTGGTAACGGCATCGACATTCGTCGCCTTGGTACGGAAATCGCCAGTCCAGCCCGCAATATTCCCGGTGTACTTGTACCCCTGGCGCTTGTTGTTGGTGTCCTTGAAGAACGTGCCCGTGCCCTTCCATGCGCCTGAGAACGTTATCAGAGTCTCGTGGTCTGAAGCACCGTCTGTCCACTTCCACGCAACATCGCCATTCGGATTCGTCAGAATGATGTTGGCTGCCAGTGACCCGCCATCCCACTGCGGCAAGAAGCCACCCTTAATGCCATTGATTTCAACCCAAGAGTTGCCTGTGTACAGGTTCTCCAAATGCGTATCATTACCGGTAGAGGAGACATTGCTGACGCGGACTACACCCGACCAACTTTCGCCCAGGTTAATCGATCCCTTGGAGGTGGTGCCGCTAACCAAGGCATACGTGCCAGAGCCGGCCAGTGTGGCAGCATCGGATGACCCGCCCTGCAGCACAACTTTCTCACCGATATTGATGGTCTTGCCAGAGGCGGCAATCTGGGTAGCAGTCACAGAGCCCTCGCCAGTCAATGCCAGAGAGGCACCATCACCACTTATGGCCAGTTTTTTTGCACTGAGGGTCTTACCAGCCAAGGCAAACTCATAGGCAGCACCGTCCACCGTCACAACGCCTGCCGTGATAGCTTCGCCAAGCGTCACTGTCTTGGTGTCGGCAGTGCTGTCGAATGTTACGTTGCTCCCGGAAACGAAAGCCGCCGCAGCTGTGTCTTTAGTCCAATTTTGGTTCTCAGCGTTTGTGTTCCACTCACTGCTGGTGGCATTACCCGCCCACACCAACGCCTCTACAGGGGCTGGAGCCGTATAGGAAGCCGTGATGTTATTACCAGTAATGGTGAAGTGGTCCATCCGGAATTTATCCGGCCAGCCCGGCCCGCCGCAACCTATGGAATACTTCCATTTTTGGTCATCAGCAGAATTCCAGTTCATGGAAGCCCACGCGAGATCTGCCGACACATCGTACGTCTGCCCCCCAAGAGTAACACTAGCCGATGCAGTGCCAATGCTCTTGTTTGTGAGTGTAAAAGTAACCTGTGTTGCCTGGTTCGCAGTAAGGGTGGTAGAAACTTCGTGCGAACTACTGTGGTCTGCAGCAGGCCCAACCAGCAGGTGGGTGCCACCATTGGCTGAAAGATAGAAGCCAGTTCCGTCTTGACCCACATGGAGCAATTCCTGATAGTAACCGCATGAACCTCCATCCCACGTGAGTTCCATGGTGAATGTCATGGAGCCGCCATCATTAAACGTGGCATCCAAGTACTCGTATAGCTGTTTGGAATTGCTCCCGGTATCGGTCGAAAGGACCCATCCGGGGGCGGTGTCAACGTGTAGCGTCAGAGAGCCGGATTCCGTGGCGCTAGCCTGTGTGAGAGTGGATCCCACGGCTGTGATGGCGGCGATGAGGGCCGCCCTGAGTGTTGTATTGAGTCGTAATCTCATGGTATGTATTTATTTGTGTTTTCGGTTTAGCGAAATGAGTAAAGGTGCACAATACACCCTTGCGTGCAGGGTACTCCTTTCACGGGGCCATGTCAAACATTTTTTTGCATTTTTTGCAAGTTGTTGAATCTAAAGAAGGAAAGAAAATGTACAAAGTACAAAGTACAATGTACAATGTGGGAAGTTCGCCGCGCCAGCCGGCGCGGGGCGGTGGAGCCGCCTGCGGCGGCAATTGGGAGGATGTACAATGTACAATGTACAAT
>JAZLHB010000038.1:0-1465 GCA_045616565.1 Akkermansia sp. | reverse complement strand
TGGCGGTTGTCCGGTTCGTCTTGGGTTCCCTTGAGCTCCTTCATGCCGGCTGGCTGCTGGCTGGGGTTTCAGAAAAAAAAGGGGCGGAGCTTGTGCGCGTGGGCATCCAAGCTCCCCCTTTTGCTATAGTCAACTGCAGTTATGGTTGCGCGTATGACAAGCCCTGACGCTGTTCGGTTCAGGGCAGCAGGTTCACGGCACGGGCGCGGCGGATTTCGCGCGTGATCCGGCGGTGCATCTTGGCGGAAACGCCAGTGACGCGGCGGGGCAGGATCTTGCCCGTCTCAGAGGTGAACTTGGAGAGGAATTCGGGATTGCACATGTCCACGGAACCCGCAGGAATGTCGATGCGGCGGTGCGGCATGGACTTGTTGCAGGTGCGGAAACGGATACGGCGCTCGACGCTCTTGAATTCGGTCATCATGGTGTTGAAATATCAGGTATGAAGGTTAGCGCATTTCACGGTGAAGCGTGCGACGCTTCAGGAAAGGATTGAACTTGATTTTCTCCAGACGTCCGGGCGTGCGCTGGCTCTTCTTGTTGCGGGTGGTGACGTAGCGGGAAGGGGTCTTGCCCTCCGCCTTGGCCTCCGTGCATTCGAGGATGATGATGTCTCTAGGCATAAATAACGAATTGTTGACTTGCGGGCGCCTATTCTACACAATTATTCGTCGTCGTCAAGAGAAATTGCATTTTCCATGACATTTTCCAAGTTGGAGAAGCCGATGGAGTCTTGGCTCTTGGCCTTGAAATTGGCGTAGGAGCCGTATTTCTTTTCGTATTCCTCCTGGCAGCGGACGGTGAGGCGGCAGTAGGGGCGCGCCTGGAGACGCTTCTTGGGGATGGGTTCCAGGGAGACCTCGCAAATGCCGTAGACGCCGCGGCGGATGCGCTCCAAGGCGGCATCGATTTCAAAGAGCTGTTCACGGTCCTTGTCGAGCAGGCGGATGGTGAGCTCGCGCACTTCGGCCTCGCTGCCGGCATCACCGATATGCTGGCCGGAGGCGGAGGAGACGTTGGAATTGCCGCTGCGCAGGTGGTCGCGCGTCACGTCCTTCATGTTGGGCAGGATATGGTCGCGCATCTTGAGCAGTTGCTCCTTCTGGGCAGACAAAAAAGAAGGCCACTCAGGATCAGCCTTGAGCTCGGCCAAGGTGGCACGGAGCTTTTTTGCGCGGAGTTTTTCATCCTCCGACAGCTGATCTCTGAGGGCCTTATCTCCTTTAACTTTTGAATTCGCCGTTTTCGCGCTGTCCGTGGTTTTGGCGGGTGCGCTAGGCGTTACATCAGTTATTTTTTTTTTGCGGGAGCCTTCTTGGCGGGGGCCGGCTTTGCGGCGGGAGCCTTCTTGGCGGGAGCCCCCTTCTTGGCCGGAGCTGCCTTCTTGGCCGGAGCCGCCTTCTTGGCGGGAGCCGCCTTCTTGGCCGGGGCTGCCTTCTTGGCGGGGGCCTTCTTGGCGGGGGCC
>JAZLHB010000037.1:0-42942 GCA_045616565.1 Akkermansia sp. | reverse complement strand
CTTGCACAGCTGCCCCAATACCGATATACTCCTCTTGGCGTTTGCTTTTGGTTTCATATTTCCGATTATGAGTGTAATCGGACACAAAGTCAAACGCCTCTCTCTTTCTCTTGCCCGTCCCTTTTATGGGATGGCAATGATTGTAAATTGTAAATCTCCATCATGTTAAAAATTGATGTCCTGACGCTTTTCCCGGAACTCATCTCCGTGCCGCTGTCCCAAAGCATCATGGGGCGGGCGGCGGAGAGCGGGCTCATAACCGTGCGCGCCCACCAGCTGCGGGACTGGACGCATGACAAGTACCGGCGCACAGACGACTACCTGTGCGGCGGGGGCCAGGGCATGCTCATGAAGTGCGAGCCCATCTTCGAGGCGATAGAGGAACTGCGGCGGGAGAACACCAAGGTTATCCTGATGACCCCGCAGGGCCGCGTGTTCTCCCAGCCCGTGGCAGAGGAGCTGGCCGCCCCTTGCATGGACGGCGGGGATGCCCACTACATCTTTCTTTGCGGACACTACGAGGGCGTGGACCAGCGCGTCATCGACACCCTGGTGGACCTGGAACTGTCGATTGGCGACTACATTCTCACGAACGGCGCCATAGCCGCCGTGGTGGTCATTGATGCCGTGGCGCGCCTGCTGCCGGGCGCACTGGGGGATGAGCGCAGCAGCATAGAAGAATCCTTCTCCAACGGCCTGCTGGAAGCCCCCGCCTACACCAAGCCGAACGTGTTCCGCGGCATGGAGGTGCCGCCCGTCTTCCTTTCCGGCAACCACCAGGCCATTGAGGAATGGAAGCTGGAACAATCCGTGGAACGCACCCGCCGCAACCGCCCCGACCTCTACGAGGCCTGGGCCGCCGCGCACCCGGAATTCTTCAACCCCAAGAAGAAGAAAACCCGCCCCACCACCTACAAGCCCAGAAGCAACACCCCGGCAGGAGAACAATAAGGCGCGCCATGCCGCCCGCGCCTGCGCCGCGCAGCCGTTTGAGCTTGACTCTCCCCGCAAGGCAGGATAAGATGACAGCAGCCATGACAGAACGACGAATCGTAATCACCGGGATGGGCGCCGTGACGCCGCTCGGCTTGAACGTGGATGAAACCTGGGCAGCCATGAAGGAAGGCCGCTCCGGGATAAGTCTGGTGGATACCTTTGATGCATCGGAATCCCCCGCCCGTATCGCCGGACATGTAAAGGATTTCGACCCCTCCCCCTATTTCCTGAAAGACCCGAAGACGCCGAGGCGCTGCGACCGCTTTGAACTGTTGGCCATGGCCGCCGCCACACAGGCCATCCAGGATGCGGCGCTGGACCCGGAGAAAGAGGACCGCACCCGCGTGGGCGTGATGATCGGCTCCGGTATCGGCGGTCTGCACATCCACGGCGTCAACCTGCGCACCATGCTGGAGAGCGGTGTGCGCCGCGTCTCCCCCTTCTGTATCCCCTACATGATTACCAACATGGCCAGCGGCCTGGTGGCCATGGAATACGGTTTCGGCGGCCCGAACATGAGCATCTCCACCGCATGCGCAACCTCCAACCACTCCATCGGCGAGGCTTGGCGCATCATGAAATTCGGTGACGCCGACGTCATGATCTGCGGCGGTTCGGAAGCCCCCATCGAGCTTATCGGCCTGGCGGGATTTGCCAACATGCGCGCGCTTTCCACCCGCAACGACGACCCGACGACGGCCTCCCGCCCCTACGATGTGGACCGCGACGGTTTCGTGATGAGCGAGGGCGCGGCGGCGGTGGTGCTGGAAACGCTGGAGCACGCGCAGGCGCGCGGGGCCCGCATTCTGGCGGAGCTTGCCGGCTACGGCCTGAGCTGCGACGCCTACCACCTGACCTCCCCCATGCCGGAGGGAGAAGGCGCCAGCCGCTGCATGGAGCTCGCCATGGAACACGCGGGCGTGCAGCCGCAGGAGGTGGACTACGTCAACACCCACGGCACCTCCACCACTTTGGGTGATATCTGTGAAATCAAGGCTATCAAGCGCACCTTCGGTGAGCACGCCAAGAACGGCCTGGTGCTCAGCTCCACCAAGTCCATGACCGGCCACCTGCTCGGCGCAGCCGGCGGCGTGGAGCTCATTGCCTGCGTGAAGGCCATTCAGGACAACTTCATCCCGCCCACCATCAACGTGTTCAACCAGGACCCCGAGTGCGACCTCGATGTCTGCCCCAACCAGGGACGCGAGCACCAGGTGAATGTGGCGCTCAGCAACTCCTTCGGGTTCGGCGGGCACAACGCCACCCTCGTCGTCAAGCGCTTTGCGGAGTAGCCGGCGGCACACTCCACCCGCATGTCCCCTGAAATCACAGATGCCATCCTGGCGCGTGCGGCGCGGCTGCTGGACTGCCTGGGGCCTGCGCGGCGGCGCGGCAGCTGGGACCGCCTTCTGCTGGAATGGGCGGCGCTGAGCTTCTGCGTGCTGGCTGTTGCCCTGGTGCTCATGCTCAGCGGGGCCACATACGAGCTGGGGCTGCAGCAGATACGCTTCCTGGCGGGCGATCCCTTCTACATGGATGCGCTGGAAGCGCAGGTGGACCTGCTGGGCAACGGCGGCATCTTCTGCATCTGCGTGGGGGTCACGCTGTACCTTTCCCTGCTTCTGCTGCGCGAGAAAAGTTTCCGGCAGCGGGCGCAGTACGCACTGCTGCTGCTGCTGGCGCTGGTGCTGCCGGGCATTTTGTGCGTGCTGTGGCACGGCGTGCTGAACATGAGCGCGCCCTGCATCTGCGTGCTGCTCACCTGGCTGGGGGTGGAAAGCAAGCCCCTCTTGAAAAAACTCTACTACCGCTATGTGCGGGCCCGCCTGCCATGAAAGCCCAGGAATACCCCCAGGCGGTGCAGGAGCTCATTGCCGCGCTCAAGCGCATGCCCGGCGTGGGCAGCCGCGGAGCGGAGCGCCTTGCCCTCTGGTTCCTCCAGCAGGGCCGGCAGGACGCCCGCACCCTGGCCACCGCCCTGGTGCAGGCGGCGGATACCGTTTCCACCTGCCCTGAATGCGGGTTCTTTGCCCCGCAGGGGGAACGCTGCGCCGCCTGCAGCGATGATGCGCGCGACACGCACCTGCTCTGCGTGGTGGAGCAGCCCACGGATGTGCTGCCCATCGAACGCTCCGGCTCGTTCCGCGGGCTCTACCACTGCCTGGGCGGCAAGATATCCCCGCTGGACGGCGTGATGCCGGAGGACCTGGCCGTGGAGAAGCTGCTGGAGCGCGTGCGCGCGCTGCCGGGCTGCGAGGTTATCCTGGCCGTGGGCAGCGATGTGGAGGGAGAGGCCACCGCCCTCTACCTGGCGGAACAGCTGGCCCCGCTGGATTGCAAGGTTTCCCGCATTGCCCAGGGCATGCCCGCAGGCGCAGGGCTCAGCCATGCGGATGCCGTGACCCTCATGCGGGCCATTCAGGGCCGCCGCGGCATGGACCGCTGAAAACGGATGCCTCAGTCACCCATTATGGGTGCCAGAACCTCCTCATACACTTCCTCCGGGCAGGGTTCCTCTTCCTCGGGGGCCGACTCACAGGTGTAGAGAAAGGACACGGCAAAAAGCACCGCCGCCACCACTAGGGCGGGAATGAACAAGCGGCTGCGGCGCGGCGCGGGAAGCTCCGCCGGCAGCGCGGGCGGCAGCTCCGCATCCGGCGGCAGCGTGAGCCCGCTCACCTGCCCGTTCATGAAGAGCACGCGGCAGGTCTTGCCGCGGCAAACGGCCTCCACCTGGCCCAGCCCGGTCACGGCCCAGGAGCCCTCACCGCCCGCGGCCTGCAGGCGCTGCCCCTCCGTGTCGAACAGATAGCTGCGGCAGCGCACCCGCGCCGCCGCGGGCGTGGAGGCAGCCCGCAACAGCTGCCGCCCTGGATGCAGCAGGTAGCTGAACACAATCCACGCGCAAAACGCCAGGATACCAATCAAGATGAAGCCGCTGGATGCCACCTGGCAGTCTGCCTGCACAAGCTCTGCCGCCTGCTGTCCGGCAGACCAGGCGAGAAGCGCCAGCACCGCGCAGCGGATGAGTGTCAACCAAACCGGGCAAATGCGCGCGGCAGTGATATCGCACGCCTCCGCGCGCTGCCCCGCAGTGATATCGAGCGTATGCGCGCGGGCCGTGTCCATGGGCGGCGGGATAGGCTCGCCGCCCGCCTTGCCGGCATGCTCCTGCATCTCCCGCAGCAGCTCCGCGCGCTGTCCTGCGTCCAGCCCGTGCAGGGCTATGGCATACAGCTGCGTAGGGGTGAAAAAGCCCAACACAGTGTCTTTCCGGTACAACTGCGGCTTGGAGACCAGCGGCCAGGGGTAGTACATGGATGAATGCGTGGCGGGAGTTTCCAGCAGCAGGCCGGCATCCGACACCGTGACCACCGTCTCCCGCCCGCCGAAAACAGGCACCTGCCGCTTGGCATTCCGCCGCAATTGCGCGCGCCAAGCCATTTCAACCCCCACAAGCACCACTGCGGAAAAGCCTATCGCCACCCAAAGCGTTGTCGTGTTGAAATCAAGCAGACTGTTGAGAACGGATACTGTCAGCACCATCACCGCCACCAGGATGAGCCTCTGGCGGTGCAGCTGCCCCAGCCCCGCATCCACCAGCATGCGCTCCAGCTCCTCGCCCTCCGGGTATCGTGTCCTGTACTCCATGCCGCCATTCTAGGAAATCTCCCTGCGGGAGTCAAGGCGTTTCCTTAAGCCTTTCTCTCTAAGTGTGTTTTTATATCTTGCAATTATACTTTCAAGATATATGGCCGTATCTTGAAAGTATAATTGCAAGGTGTTCCCATCGGTTCACAAGACGCTCATTTTGGATGTATTGCAGAAAAAGGCCCGCGCAGGCATGGATCCTGGCGGGCCTTTGAAATGGGGGATGGAACAAGGGCTTACTCCTGGGGAGCGGGCTGGGCGGGAGCCTGGGGCTGCTCACCCTGCTGGCCCTGGGGAGCCCCCTGCGGGCCATGGAAACCGCGGTGGCCGCGGGGACCCTGCGGGCGGTTCTTCATGAACTCCTCGCGCATGGCCTTGCGCTCCTCCTCAGAGAGCTTGCCGTCCTTGTCGGTATCGAACTTCTCCAGCATCTGCTTCTGCTGCTCGGGGTCCATCATGCCGCGGCGCTGGCCCTGCTGGCCGGGGCGGCCGGGCATCTGCGGGCGGTTCTTCATGAACTCCTCGCGCATGGCCTTGCGCTCCTCCTCAGAGAGCTTGCCGTCCTTGTCGGCATCAAACTTCTCCAGCATCTGCTTCTGCTGCTCGGGGTCCATCATGCCGTGGCGCTGGCCCTGCTGGCCGGGGCGGCCGGGCATCTGCGGGCGGTTCTTCATGAACTCCTCGCGCATGGCCTTGCGCTCCTCCTCGGAGAGCTTGCCGTCTTTGTCGGCATCGAACTTCTCCAGCATCTGCTTCTGCTGCTCGGGGTTCATCATGCCGCGGCGCTGGCCGCGCTGGCCCTGCATGTGGTGGCCGCGGTTCCTGTGCATCCCCTGGGAGGGAGCCTGCTCACCCTGGGGGGCGGCGGGGGTTTCCTGCTGGGGGGCGGGTTCCTGTGCCAGAAGCGGCAGGGCGGAAACTACTGCGATTATAAGTGCTGTCTTCATAGTGGAAATTCTCCTTCCATGTGTATGAAACGCATTTGCACCCGCTTTTTCAACAAAACTCAAATTCTTGCGCCTGTGTGCCCCGTTTTTCTTGCAGTGCGGGTGCGTTTGGGATAAAATTCCGGTGATGGCAAACTTTTTTTCGCCATAAGGGCCGGTTTGCCGCTTATACAGTGTAGACAGCAATGAAATACTACTACCTCAACGAGCAGAAAGAAGTGCAGGGACCCTTCCCTGCGGCGGAGATGCGCCGCATGATGGTGGAGGGCGTTATCAACGGCCACACGCTGGCTTCCATGGAGGGCGGGAGCGGCTGGCAGCAGCTCGCCTTGCTGGATTTGACGGATGAGGCTGCACCCGGCAGCCCTGCAGCAGAGCTGGGGGCGTGTCCGCACTGCGGCACCGCGCTGGTGGCGGCGGAGGTGCCGGCCGTGTGCCCGCACTGCGGAAACGCGCTTCACCCCGGCACGGAGGACCTGCCCCAAAACGCCTGGTACGCCTTCAAGCAGAGCTTCAACTACCGCGGCCGCGCCACGCGGCGGGAATACTGGAGTTTCATGCTCTTCAGCCTGATTGTGCAATACGGCGTTTCAGTCATCCTCGGTTGCATCGCGGGTATCATGGTAGATGTCGACTCCCTCAATGGAAACAACCCGCATTCTCCATCAGCCGCGATTTGGGTTGTGATGATTTTGTCGGTGCTGATTCAACTGACGCTACTGGTATGCTCCCTCGGGGTAACGGTACGGCGCCTGCATGACACGGGGCACAGCGGCTGGTGGGTTGCGGCGACTTTCTGCAGCATGCTGCTCTTCCCCGTACTATTGGGACTGGTAGCCATCAACGGAAATTTCCACATGTGGGCGAATGCTATCCTGATTGTGCCCATCTTGGCAGTGGTATGCTTCAGCCTCTTCATCTTCATCCTTACGCTTTGTGCCTCTCAGCGCGGCCCGAACAAATACGGCCCCTCCCTCCTTTACCCGCACGGTTGACACCGCGAAGCAAGAATCCCAATCCTAATCCCCTTATGTACTATTACCTGAACACAGACAAGAAACCCACCGGCCCCCACTCCCTGGCGGAGCTGGGAGAACTCATGCAACAAGGCATCATCACCCCCGCCACGCTGGTGGCCCCGGTAGGCGGCGAGAACTGGCAGCCGCTCGGCACCGTGCTCATGGAGGCAAGCGAGGCCGGCGAGGATCTGCCGCCCGTGCCCGGCATCCAGGGGGAGGTGGCATGCCCGTACTGCGGGCAGGAATTCACCGCCAAGCACAGCGGCCTGCCGGAGCAGTGCCCGCACTGCGGCACCACCCTGCACGCCCAGAACCGCGGGCTCTGGCGCAACTTCTGCCTGGCGCTGCACCGCATCTTCCAAATCCCCGGCCGTGCCACGCGCAAGGAGTACTGGGGCACGTTTTTTTGCTATATGCTGTTGGTCTCCGTACTGCTCATAGGGCTTCTCATCACCCTCCCCATTTGTGTAATAAACGGCACGATGGAGCTTTCCACCGCCATTATGACCGGCTCTACGGTCTATTTGGTGATAATGCCGCTCTCCGGTGTGCTGTTTCTTACGGTGGAGGTACGGCGCCTGCACGATGTAGGCTGGAGCGGCTGGTGGGTGGCGCTTTCCATGGCGCTGGGCATCGGTATTGGCTTCGGTACGGAGGCCTATACCGACATGTGGAAACTGGTCAACCATCCTGCGTGGAAGTACGATATCAACACCCCCTGCGTGCGGGAACGGGCCGAGAAAATGGCACAGGAGCCCCTTGCCGAAGGGGAGGAACCCTACTCGCCCCAGCAGATTGCCGAGCTCGCACTCTTGGCCGAATACGAAGATGCTCTCTCTGCATACCAGTTGCAAAGTGCGGAGAAGCAGCTCCACATGAACCCGTGGATGGGGCTGATTACCCTGGGTGGCTACGCACTCAGCATCCTGCTCTTTGTGCTGACCCTGCGGGATTCCAAGCGCGGCAGCAACAAGTACGGCCCCTCCGCCAAATACCCGCTCGGCTAAGCCATGCACGAACTCTGGCAACATTTCGCCGCCGCCTTCAAGCGGGAGAACTACGCCCGCATGGCCGGCCGCGCCACGCGCGCGGAATACTGGAGCTGCATGCTCTTTGCCCTGCTCCTGGGCTGCGTTCCCCTGGCCGTTCTACTGCTCGGCGCGGCCGCGTGCGTGGTGTCCACCGCAGTCGGCACGGTGCTGCTCATCGCGGGCGCGGCAGCCCTGATGTTCTACGTGTTCTACACGGCCCTGCCCATGCTGGCCGTCTATGTGCGCCGCCTGCACGATGCAGGCAGCGGCTGGAGCGGACGCTGGATTGCCCTGCAATACGGCATTGTGGCTGTCGTGGCCGTGCTGGAAACCGGCATCCTCCTGCAGTTCCAGCTGGAATTCGGCCTGGATGCCACCGACCTCCCCTCCATGTCTCTCAACGAGCTTATGTCCTTGGCACAGGATTTCCAAATCTTCCAGCCGGATTGGTTCAAGCTCTGTTACCGCTTGGCGGATCCCACCCTCTCCCTCCTCGGAATCTTCCTTCTGGTGCTCACCCTCCTCCCAAGCGGACCCGACAACAAATACGGCCCCGAACTTGACTTTCATTTGTAAGGGATAGTGGAATCACCCCGCCATTCGGCGGGGTGGATGGCGTCTCACAATCTTTACAACACATGCGGCAGGCACCGTTACGCTTGCTTTGGCAGGAAATAGCCCCTCTGCTTGTCGGAGATGGGCAGGCCGGTGATTTCCATGACGCGCAGCATCTCCTCCCAAAGGCGGCGGCGCTCCGCGAGATCGCTGGTGCGCAGCAGGTAGCTGGGATGGTGGGTAACCACCACCGGCACACCGCGGTAGGAGTTGCTGCCGCCCTGGTAGTCGGAAAGCGGCAGGTTGCCGCGCTGCAGCAGGGCGCGCGCCACCAGCACGCCGAAGGCCACAATCACCTTGGGGCGCACCAGCGCCATCTCAAAATCCAGCACGGGCAGGCAGGCGCGCACCTCCTGCTCGGAGGGAGGGCGCGTGTTGATGGTCTGGCGCGGCTGAGACGGGCGGAACTTCACGAGCGGGGTCAGGTAGACGTCCTTGCGTTCCAAGCCCATGGCCTTGAGCATGCCGTCCAGCTTCGCGCCGGCCTCCCCTTGCAGGGGGCGTCCCTCCTTCTCGTCCTGATAACCGGGGGCATCCGACACCATCATGATGTCCGCTTCAAGATTTCCTTCACCAAAAACAGGTGTTTCACGCAAAGTTCCAAGCTGGCGGATAGGTTCCCAAGCGGGCAGGACAGCACGCATGGCCTGCCAGGCCTCCTGGGCGTTGCGGCCGCCGGGGCGGAAGAGTCTGGCGCTCTCCTGCGGGGCTTCCGGGGCGGATGGAGTCTCCAGGCTCTGGCGCATGGCATCGAAATCCGCCGGCTCCTCTGCGGCAGACGCGGGAGGCTCTGCGGAGGCAACGGGCGCTGGTTGGACCTGGGCGGGAGCGGGGGATTCCGCCTTCAGCACGCGCGGCACGCCGCGCCGCGCCGCCAGCATCCACTCTCGCAGGATTTTGCGGGCGGATTCATCCACGGGCGCACGCAGTACTCCCCGCATCTGCTGAGATGCGAGGTAGTTCATCACCATGTCGCGCGCTTCCATGAAACTCTCCGGGGTTTATTGTTTCACTACGCCAAGTCTTCTTCAACGATGAGGTTGTCGACGATGTACTGGCGGCGGTCGTCGGTGTTGGTACCCATGTAGAAGCGCAGGATGTCCTTGAGGTTGTGGGCGTTTTCCAGGGAGACCTCCTCCAGGCGGATATCATCACCGATAAAGCCCTTGAACTCGTCGGGCGAGATTTCACCGAGCCCCTTGAATCGGGTGATTTCCGGGGCCTTGCCGAGCTGCTGGACAGCGGCGTCGCGCTCGGCCTCTGAATAGCAGTAGATGGTCTTCTGCTTGTTGCGCACACGGAAGAGCGGGGTCTGCAGGATGAAGAGGTGCCCTTCCCTGATGAGCTCCGGGAAGTACTGGATGAAGAAGGTGAGCAGCAGCAGGCGGATGTGCATGCCGTCCACATCCGCATCTGTGGCAATAACGACCTTGTTGTAGCGCAGGTCCTCGATGCTGCGGTCGATGTTGAGGGCGAGGTGGAGGAAATCCAGCTCCTCGTTGCACTTCTCCTCGAAAAGGGCGGCGCGCTTCATGCCGAAGCTGTTGGCGGGCTTGCCGCGCAGGGAGAACACGGCCTGCGTTTCAGCATCCCGCGCGGTGGTGATGGAACCGGATGCGGAATCACCCTCCGTGATGAAGAGCATGGTCTCTGCGGCGCGCTTGTGCTTGGTGTCGAAATGCACGCGGCAGTCACGCAGCTTGCGGGTGTGCACCTTGGCCTTCTTGGCGCGGTCGCGCGCCACCTTGCCGGTAACGCCGGCCACCTCCTTGCGGGTTTTCTCGCTCTCCTTGATTTTCTCCTCGATGGCGGCTGCGGTCTCCGGGTTGCGGTGCAGGTAGTTGTCCAGCTCACGCGCCAGGAAGTTGAGCACGAAGGTGCGGATGGTCTCCTTGTCCGGCCCCATGGTGTTGCTGCCCAGCTTGGTCTTGGTCTGCGATTCAAAGACGGGCTCAATGACCTTGAGGCTGATGGCGGCCTGAATGCCGGCGCGGGTGTCGGCGGCCTCGTAGTTCTTCTTGTAGAAGCCCTGCAGGGTCTTGGCAATGGCTTCCCTGAAGGCGGCCTGGTGGGTGCCGCCCATGGTGGTGTGCTGGCCGTTCACGAAGGAGTAGTACTCCTCCCCGTACTGGTCCGCATGGGTGATGGCCACCTCGATGTCGTCTCCCACCAGGTGGATGGGCTCGTAGAGGGGCTCGTCCTTCATCTCCTCCTTCAGCAGGTCCAGCAGGCCGTTCTTGGAGGAAATGTTGCGGCCGTTCAGGCAGATGGTGAGCCCGGTGTTCAGGTAGCAGTAGTAGCGGCACATGCGCTCCACATACTCCGGGTTGAACGCCGCGTTGGGCGCAAAGATGCCGCGGTCCACGCGGAAGGCCACGCGCGTGCCGTCCGGCTCCGTATTCTTGCGGGTGGAATCGCTCCCCTTCACGAGCACGCCCTGTTCAAAGCGCATGCGGCGGGTCTTGCCCTCCCGGTAGGCCTGGATTTCAAACTCCTCTGAAAGCGCGTTCACGGCCTTGATGCCCACGCCGTTCAACCCCACGGATTTCTTGAAGGCCTCGCCATCGTACTTGCCGCCGGTGTTGATCTTGGCGGCGCACTCGTAGAGCTTGCCCAGCGGAATGCCGCGCCCGAAGTCGCGCACCTCGCACAGCCCGTCTTCGCTGATGTTCACGAGTATCTTGCGCCCCACACCCATCACAAACTCGTCTATCGAGTTGTCGATGACTTCCTTGAGCAGCACGTACAGGCCGTCGTCGGCCATGCTGCCGTCACCAAGCTTGCCGATGTACATGCCGGGACGCAGGCGGATGTGCTCCCGCCAGTCCAGCGACATGATGTCCTTCTCCGTGTAGTTGCCTTCCATGTGCGCCCATTCTACCACAGGCCCAGCCTACCATCAAGCGCGGGAAAAGACAGCGCGCGCATCACCGCGCCAGGAGCTTCTCCACGTACTTGGCGAGCATGTCCACCTCTATGTTCACGCATTGCCCCGGGCGGTAGGTGTGCATGGAGGTACGCTGCCAGGTGTGCGGGGTGATCCAGAACTCCGGCTCGCAACCGTTGTGGATGGCTGCAATGGTGAGCGATACACCGTCCATGGCGATGCTCCCTTTGTCGATGATGTACTTGGCGAGGTGCTCCGGGATGCGGATGGTGATGCGGTGGTCCTGGCCCACGGGTTCCACGGTGAGCACCTCCGCCGTGGCATCAATGTGCCCCATGACCATGTGCCCGCCAAAGCGCCCTGCCCCGCCCATGGCACGCTCCAGGTTGCAGAGGGAGCCCACCTGCAGCGCTCCCAGGGAGGTGACCCGCAGCGTCTGCGTCAGCAGGTCGAACTCCACCTGCGGCGGCGCCACCTTGTCCACGGTGAGGCAGCAGCCGTTGACCGCCACGGAATCACCCAAAGACAACTCTTGGGCGAAAGGTACTTCAACAGTGAAACGGGCGCCGGTCTGCACGGGGGTGATGGCCAGCACCTTTCCGGTGCATTCTACGAGTCCAGTGAACATGATGTGGGGGGTGGGGATGAGGGTTTGCGTGAAAGGGCGAGCAGCATATCATACGCGCGGGTTTCGCCGCGCGCGGCGGCCTTGCGGTACCAGTATGCGGCCATTTCCGCGCTTTGCGGGGCGCCCAGCCCGGCGGCAAAGCAGCTGCCCAGCTTGAGCGCCGCCCCGGCGTGCCCGGCGCGGGCCGCGGTTTCCAGGCAGCTCACGCCGCCGGAGGGGTCCCGCGGACAGCCCAGGCCCTTGAGATAGCACTTGCCCAGCCAGTAGAGGGCATCCGCATGGCCCGCCTTGGCCGCCGTGTCGAACAGGGCCACGGCCTGCTCGTAGTTGCGCTCGCCACCGCGGCCGCGCATGAGCCGCTTGGCCAGGTGCATGCAGGCTTCCGCATCACCGGCGGCGGCGCGCTCTGTCAAGTCGTCAGGCATGGTTCTGCTCCGTGGCGGCGGGCTGCCCTATCTGCTCCACCTGCTCAATCCGGGCGGGCGCGGGGTGGCGCACGGCATCAATGTACTTGGTGAGGCCGTTGAGGCACATCTGTATGGCCAGCAGCACCAGCACGGTGCCCATGAGGCGCGTGAGCGCCACGCTGCCGCGCTGCCCCAGTTTCACCACGATGCGGCGCGAGAACATCAGGAACCCAAAGGACACCGCCCAGGCCGCCACCACGCTCAGGGACGAGGTCATGAGCGTGGCCGTGTCCGGGCACTTGGCCGCCATGATCATCACCACGGAAATGGAAGCCGGACCCACGATGATGGGCACCGCAATGGGCACCAGCAGCGGTTCCGCGTTCTTGGAGTCGTGATCGTTGGGCGAGCCCAGTACATCCACGCGCGGAAACACCATGCCCACCGCTATCAACAGCAGCAGGATGCCGCCGGAGATGCTCAGCGTGCTCTGGTCTATATCCATGTAGTTGAGGATGCGCTCACCCATGAAGAAGAAGAACAGCAGCAGCAGCAGAACAATGAAGAGCTCCCGCCGCAGCACGCGCATGCGCCGCTTGCGCGGCACAGGCAGCAGCAGGGACTGCACCATCGGCATGATGCCGATGGGATCCAGCACAATGAGCAGGGTGGCGGTGTTCAGCAAGAATGTCTTGAAGTCCATAGCTTAAAATTCCTTGTGTTGAAACAGCCAGGCGGCCGTGGCCAAATGCAGCAGCATGTACCCGCAGGCTATGGCCGCCAGGATCCCCAAAAGACCGATGCCCAGCGGCACCCCCGCCGCTGCGGTGTCCGCCATGGTGAAGATGCTGAAGTTCGGGATGAACACGGCAAAGGCGCGTTCCACGTGCTGCATGAGGGGCGTGACCCCCTGCCCGCTGAAGATGATGCTGAAGAGGTTGCCCTGGAACATGCCGATGATATAGGCCCCGAGCGAGAAGATGATGCTCACGATGGTGCCGCTCGTGAAGCAGGATATCAGCAGTGACAGGCTGGTGAGCACGCCGAAATTCATGAGCATGGCCGCAATGCCGCGCTGCGTGTTCCAATCGTTCCCCGCCGCGGCAACCTGGTCCAGGTACGGCGCCATTTCCTCTGCCGTGTACCCGCGCTGCGTAAGCACCTGTGCCATGTCCTGCATGATGCCGGCCTCACGCATTCCCACCAGCAGCACCATCAGGCCGTCCATGAACAGAACCATCAGGATGATGAGCCCCCACACGCCCAGCAGCTTGCCCGCCAGGTAGTCGAACCGCGGCACGGGCTTGCACAGGATGGTGTAGAGGATGCGGTCTTCCGTGTCGCGCGGTATCAGCAGGGCCGTGGCCGCTATGCTGAACACCAGACCGAACACCTGCATGCAGCCCAGCGCCACATCCTTGAGCAGCTCCAACTGCGCCACTCCCTGGAATTCGATGCCGATGCTCTCCTGGTACGGGATGAACTGCAGCGCCAGTACCAGCACCGCAAACGCGGCAGGCACCAGAAAGAGCTTCATGCGCACCAGCTGGGTCAGTGTCACCCTGGCCACCGCACCTATCCTTGCGGGTTTGCTGAATACGGCTGTGGCCAGGCCAGGCATGGTGGAACCCTATTTTCGGTTGGCGTGCTCGCCGTCTTCTATGAGCTTCCAGAACGAGCGGGATGCTCCCAGCTTCTGGTCCTCGCTCCCCTTCCCCATCCCGCTGCGGAACAGGAAATCCTTAAGCGTGTCCGCATGCAGCACACGCTGCACCACCACCTTGCCCTTTTCCTCCACCGTAAAATAGATGCGGTAATCCTTGCTGCGGAAACGGTAGATTTTGCGCCCCTCGCGCTCCACCACGCCAAAACGGCTGTCGCTCGGCTTCTCTCCCAGGCACGAGTCGTCCACTTGGAACGCGGAGATGAGCTCCAGCTGCTCCAGGGTCGGTATGGCGGATACTTCTGCCGCGCTGATTTCGTTGAACACTATCTGATGCACACTCTCAGTGTACGCGAACACTCCCCCGCTGGCAAGGAAAAATAGCGTGCGCGGTTATCGGCCGGGTCTGCGCTAATTCCCCTGATGTTGCAGGGGAGAGCCGCACTGATGACAGGAAAAACTATTCTTCCTGTCCACCCTGAGCTTAATGGCGGCTCTCTCCCCGGTGTACTCTGGCCTTACGGCAATCCAGCCCATGCATTTGGTCTGTCTCATCATCCGCGCCGCTTGGCTATTGTAACGAACTTTCTCAACAGGATACTAGCGCAGCCGCTTTCGGGCATCAGCGGATTTGGTGCAGCACCGGATAATGAGAATAATCGCTGCTTCAGCAAGCAGCATTGCCGCAAATACAGGAATGACGACCGCTGATATAGGCATGCCAAAAGGACCTCCGCCGCTGCGCAGAAAATCGCTTGTGCATACATAGGCCACCGGCATCCAGGTTAGGCCCCATATCAACAACACAAGAGCCAACCAGGGATATAGAATATTTTTGAATATATACGAAAGGAGAAAGGCGAAATATATGCAAATATACTGCAGGAGCGCCATGAACAGCATAGGATTGAAAAGCGCTGCTGAACAGCTCCAAAGCTCATCTGCTTCGCCTTGTTCAATCCAGTTTTCATAGGATAAGTACAAATGAATTGCAAGAACACCTATGAGATAAACAAGGAAGAGCAATGCAATGAATCCCAATTGTTTTTTTTGAAATAATGGTCGCATTGTTGATTTATGTTCAGTATTTTAAGTGGCGGTATGGTAATGTTCGTTTTATTCCTTATTTTCCAGGTTTGCTCCCTCCTTGCTGAACAGCGCGCGGCGGCGCGGCGGCGTGAAACAGGAGCTGTGGCGATGCAGGTCATGCGCTTCTCTATACCCTATTAAGTCACCAAATGCCGAATTTGGCAATTTATTTTCAAAAAAAAAATCGATGTAGTTATAATGTGCTCAATACCAATACGCAAGAGACGAAGAAATTTCAAGTGTTGAGGCAAGGTGCAAACGTAGTCATCCGGTGCCGTTGTTGTCCGCCGCCCTGTAGAATACGAACCGCCCTCAAACTAGCGCCACAGCCCGCATCTTCCGCCTGCGCGGCGGGTATTCACCGCAGGCGCATGCGTAACATTGCGCTTGAAAACGCGCGCGTATGCGTGTATAAAGGCGGCGACATGACGATACCGAATGAATTGACGGAGCAGCTTGGGCGCGCGCTGAAAACGGTGCTGGGAGATACCCTGCCCTCAGATTTCACCGTGCCAGCCGTGAGCGTGGCGCAGGATTTGCGCTTTGGCGACTACCAGAGCAACGTGGCCATGATGCTGGCGAAACGCGTGGGCATGAACCCGCGCGAGCTCGCCACCAAACTGATGGAGGCCATGGAGGACAGCCTGGCCGCCACGGAAATCGCCGGCCCCGGCTTCATCAACTTCCGCATCCGCCCGGAGTGCCTGGCCGCCCGCGCGGAAAAGATGCTGCACGATGACCGCCTGGGTGTGGACAAGGTGCAGCGGCCCAAGACCATCGTCATCGACTTCTCCGCCCCGAACGTGGCCAAGCCCATGCATGTGGGGCATATCCGCTCCACCATCATCGGCGACACACTGGCCCGCCTGGCGCGCTTCCTCGGCCACACCGTCATATCCGACAACCATATCGGCGACTGGGGAACCCAGTTCGGCATGATTCTCTGGGGCTGGAAGAACATCCTCAACCAGGAGGAGCTGGAAAAGAACCCCATCGATGCCCTGCTGGACGTCTACAAGGCCGTGAACCTGAAATGCAAGGAGGACGAAACCCTGCTGCCCCTGTGCAAGGCCGAGCTCGTGAAGCTCCAGGGCGGCGATGAGGAGAACCTTTCCATATGGAACAAGTGCATCGCCGTCACCAAGACCGGGCTTCAGAAAATATACGACCAGCTCGATATCCACTTCGACTACTGGCTGGGCGAAAGCGCCTACAACGATGCCCTGGCACCGCTGGTGGACAAGCTGGTGGCAGACGGCATTGCCCGTGAGAGCGATGGTGCCATCTGCGTGTTCTCCGATGGCTTCCACAAGCCGCAGAACGACCCCTTCCTGGTGCAGAAGGACGGCGAATGGGTACCCGTGCCCGCCATCATCCGCAAGGCAGACGGAGGCTTCCTGTACGCCACCACGGACCTGGCCACTCTGGACTACCGCACCCAGAACTTCAAGGCGGACGCCATTTGGTACGTAGTGGGCGCTCCCCAAGACAAGCACTTCAAGCAAATCTTCGATATCGAGCGCATGCGCGGCGTCAGCGGCGATTTCCGCCACGTCGCCTTCGGCTCCATCCTCGGCAAGGACCGCAGGCCCTTCAAGACCCGCAGCGGTGACACCGTGAGCCTGCAAGACGTCATTGACGAAGCCATTGAGCGAGCCACCCGCGTGGTGGAGGAAAAGAGCCCGGACATGCCTGCAGAAGAAAAAGCGGCTGTGGCCAAGGCAGTGGGCATAGGTGCCATCAAGTTTGCCGAGCTCTCCCAAAACCGCCTGAGCGACTACATCTTCGACTGGGACAAGATGCTGGCCCTCACCGGAGACACCGCCCCCTACCTACAGAACTCCTATGTACGCGTGCGCTCCATCTTCCGCAAGATAGAGGGCGGGTTCACGGCACCGGAAAAGCTCACGCTCACCGAACCGGCGGAGCTGGCCCTCACCCGCCAGCTCGTGCGCTACGCAGAAGTGGTGCCCGCCACGCTGGACGACTGCAAGCCCAACCTTCTGGCAGCCTACCTGTACGAGCTCGCCAAAGCCTTCCACAGCTTCTACGAGGCCTGCCCCGTGCTGCGCAGCGAAGGCGATACCCGCGCCACGCGAATCGCCCTCTGCGAGCTCACCGCCAGAGTCCTCAAGCAGGGCATGGGCCTCTTCGGCATCACCATGCCGGACCGCATGTAACCCCCTGCCCCGCCCGCAGGAAAATGTTCCATGTGGAACAATACCTTGCCTGGCCGGCTGTCCTGCTCTGCGCAGCGGCAGCCGCCGAGCAGGCCTATACCCCCCTGCCCCTCTCCGGCGACAACGAACCGGCTGCACTGGAATGCAACCTGGGCCTCCAAGACACCCTCATGGGTGACCACGAGCTGGCCGCCCACCATTTCACCCAAGCACTGAAGCATGATGAAAACTGCGCCTTGGCGCACTGCGGCTCCATTCTGCTGGACAAGGATGCAGATGACTACACGCAACAACTAGAGGAGCTGCAGAAACTGCTGGAAAACTACACACCCACCCCCGCAGAAGCGCTATTCATCAACAACCTGCTCAAGCTGGCATGCAACGAAGTGAACGGCGCCGCAGCCGACTTCCGGCAACACGCGGAGCAACACCGCAACGATGTAGCCTCCGCCTGCTGGGCAGTTTCCCTGCTGCACCTGACCGGAAAGACACAGCAAGCTGCGGAATTGGCCGATGAGGCCCTGAAACGCCACCCCGGTGAAGTCATGCTCCTCTACCTGCGCGGTGCCGTGGAGGAAACGGCAGACAGCGTATCCGACAAAGCACTACACAGCGCCCAGGCGGCTGCTATCCTGATGCGCGATTCCGCGCAAGCGGAAATCCTGTACGGCAAACTGCTCTTCAAACGCGGATACATAGCCCGGAGCATTCAACATTTCCACGTGGCACGCCAATACGCCCGGAGAGACATGCTGGAAACCGGCAACACATGCACATGCACCTACCTGCTTGCCGGGTTGAATGAAGCCACAGCCCTTTCCTGCGCCGGACGCGACAAGGAGGCGTTGGCCCTACGCAAAAACATGAATGCAGAAAGAATTGCAGCATTCTCCCCGGAAGCCGCCGTGCTGTACCAATGGGAGACAGCCACCTTGCCGCTGCGTTCACTCATCCATGACAAGCAGCTCTCATCGTCTGCCGTTAATGCCGCCGTTCAAGTGGCCCGGAAAATCCAGAAAAACGATAAGCTTTACGGCTACTACATTCAATGCCTGGAGGAATGCCTGTTGGCCCGCTGCACCAAAAACTCCCTCCAGGCAGAATCACGCATCGCCTCCGCCAAGCTCATGCTCAAGCACCTGAATGACGCACCGGCACAAAGAGGCATACGCGCAGTGGTGATGCAGCGCGCCAAGTACGCCGCTGCACAAGCCATAGCATCCGCACAATCCCAACTCTACCGCGACACCAGTCAAGCCTGGTACGAGAACATTGATATACCGGCAGATGCCGCGGGAAGATACCTGCTCCCGATTGTTCCACGTGGAACAAAGTGATTCCTTGACGCTTCGGCGGGTGTCTTGTACAATACGCAACGTGAAAATCCTTATCCCCAGCATGCTGGCAGCGGCATTGTGCCTGAGTTCCTGCGCATACCTGCAGACGCACAAGAACGTAAAAGAGGCCTTCCATCAATGTGAAGGCTACCGCCTGGTGGAACCCCTGCAGCTATATTCCTCCGGCGGAAGTTGGTACATAGCGGTACAGCCGGAAACCATGAGGCTGCATTATCCCACGCTGCACGACAGCATTTTCCTGGAGAACAACACTGAGCCCTCCTACAGCACCATCTCTGCAAACCAGCCGCTCCAGTACCGCCGCATTTCCGGCAGCACCGCGAAAGTCTTGCTGCGCAGCGACGGCTACTACACTATCAGCTCCCTCATGGAGGAAATCAATGCCTTGAAGGCGGAACCGCAAACGGCATTGCCTGCGGGGGCATCGAGACACCAGATTCGCGCACTCGTAGAGGCACATGCCCATGACAACACCGCCACCTTGGTTTCGCGAAAGCCTGAGAGCACTCCCGTGGTGGGGCAGGTGCTCTCTGCCGTGGATTTCGTCTGCGTGGACCTGCCGGGTTCAGTTGCGTACAACGTTGCCATTCCCGTTATGGCACCCTTCGTGTTCTTCTACAACTTTATCCACGAGGACTAACATAAAACACTAATACATAGCGTTTTATGTTACTTGTCAACATCGTGTTGTCAGTAAGTTGTCAATTATCGGTTGGTAACGGTGTCAATAACCGGAACTTACTTTTCGAGCGGGATTGTCTACGGCGTTACGTACAGGGATGCCATGTTGCAAAGATGGTGTTTTCAATCATCGTGGGGAGTTGCTGACAAAACTGACAAGGGTGATGATGATGAATTTCCTATTTATAAATTTCATTATTATCATCCTCTACAATGACAAGGCGCTGCCTTTACACTGGATGGGGTCTTGGTAGAATGGAGCCATGGCAGAACGGGACACAGAATGGATGCAGCGGGCTGTTGAGCTTTCCCGCAATGGGGTGGGCACCACGAGTCCCAACCCGCCTGTAGGTGCTGTTATCGTCAAGGATGGCAGCATCATCGGCGAAGGCTGGCACGAAGTGGCGGGCGAGGCGCATGCCGAACGCCGCGCCATTGCCGATGCCGTGGCCCGCGGCAATGAATCCCTGTTGTCCCGTTCAACCATTTACGTTACCCTGGAGCCGTGCTCCAGCCACGGCAAGACGCCGCCGTGCACGGATGCCATCATCGAGTGCGGAATGGCACGCGTGGTTTACGGCGTGGTAGATCCCGATAGACGGCACCGGGGCCAGGCTGATGCTGTTTTGCGAGCCGCGGGCATAGAAGTGCAGGGGGGTGTTTGCGTGGAGGCGTGCCGGGAAGTGCTGCGGCCCTGGTTGTTTGCCACGGAGCATGGACGCCCTTGGGTGGTGGCCAAGGTGGCAAGCACGCTTGATGCCAGGATGGTGCGCCGTACGGAACGTTGGATTAGCGACCCCGAGGCCCTGCGCCATAGCCACCAGCTTCGCGCGGCCTCTGATGCCATCCTGGTGGGTGGGGAAACCGTCCGGAGGGATAATCCCGCACTCACCATCCGAAAGCCCCTTGCAGGGCCTTCTGAGCGCAAGAAACAGCCTTGGCGCGTGGTGATGACCCGCAGCCGGGAAAGTTTGCCCCGGGATGCCGCGTTGTTCACGGACCATTTCAAAGACCGCACCTTGGTGCTGGAGAACGTGGAAGATTTCACGGCCATGCTGGAAGGGTTGCATACAGGGCAGGGGGTTGTCACGCTCATGCTGGAATGCGGCGGCAAGCTGTTGCGTGAATTCCTGAACCGCGGGCTGGTGAACGAGTGGATGCAGGATATCGCCCCGATTCTTTCCGGGGGTGCGGCAGATGTGGTTCCCGGTGACTTTCTTGTTTCCGAGGCGCATCTTGGGCAGGTGAACTACACGCAGGCAGGACGCGACATCATTGTCCGCGGTCTGGTTTCGCGCACTGAGTAAACGCCATGGCATTCCAGCGGTTCAAAGACTATTTTAGGCTGTCGTTTCGCTTGGTTTTGGTGATGGCCGGCATAGGTGTGCTGCTGCTGTGCTACGCGGCATTTGTGGAACGCGAATGGGTGGAGGAAACCGAATACGCGGTGGATGCGCCGGAATGGCAGGGCAGGGAGGTGAAGCTGGCCGTGCTGGCGGATTTCCATGCACGTCCGTGTGATGGTGATTACCTCGATAACATAGTGCAACGCACCCTTGCCATGAAGCCGGATGCCGTGCTGCTTCTTGGCGATTTCATGAACAGCCACCCGGGTTCTGCGATTGGTTCCAGCATGTCGGAGCAGGATATAGCTGAGCACCTGAAACCGCTCGCCGCCCTGCCGTGCTTCGCTGTGCTGGGTAACCACGACTACACCTACGGCGCAAAAGGAATGCGCGAGGCCCTACAAGGCGTCGGTGTACACATGATGGAGGGGCAGCGGGAGAGATTGCTGGTGGACGGATTGCCGCTGGATATCGGCGGCATCCGCTGCCTGTACACCTTCCGCTCACCCGGCAGGGTGCCGCAACCGGTGAAGGGCGTTCCGTTCATCCTGCTTTCCCATTCCCCGTATGGCACCTGCTTTGCTCCGCGCGGAACGCTGATTACCGTGTCCGGCCACACCCACGGCGGCCAGGTTTGCCTGCCGTTCTATGGAGCGTTCTTCAGCATCGATTCCCATGTGCCGTGCTCTCGCTCCTCCGGCGCTCACGTTCTTCCCGGCAAGCGCTTGGAATATGTTTCCCGCGGATTGGGCACCAGCGTACTGCCCATCCGCTTCTGCTGCCGCCCGGAAATCCTTCTTCTCAAAGTCCGCTAGGCGGCCTTTTTTTACCCAGATTGCCAAAAAGTCGTCCGAAAAATGTGGTAGGAGTGGAATAAAGTCGTCCGAAAAATGTGGAAAGAGTGGAATAAAGTCGTCCGAAAAATGTGGACGCGTATTGACAATGAGTCGTATATGGAGTATACTGGATTCTGGCAAGATGAGACGCTATGCGATAGAGAAATTGGAGCAATGGAAACAGCGCGCAGACAGGAGGCCGTTGTTGCTGTTGGGAGCGCGCCAAGTTGGAAAAACCTGGCTGATGCAAGAGTTTGGCCGCACGCAGTACAGCCAAACAGCTTATGTGCGCTTTGACACGCAGCCACAGTTGCGCGAGATATTTGAGCAGGGCGCGGATATTCAGCGGATTTTGACGGCCATTCAGTATGTGGTGGGATTCCGTCCGGTGGCAGGTGAAACACTGATTGTGTTCGATGAAATTCAGGAGTGTCCGGCGGCGTTGACAGCGCTGAAATACTTTTGCGAGGATGCGCCGGAACATCATGTGGTGGCGGCGGGATCGCAATTGGGCATCCGCTCCACGTGGGGCACGGGATTCCCTGTGGGCAAGGTGGATTTTCTGCGCCTGTATCCCATGTGTTTCGCAGAATTCATGGAGGCTGCCGGGTTTAAGCGCTTGGCGGATTTGCTGAGTTCGGGCGATATGGATATGGTGAACACGTTCCGCGCGGAGTTGGAGGAACAATTGCGCCGCTACTATTACGTGGGGGGTATGCCTGAAGCAGTGGAAAAGTATGCGCAGGGCGGAGATTTTTCCCAAGCGCGCGAGGTACAGCTGCGCTTGCTGGAAAGCTATGAGATGGATTTCGGTAAGCATGTGCCGGATTCCATGCTGGCGCGTGTTCAGTCTCTGTGGAAATCCATACCCGGTCAATTGGCGCGAGAGAACAAAAAATTCCTCTGCTCGGCGGTAGATTCTCACCTGCGAATGCGTGATTTGAAAGAACCGCTGGAGTGGCTGCGCAATGCGGGTCTCATTGAGCTGGTACCGCGAGTGAAGGTGCCTTCCATCCCTCTTTCTGCGTATGAGGACGGCGCATTCAAGGTGTATTTTTTGGATGTGGGTTTGCTGTCTGCCAAGTGCGGTCTTGATTTATCCGTGCTGCTGGATTCCACGCGCCTGTTCCGTGAATTCAAGGGTGCTCTGGCAGAGCAGTATGTGCAGCAAGAGATGCGTGCCGCTTGCGGCATCACCCCTTTCTACTGGTCTTCTCCGCGTTCCGATGCAGAAATCGATTTTCTTTTTCAGCAAGGCATGGATATTGTTCCAGTGGAAGTGAAGGCGCAAACCAATCTGCAGGCGAAGAGCCTCAAATGGTATTGCCAGAAATATCGTCAGGCACATGCCGTGCGCTGTTCCATGTCTCCCTACTGCCACCAGGAGCTGCCGCTGCCCATCCCGGAGACCGGAGCATCATCATACCATCTGGTGAATTTGCCCCTGTACGCGCTTTCCCGTCTTTGGCATGTGCTTGAAGCGGACTTCCGTGGAAAATCTTGATAATATAAGCCTGTTGTGCTAGCATGGGCGCGCGAATGATGAAAGGTTTGGCATGTATGATGGCTGCTGCGGTACTGTTGACGGGTTGCTACCCGCCACCGGTCAGCTATCCGTACACCAAGCTGGTGACTGAGCGCCGCAGCAAGCTGCAGGCCAACCTGCTGGAACTCTTGCCGGAAAACCAGCGCGCGCTGCCCGCCGCCCAGGAGGAAGCCAAATGGCTGTCCGACACCGCCTACAAGGCAGCGGCCGGTATTGCCCGCATCAACAATTCCAACTTTCCGGGCTGGGCCGGCAATGCGCTTATCAACGCCCATATCCAGGACCGCGGGCTCTGCTGGCACTACCAGCACGATATGTTCCGCGAGCTGCGCCGGCGCCATCTGGACTATTTCAAGATTGGCTGTTGCGTGCGTGATTTGGCAGAGGCCTCCGAGCACAACTGCGTGTACGTTTGCGCCATTAACGGCAACTGGCCGAACGCATGGATTTTGGATGCCTGGATGTGGAACGGCCGCCTGAAGGTCAGCAAGGCATCTGAGCAGGACCTCGAACGCTGGGAAGATTTGCCCGCAGTCTGCACCAACCGCCAGAGGATTTATCCGGAAGGGCACCGCATCCCCATCGAGCATTGGAGCGTGGTGCGCACCAATGACAGCAAGTACGCCCTCTTCTGGGAGAAGGAGGCGGCGGAATCGCGCCAGTACAAGCGCATGATGGAAAACATTGAAAAGGGGCAGAAGGAGCATCCCGGCAGTCCCACCAACTACTGATGACGAGATTCCTGTTATTTCTCATTTGCACCGCATGCGTGCTGCTGAGCTCATGCATGATGAAAGCTCCGTCTTTCAGCTACTACTACGAGCCGGAGGTGCGGCAGCTGCGGTTGGACACCTACAAGCGGCTGATCATGCTCCTGCCGCCCGACCAGCGCGATTTGACGGCCGCCAAGAAGGAGGCGTCCTGGCTTGCCATCAACGGTTTCAAGGCCAGCATCTCCATTGCCCGCTACAACAACCCGCGCGGTATGGGTTGGCAGAACAACGCCCTTGTCAACAGCCCCAAGCACCTTCGCGA
The DNA here is from genome assembly GCA_045616565.1 of Akkermansia sp. Lineage (GTDB taxonomy): Bacteria > Verrucomicrobiota > Verrucomicrobiia > Verrucomicrobiales > Akkermansiaceae > Akkermansia. The sequence continues at coordinate 19,027 of JAZLHB010000037.1, read as the reverse complement.
GCGCGGACTCTGCTGGCACTACCAGGCAGACATGTTCCGCGAGCTGCGCCGGCGCCACCTGGAGTATTTCTACCTGGGCTGCTGCCAGCGCAACGAGGGCGCGGCAGGCGAGCACAATGCCATCTATATCCGCGCCGCGCGCGGCAAATGGCCGGATGCCATCCTGATGGACCCCTGGCCCGGCAGCGGCAGGCTCACCATCTTGAACAAGCAGGATATCCTGATAGAAAAGTGGCAGGACGTGCCGGACATGCGCCGCCACCTGGCTTCCGTGTACACGGAAAACCACCAATACCCCCTGGAACACTGGGAGCGCGTGCAAAGTGACGAAGACGTGGGGCACTATGTCTCTATCTTCACCCCGGAAGGCCGCAACAGCCGCCAGGGGAAAATCATGTTCGCCAACATGGAACGCGGCCTCAAGAAGCGCAACGGCCGCCTCACCGATTATTGATAAAAACGAATCCCCCATGTTCCACGTGGAACAATGGAGGAAGGAAAGGGTTGGCCGCCGGTACCGTCAGTGGTATGAGAGCCGCGTTCCCTGAATGACAGGTGGGTGCGAGGTCGGGGATTCTCGGTTGAGTCCGTCGCGGGACGGAACATATCTCCCCTGAGCCATTGGCCCCTTAACTAATTATAACAGTCCGGGCTTGTATGACCACGCGTCACGAGCACGGCAGCCACGCTCCTTATACCACAGGGCAGGGCAGGGGGCAAGTGTTTTATGCGCGTGGTTTCTAATAGTTGGACGCGTGGTGGGAAAATTGAGAATTAGGAATTTGTTTGTGTGCGGGAAGCACCGGCTCAGAACCTGAAGCCCACGCCTGTGCGTATGCCGTGGTAGTGCTGGCGCTTGGCGGTCACGTCTCCGTATTCGCTGCGCAGTTTGCATTTGGTGGTGTTGCCGCTGAACTGGTAGGCGGCAAACACGTTCATGGTGGGCGTGACGGCATAGCTGAGCCCCAGCTCTGCGGAATAGGCGAACCCCCAGGCGGAATCATGCACACCGAGCAACCGCGTGTCCTCCATGTACAAGCCGAGCTTGTTGCTGGCGTTGGCAATGCCGGCGTTCACCACGGCGTACAGGGAAAGGTCCTTGGTGAGCCCGCAGGTATAGCGGTAGCCCGGCATGATGTTGAAGGTGTGGATGCGCGTCTTGGTCCAGAAGTCCAGCCGCTGCGGCATGCCCGGGTCATCGACGACGATGGGCCCGGGCTGGATTTTGTTGCTTGCGGGAGGTGTGCTGGGGCTGGGAGAGTGCGGTTTCTTTATTCTTTCGATTATGCGTATGATTGCGGCGATAATCCTGGGATTTTTCTGAACGATGATTTTCATGTTGGACTGGGCACCACCGGAGTATTTCTCCCATTCATCTGCGGGAATCTCCACATCGTTGGCCTATTTTGCACCGCCCCAGGAATAGCCGAAGCGCAGGGTGAGCGCGCTGTGCTCGCTCACGCGATACACCGCGGTGATGTCCCCGCCGATGCTCTTCGCCTCCTTGCACGGGCTCCAATCCTTGTAGATGTCGGGCACACCCCAGTTGTAGGAGGCTCCCAGCTCCATCTCCCAGGGGGAGGCTGCCGCTGAAACCTGCGGCGCGGGTACGGGAGCCGCGGCAACGGCGGCTTGCTGCCCGCCGAACACCGGGACATGCAGTTGTCATTGCACCTGATGCTCTACTGCGGCATTCGTCCCACGGAGGTGAGCCGGATAGATCCCGAACGCGACATCGACTGGCAGAACCAGCGCGTGGTGGTGCGTCCCACCACATCCAAAACGGGCGGCGGGCGTGTGGTGCCGCTGCGCTGCGGGAACATCGACGCCCTGCGGCATGACATCCCGCGCCGCTGGGTGCAGCGGTGGCGGGCGTTGCGCAAGGCGGCAGGCTGGAGCAAGGAGACAGCCCACCCCTGGCGGCAGGATGTTTGCCGGCACACCTTCGCCACCTATCACGCCGCGCATTTCCGCAACTTTGCAGCGCTGCAGATGGAAATGGGACATAGGGACAGCGGGCTGCTGAGAACGCGATATATCTATGCCACCCACGGCGCGGATGGGAACGCGGAAAGCTTTTTCAAATGTACAAATGTACAAAGGACAATGTACAAATTTGGAATAATGCCGCGCCTTTGGCGCGGGGAATTCATGCCCCGCCCGCGGGGCAAAAGCGCGGCGGCCACGCCGCCGCGCAACGAGCGCGAAGCGCGATATTAGCCGCGCCGCGCGCTAATGACACCGCACAACAATATGATCCACAAGTATAAATTTCCCCCTCTCTCTTACATTGCGCTCCTTTACCGAGCAAAAATCCCAAAATTTCCCAAATTTCGGGTTTCTCGGGTGCGTTGACTGCGCATAGCGGGGATAGGCGAATATGCGCGATGGTGGGGTGGAAAATAGACTTGACATGCGCGGTGGAATTCGGTAGTGTGCAGTCATACACACCTCCCCCGCTTAATTCGGTGGCCTTGGTTGCCGAGCGCGCACATGGGGAGGTTATTTTTTCTCCTATGGAAAGCAACGCCCAATCCCTGACACGAGAGCAACAGGCTGACAAGCTGTTGTCGGAGGGATTGGCGGCGGATAGGGATGAGTTGCTGATGCGGTTGGACCACATCGGCTTCTACCGTATGAACGGGTACGCCCACACGTTCCGGGAGAGAGGGGATAACGGCGCGGTCATGCCCAGATTTCGCCCCGGCACGACACTGCGCGATGTGTGGGAGTGCTATCGCTTCGACCGCAGTCTGCGGCTTATGTTCTTGGATGCCATCGAGCGCATCGAGGTGTCGCTGCGCAGTCAGCTGGCGTATTTCCACACGCAGCAGAACGGCGAGTATGCGTATGCCGATGCGCAGTATTTCCCCAAGTGGAAGGGGTATGTGGACATCTGGAAGCGAGTGCGGTTCGGCAGCCGCGAGGTGAACCGGAGCGAGGCCCTGCGCAACTTTTACGAGAGGGACGGCGGCGTGCATCAATACCCGCCGCTCGGGATTGCCATATCATGCATCGAGCTTGGCCCGCTGGTGTACTTTTTCGACTACTCGGACAAGCTCGCAGTGCGCAAGCACATCGTCCGCGCGTGGGGGATAGAATCGGCGTACATATCATCGTGGATGCATGCGCTGAACTACCTTCGCAACGATTGCGCGCACCATGTACGCGTGTGGAACAAGCAGTTTTTCAAACTGCCGCAAATTCCCAAGTACAGCACGGACCGGCGGTGGTACTGCGAATATTCGGAAATGGAACAGGCGTGGGTGCTGCCGGCAAACCGGCACCGCGCGCAACCCTGCGTAAGCTCCCACTCCCCCGCCTGCTTCATGTTTGTGTGCCGACACCTGATGCAGCGGATTGCTCCCACATCGTCATGGCATCATCGCATGGAAGCTCTTTTGCAAACATACGGTGCGAATGGCGGTGAACTTGGCATGATGGGGCTTCCCAAGCATTGGGAAACGCATCCCCTGTGGACAGGAGCCGCAGTAGCCGACACGCGAAAATGACGGCGGAGCAGGCCGCCGTATAACGAGCGCGGCAAGCGCGATGTTATCCGCAATGCGGCGCGATACGCTCGCCCGGCAACCACGTCCGTTCACGCTGAGACAGGGGATTTGTTGGAAGGTGCGCGCCAGACGATGTGGTAGGCGGGGTCCAGGGGGCGGATGGCGGCGGGGTTTTCCCTGGCGAAGGCGAGCAGGCGCGGCAGGAGCTCGCCCGTGGCGTAGGCGTGCAGTTTTTCCTGTACGGGCGGTGTGAGGGCAGGGCAGGATTCATAGCAGCCGATGAGCAGAGTGCCATTGGCATCATGCATGAGGCGCAGCGGCCAGATGCGGCACTCGAAGGGGCGTTCCCCGCGCGGCAGGGTGCAGCCCCTGGTGGTGTCCAGCAGCGGGCAGAGTGCCACCTCCTCCGGGTCGTCCGTTTGGAAGGGCAGGGCAATGGTATCGGCACCGTTGGCGTGCCTGGTGAGGGGCACGCTGCGGGCTTTCAGGCGCTCCAGAACTTCCGGTTCCAAGGCGGGTGTTTCCCAGGCGGTGCGGCGGTGGAAATTGCAGCACAGGCGGCAGTGGGCGCAGGATTCCGGCGTGAAGATGCGGGTCAGCATGGCAGGAGGGATATTTTATTTAACAGCAGTGCGGGGTGGTAGGATTCCTTGGCCTTGCGCAGGCCGGGTTGGTCCAGGTCTTCCTCACGGTTGATATAGGTGCAGGAAAAGAGGCGTGCCACCTCACGGTTGACGAGGGTGTAGGCATCCCGCCAATCCGGCGCGCACTTTTCATAGTGAATGTCCACCACCTGCGGGGATATGGTGGAGCAAACGGCCATGGCGGCAGGTGCGTTGTCCACATAGAGCACACCGCCGGAGAGTTGCAGGGCCTCGCGCATCTCCAGCGCGTGGCAGAGGGCGCGGTACTCGTGCTGCAGGGCAGGGGATGCTTCGCTTGCCGCCAGCCAGCGCGCCGCAATGCCGCGCGCATCTTCCGCCGTGGCGCCATCCAGCGGCTTGAAGCACCAGGCCGGATGCAGGCGGGTGAACTTGGAAATGTGGTTGCGCTTCTTGTGGTATGCGGTTCCGGGCAGCTCTGCCAAATCGGCGCGGTGGTACAGGTAGTCGGCATCCCCGCGTTTCACCACCTCTCGGAAACGGCCGGGGTAGCGCCGCTGCAAAAGGGTGCTCTGCTCCTCCGTGAGCAGGCAGAACTGCAGCGGCTCTCCGCGTTCTGCGGCGTCTGCCTCAATGCGCTGCAGGGCAGGGGAGCAGTCGCTCGCACCCAAGGGGAAGGCATAGCCGTTCAAGCGTGTGTTGTTGCCGTAGCGGCGGAAAAGGAAACCGCCCTCCACCGCCACTTCGGTATTGTACTTGGCCTGCAGCAGGTACATGCCGGCAAAGGAGAGATCGCTGTTCATACCGCCGCATGCCGATACGATGGCGCGGATGCCATCGGCATCCTCCAAGCGCGGCGCTGTAAAGGGCAAAGGCGTTCCCATTTCATGCAGAGTATACGCGCCACCAGGTTTCGGGTCAAGGGCGGAGCGTGCGGCAGCAATAACATGTACGCGGGCAGCCGCCCTTATTCCACCTCCTCGGCGGTGTCGTCAATGTCGAACATGTCGTTGGGATCTTCCGCCACGTCCTCCGCGGTGTCCTCGGTTGTTTCCTCCGCCAGCTCCTCATGGATGGTGCAGATGGAGCGCTTGGCGTTGGGGTCTGCCATGGTCTCGGTGTAGGCGGTGCCGTCGTATTCGCACCCGGAGTGGGCAAGCATGCCGGAGACGCGGCAGAGGCGCACGCCTTCACGCTGCCCCTGCGCGGGGGCGGAGCGGATATCCTTCATGGCGTATCCGCGCACGGCGGCGCACTGCATGGCACCCACCCAGAGCGGCAGGGCCACCGTGCCGCCGTAGGCACGCTCTGCAATCTTGACGGGGCGGTCGAAGCCCACCCAGACGGCGGCGGTGAGGTTGGAGGTGAAGCCGCAGAACCAGGCATTGGTGTAGCCGTTGGTGGTGCCGGTCTTGCCGCCGCAGGGGTGCTTGAATCCCAGGCGCTGCATGCTGCCTGCAGTGCCGCCGGGCTTGGTGATTTGCTGAAGGATGGCAGAGGTGGCGCGCGTGGTGGCGGATGAGAAGACGCGGTGGGAGGAGGCCTTGTTCTGCCAGATGACGCGGCCGGCGGTGTCCGTGATGGATTCGATGATGTACGGCGTGGGGCGCACGCCGCCGTTGGCAAAGGTGGTGTAGGCGGCGGCCACCTCCAGCGGAGAGGCCTCCCAGGTGCCCAGGAAGATGGTGGGGCCGGGCGAGCGCGGGGGGCGCGGGAAGCCCGCCAGCAGGGCGGAGGACACCACATTCTGCAGGCCTGCGCGGTTGCCGGCGCGCACAGACATGGTGTTGCGGCTCTTCAGCAAGCCCCAGGAGGCCGGGTGCATGCCGGTGAACCGGCCGTCCGAGTTGCCGGGGCTCCAGTTCTTGCCGCCCTTGATTTCGCCGGGGGAGATGCGGTCGTCTGACAGCATGGAATCCGGGCTGCCGCCTTTGTCGAAGAAGGTGGAGTAGACGATGGGCTTGAAGATGGAACCCACCTGGCGGCGGCTCTGCACGGCGCGGTTGAGGGGAGATTCCGTGCTGTCTCGCCCGCCGATGACGGCGATGAGCGCACCCGTGGCGTTGTCGACAATCACGCATGCGGCCTGAATATACTTGGGCTGCATGCGGCCTGCCTGCTCCGGCGTGGCGGCGGCCAGCAATTCCCGGTACTGCGCGCGTGTTTGGTGCGGGTATTTTTTGTTGTTCTCGAACATACCCACCAAGCGGCGGTCCAGCTCTTTCATCACATCCGTCTGCAGGTCTACATCCAGCGTGGTGCGCACGCGCAGGCCGCCGGAAACCACGGCTTCCGACTTGATGCGCTGCTCGGAGGTATCCAGCATCTCCAGGATGTGGTCCACCTCGCTGCGGACAAGATCGAGCGCGTAGTTGTCTGTTCCCAAGGGCTCCGGGCGGTGGGTGGCAATGGGTTCCTGCAGGGCGGCCTCATACTGCCGGGCGGTTATCTTGCCGTGGTCCAGCATGAGCTTGAGCACCTTGTCGCGCTGCACCTGGGCAAAGCGCGGGTTGCGGTAGGGGGAGAACTCGTTCGGGGAGCAGACAATGCCCGCCAGCATGGCGGATTCACCGATGGTCAAATCACGCGGCAGCTTGTTGAAATACCCGTAGGCGGCCTGCTTGAGGCCCAGGAAGGTGTGGCCCCAGAACACGCGGTTGATGTAGCAGAGCAGGATGGTATCCTTGTCGTACATGGATTCTATCCTGCGTGCGAGGGCCATTTCCGTGAGCTTGGCGTTGAAATCTCGCACGCGGTGGTTGTACGTGTTCTTGGCCAGCTGCATGGTGAGGGTGGAGGCGCCCTGAGTGGTGCGGTGGTGCTTGAATACCTGCATGACGGCGCGGCCGAGCCCGCGCAGGGAGATGCCGCCGTGGTTGTAGAACGAGCGGTCCTCCTGCAGGATGAGGGCATCGATGAAGTACTGGGGCACCTCATCGTGCAGTTTGGAGATGCTGCGGCGGTTCTCCCCGTGCAGGGTGCCGATTTCATTGCCCTTGCGGTCCAGCACGATGCTGCGCTCCGGCATGCGCTCAATCTGGGTGATATCGTACCGCCCCGCCTTCATGCCGAAAATGAGCGCCAGGATGCCCAGGAACGCCGCGCCCACAAAGGCGCCGCTGATGAGGATGCGCAGCGGCCACAGGATGAGCTTGGGCAGCGCGCGCGTGAAGAACGCGATGATGCGGAAGGGCAGGGAGAACAAGTGCAGGATGGCGCCGCCGCAGCCTATGCTCTCATTGCGCGGGCGGGTGTACTCCTCCAGCGTGGCATCCTGCGGGTAGTGGCGGCGGTATTCGCGGTGCGGGTTGGGCGTGCCGAAGGCATCTTGCTGCGGCAGGTCGCTGCCGTCCTCCACGTACTCGTCGTGGGTGCGTGCACGCATGGGAACGCGGCGCGGGCGGCTGCTGCGCACGCTGTGCGGCAAGGGCTCCTCCACGGGCTCCTGCGGGTAGGCAGCAGCATCCTGCAGGTCGTCCTCCGGGGTGATATCCTCCTCTGCGCCGCGGGAAGCCCTCACGCGCGGGCGCGGGGCGGCCTGCGGGCGCACGGAGCGCCCGCCCCTGCGCGGAGCGGGGGTATCTGCCTCAGAGGCTTTGTAGCGGGCGCACATGGGGATATTCAGGAATCAGCAGAAGCAAAGGCGCGGCCGGGGTGGTGCCCCGCCCGCGCGCATGCATGCCCGCGCGGGGGCATTAGTACTTGTAGTCCACGTAGAACTGGAACTGTCCCTTGTCATCAGCAGCGTTGTTGCTTTCAAAGGGAATGGCGTAGTCCACCGCCAGCGGGCCCATGGGCAGGTTGATGCGCAGGCCGATTCCGTAGTCAGCCGCAAACTCCGTGAACTTGAAGTCGAAGCTGTCCTTGTGCACGAAACCGACATCCACGAAGGCGGCAAAGCGGATGGATTCCACCAGCGGCAGCGTGACCTCGAACTGCGCGTAGGCAGAGGTGTTGCCGCCCATCGTCTCGTCACCCGCCAGCGCGGGGTCCACCATACCCACATCGCGGTAGCGGAAACCGCGCAGGTTGTTGGGACCGCCCAGGTAGCAGCGTTCGAAGACGGGCACCTCCTCATCGCTCTTGACGGCCTTGATGGTTTCCGCAGCCATGGTAATGCTGAAGATGGAATCCCAGAACGAGTTGTAGAAGTAGGAGGCGTTGGCGCCCATGCCGTATGTCTGCACGGTGCTGCCGGGGCCGCTCCAGAAGCCGCGCAGCTCAAAGTTGCCGCCCTTGCGGGGGGTGGCGATGGCATCGCGGGAATCGTACTCGTAGGAGAGCTCGAAGCGGCTGCGGTTGTAGTTGCCGCACTGCTCCTGGAAGAAGATGGGCGTGTTGCCCTGCGGGGTGAGGTTGAAGCGCTCAATGCGGTATTCGAAGCGCACGGAGTGAAGGTCCCCGATGCCGCGGCGCAGGGAGAGCGCGTACCCGTAGTTCTTCTGGCGGTAGTAGTCGCTCATGTAGGTGGAATCAGAGTAGTACACCTCATTGCCCAGCTGCAGCTTGCGGTCCAGGAACCACGGCTCCAGCAGGAATATGGAAGCGCTCTTGTATTCCGTACCCAGCTTGCCGTTCAGCGTGAGGCGCTGGCCGCCGCCCACGAAGGAGTTGCCGAAGATGCCGCCCAGGTTGAAGTTGGACTGGGTGATGGTGGTGTAGAGGTACACGTTCTCCACGGAGGAGAAGGCCACACCGAAGGTGGCGTTGCCGGTCATGGTCTCATGCACGTTGATGTTGATATCGCGGTATCCGCCGCTGCCGGAGTAGCCCTCGGAAACCTCCACGGCATCAAAGTACTTCAGGTTTTCCAGGCGCTTCTTGGCGGTTTCCAGGTCCACGGAGTTGAGGTACTCGCCGGGCTTGAGCGGGAGCTCGCGCAGGATGACGTGCTGCTTGGTCTTGGTGTTGCCGCGCACGTTGATGCGGCCCACCACATAGCGCCCGCCTTCCTTCACATCGTAGCGGATGTTCACCAGGTGCGTGCCGTCCGGCCGCACGCCCACCTCGGTAATGTCCGGGCGCACTTCCGCATCGGCATAGCCCTTGGCTCCGTAGTACTTGCGGATCATCTCCACGTCGTCGGACACCTTCTGGAGGGAGTAGATATCCCCGCCGATCATGCTGAGGCCGGGCTCCAGCTGCTTGGGCGTGTAAACGCTCAGAGGGCCGAAGGAGACATTCTGCACCTCATAGCGCGGGCCTTCCTCAATCTGCACCTGCATCTTGATTTTCTTTGCCCCGGTGTACCAGAAGGTCTTGCCGTTGGAGAAGTACTTCACGTCTGCAATGCGGGCGCGCAGGTAGCCGTAGTTGCGGTAGTGCTTGATCACTTTCTGCAGGTCGTCCTCCAGCTTCTCGCGGTCAATGCGGCCGGAGGAGGTGATGAGCGTGAACGTGCCCAGCTCCTTGGTCTCCATCAGCTGGCGCAGCTGCACATCATCGAACGCGCGGTTGCCCTTGAAGTCGATGTCCGCCATCACCTGGCGCTGGCCTTCGTTGATGCGGAAGATGACATCGCGGTACGCGCCGTTGGAGGTGGCGGCTGTCTGCCAATCCACGCGGGTGTCCGGGTAGCAGGCTTCCTGGTAGTACTTCACCAGCTCGGCGCGGGCGCGGGCCAGCGAACTGTCGCTGATGATGAGGCCGGAGGCGAGCCCGGGCTTGTTGTTGGTGGTGTCCGGCTGAATGGCCTCGCGCAGCTTCTTGTCGCTGACATGGGTGTTGCCGGTGAATCCCACGCCGGCCAGCACGTTGGAGGCGCGCACGTCAAAGATGACGGCTACGCCGCCGTTCTCCGGCTGCACGGATACGCGGGTGTCGGAATCCACCATGCCCTTGGTGATGAGACGCTCCAAGTCCGCGTTCACGCGGGTGGAGAGGTAGCGGCCACCGGCGCGCGTCTGCACCACATCGCGCAGGCGGCTGTCCGGCAGGGTGCGGGACCCGGAGTAGCGGAAATCCACGCGGGTGATCTTGCGGCCGTCGAACGCGGCATCGTTGTTGAACAGGCCCGTGGCCGGCCCCAGCTCGCGCATCACCGCAGAGTTGTCCAGCAGCGGGGTGGTGTCTCCCTTGGCCATGGCGCTTGTTTCCTCCAGCGTGGCGGGCTGCTTGGGAGCCGCCTGCACGGATGCCTCCGCCTGGGCGGCCTGCTGCTCCGCCTGCTGCGCGGCCTCCTGGGCCTTTTCCTGCTGTTCTGTGCGGGCTTTCTGCTCATCCTGCATCATCGCCTGCAGGAACGGGTCGTCCGCGGCATCCTGTGCGCCTGCCGGCGCAGAGAGCGTGAATGCCAGGGTACACAAAAGGGTCTTCCAACGGTAGGTTGCCGTATTCATGCGGAAATCCTAGCCGTTTACTCTTTTCAAGTCAAGGATTTTTCGCGCACGCGCGAGAACGCGGGGTCAGGGTTTTCCTCCCAGGGCACCACTTTGAGCTTGCCCAGGGTTTCATCCTTGCGGGCAGGTAGTGTGCACGGCCTTTTCTGCTTGACTTGTCATGTGCTGCCAAGATACAATCAAGCGCGTAGCCGGAACAAATGCCAAAGTATTTGCACAAATATCATTAAAAACATTCAAACACAATAGGCAGAGAATGCCAAAACACAGTCATGAAATACGAAAAAACCCATCCATGGATACGCTTTGGAAAGGTGCTTTCCGTAAAGTCACGGTTCAGCCCGGTGTGGTATTTGCTGGGGCAGATAGAATCCAAGATACGGCATCTTGAGACATCCCCCGTATCGCCGGAGGTTCACAGCAAGCTCAACCTGGTCTATTTGGTGAAGGGGGTGCAGGCCACCACGGCCATTGAGGGCAACACACTCACCGATGAGGAGGTGTCCGGCATTGTGGAGGGCAGGTTGAACATGCCCAAATCCAAGCAGTACCAGCAGCAGGAGGTTGAGAACATCGTGCATGCATGCAATTCCATTGTGCAGGATATCCTCCAGCCGGAAGTGGAGGTAAAGCTCACACCGGAGTACATCTGCAGGCTCAATACCATGGTGCTGGACAACATGGAACTGCGGGACGAAATAGTCCCCGGAGAGGTTCGTCATTTTTCTGTGCTGGTGGGTAATGCATACAGGGGAGCGCCTGCGGAGGAGTGCCCGGAGCTGTTGCGTATGCTTTGCGAATGGCTGGAATCCGATGTCTTTGCCGCACCTGAGGGCATGGAAACGGTCATGGCGCTCATCAAGGCGGTGGTAGCCCACATCTACCTGGCGTGGATACATCCCTTTGGTGATGGCAACGGACGCACCGCTCGCCTGGTGGAACTCTTCATCCTGCTTGCCGCCCATGTTCCCGTTTCAGCGGCGCACCTGCTGAGCAATCATTACAACAAAACGCGGGACAAGTACTACGAGAGGCTTGCCGCCCTGAGCCGCCTGGCAGACGGAGAGGTTCCCCCCCTGGATTCCTTTTTGGAGTACGCTTTCCAAGGCATGGAGGATGGACTCCAGGAGCAGCTGGAAAGAATTCAGAGGTACCAGATGGAGGTAACTTGGCAAAGCCTGGTGTACGATAGGTTCAGGACTTCTGCAACCGCGAGCGCGCGGCGCAAGCGTGAACTCCTTCTCAGTCTCGGCTTCGGTACCACTGCCATATCGTCATACAATGACATTTCCAACAAACTCTTTCACGAACACTACCGGGGAAAACAATACCGCACACTGACCCGCGACCTGACAGATTTGGTGGATATGGACCTCTTGGTTCGGACACCCCAAGGCTACCGGCCCAAGCTGGAGATTCTTTACAAGATGTTCCCCATGAAAGCCAACTGACCTCAATTGGGGTTTTCCTCCCAGGGCACCACTTTGAGCTTGCCCAGGGTTTCATCCTTGCGGCCGGGGATGTAGCAGCGGCGCCACTGGGCCGGGGTGCGGCGGGGTGCGCGGCGGTAGGTGGCAAAGACCTCTCCCGTATCCGCGTGTACAAGCGCGAATCGGGGCGGGCGCTGAAGGCGTGCGGGGGCGAAATCGTCGCAGCGCGTGGTGGCCTTTTCATCCTCCAGGCCGAGCTTGCGGCAGTACATGCGCCAAATGGCGCCGTGGCCGGCGTGGCGGCGGCGCTCCCAGGCCAGGGCGTGCGCCAGCTCGTGCATGAGCGTGCGCCACACCTGAAAGCGGTCTTTCACCAGATAGGTCTCCACAAAGTAGTGGGAGAGGGTGATGCGGCGGGCGCGCAGGTGGCAGCAGCCCAGGCGGTGCTGGGCGCGGTCCCAGCCGAAGCTCCAGCCGTGCAGTTGCAGGGATTGCAGGCAGGCTCCGGCGTAGGCCGCCACCTCCTCCAGGCTGCACCATTCCGCCATTTGCGGCACGGTGCAGGCATGGGTATCCGCCACCGTTTGCGCGGCGGAGTTTGGCCTGCCGGTGGCGCTTTCCAGCAGTTCGCGCCAGAGGCTCGCCCAGGATTTACTCTGCGGTGCCATCCATCTTGGCGCGCACCTTGGCCTCAATCTCCGCGTAGAGGTCCGGGTTGTTGCGGAGGGCCTCCTTGGCGCCGTCGCGTCCCTGCGCAAGCTGGCTGCCGTTGTAGCTGAACCAGGAGCCGCGCTTCTGCACGATATCGTACTCCATGGCAAGGTCCACCAGGCTGCCGGTGGAGGAGATGCCCTCGTTGTACATGATGTCGAACTCGCACTCCTTGAAGGGGGGAGCGACCTTGTTCTTGACAATCTTGAGCTTGGTGCGGTTGCCGTTGACGGTTCCGTCGGTTCCCTTGATTTGGCCGATGCGGCGGATATCGCAGCGCACGGAGGCGTAGAACTTGAGGGCGCGGCCGCCGGGGGTGGTTTCCGGATTGCCGAACATCACGCCAATCTTCTCGCGGATCTGGTTGGTGAAGATGCAGACCGTGCGGGCCTTGGAGATGAGGGAGGTGAGCTTCCTCAACGCGGCGCTCATCAGGCGCGCCTGGGCACCCACCGTGCTGTCTCCGATTTCGCCCTCCAGCTCCTGGCGCGTGACCAGGGCCGCCACGGAGTCCACCACAATGACGTCAATCGCGTTGGAGCGCACCAGCGCCTCGCAGATTTGCAGGGCCTCTTCACCGCTGTTGGGCTGGGAGACCAGCAGGTCGTCCAGGTTCACGCCCAGCTTGGCTGCGTACGCGGGATCCAGCGCATGCTCCACATCAATGAACGCGGCCAGCCCGCCGGCCTTCTGCGCCTGGGCAATCACCGTGAGGGTGAGCGTGGTCTTGCCGGAGGATTCCGGGCCGAAAATCTCCACCACGCGGCCGCGCGGGAATCCGCCCACGCCCAGTGTGCGGTCAATCAAAATGTTGCCGGTGGGAATCACTTCCACCTCCATGGTCTTGTGGTCGCCGAGACGCACGATGGCGTTCTCTCCGAAGTCTTTCTGAATCTGCAGCATGGCTGCATCAAGCGCGCGCTGGCGCTGGGCCATGGCCTTGTCCTGGTCGGGTGTTGTCTCTTTGCTCATATCAGGGCGCATTGTAGCCGTTCCGCCCTCCCCATGCAAGCCAAAAGCGCGCACAGCGGCATACCGCCCCCGTGAACTTGCCCCGCCTAGCCTGGCTCGGCGTACCATCGAGAAGCCGGACAGGGCTCCAATCCCCCGCGCCAATAGGTGCGTAACCCATTAATCGACAAAATTCGGTCTCAAAGTGAATTGTTTTGAAAAAATCGAATCCATGCCCGTACAGAAGGAACGGTGGGCGTTGGAGCCTAATCCACCCCGCGAAGACGGAACCACGCCCATCCAAAATTTCCTTGCGCCGCGTGCGCGTTCACGCGTATGCGCGCAAATAAGTCTTGCAAATTGGTGGGAGTTGTGGCATATATCTGCCAGTTTACACCGACCATGCCAAAGGACAACTCCATCAAGAAAATTCTCGTCATTGGATCAGGGCCAATCGTTATCGGCCAGGCTTGCGAATTCGACTACTCGGGCTGCCAGGCCTGCAAGGCGTTGCGGCAGGAGGGATACGAGGTGGTGCTGGTGAACTCCAACCCCGCCACCATCATGACGGATCCGGAGACCGCGCCCTACACCTACATTGAGCCCATCACCCCGGAATACGTGGAGAAAGTCATTGAGCGCGAGAAGCCGGATGCCATGCTGCCCACGCTGGGCGGCCAGACCGCGCTGAACTGCGCCATGGAAATGCACCGCCTGGGCATCCTGAAGAAGCACGGCGTGCGCATGATCGGCGCCAATGCGGAAGCCATTGAGAAGGGTGAGGACCGCAAGGCGTTCAAGGAAGCCATGCAGCGCATCGGCCTGGACCTGCCCGCCAGCGGCGTGGCCCACAACCTGCAGGAGGCGCGCGATATCGCCAAGAACGTCATCGGCACCTACCCCATGATTATCCGCCCCGCCTTCACCCTGGGCGGCACCGGAAGCGGCATTGCCTACAACAAGGACGAGTTCGAGGAGATTGTGGCCCACGGCCTGGACCTCTCCCCGGTGTCGGAGGTGCTGATTGAGGAATCCCTGCTGGGCTGGAAGGAGCTGGAGATTGAGGTGATGCGCGACTGCAAGGACAACTGCGTTATCGTGTGCTCCATCGAGAACCTGGACCCCATGGGCATCCACACGGGCGATTCCATCACCGTGGCCCCCGCGCAAACCCTCACCGCCCGCGAGTACCAAATCCTGCGCGACGCCTCCTTTGCGGTCATCCGCGAAATCGGCGTGGCCGCCGGCGGCTCCAACATCCAGTTTGCCCAGGATCCCAAGACGGGCCGCCTGGTCATCATCGAGATGAACCCGCGCGTGAGCCGCTCCTCCGCGTTGGCCTCCAAGGCCACGGGCTTCCCCATTGCCAAGTTTGCCGCCAAGCTCGCCATCGGCTATACGCTCGACGAGCTGAAGAACGACATCACCAAGGACACGCCGGCCTTCTTTGAGCCCACGGTGGACTACGTGGTCGCCAAGGTGCCGCGCTTCACCTTCGAGAAGTTCAAGAAGGCGGACGAGCGCCTCACCACCTCCATGAAGAGCGTGGGAGAGGTGATGAGCATCGGCCGCACCTTCAAGGAATCCCTGCAGAAGGCCCTGCGCTCGCTGGAAACCGGGCGCTGGGGATTCGGCTTTGATGCCAAGGAGCCGCAGAACCCCACCCATGAGGAAATCTGCGCCAAGCTCGCCATCCCGAACGCCGACCGCATCTTCTGGATCCAGACCGCCTTCACCCACGGCTTCACGCTGGATGAGGTGCATGACCTCACCCAGATTGACCCCTGGTTCCTGGACCAGCTGCTGGAGCTGGCGGAGGTTGGCATGAAGCTCAAGGATGTGGACCTCAAGCAGGCCAAGGAGCTGGGATTCTCCGACCGCCAGATTGCCCGCGCCCGCGGCTGCTCCGAGGATGAGGTGCGCGCCGAGCGCAAGGCGAAGGGCATTGTGCCCACCTACCGCCTGGTGGATACCTGCGCCGGTGCCTACAAAGCCGTTACCCCCTACTACTACTCCTCCTACGGTGAAGAAAACGAGGCCAAGCAAACGGACCGCAAGAAGATCATGATTCTCGGCGGCGGCCCGAACCGCATCGGCCAGGGCATCGAGTTCGACTACTGCTGCGTGCACGCCTCCTTCGCCCTCAAGGAGCTGGGTTACGAGACCATCCTGGTCAACTCCAACCCGGAAACCGTCTCCACGGACTTCGACACCTCCGACAAGCTCTACTTTGAGCCGCTCACGCTGGAGGACGTGCTCAACATTTGCGATGAAGAGAAGCCCTGCGGCGTTATCGTGCAGTTCGGCGGGCAAACCCCGCTCAACCTTGCCGCCGCCCTGCAGGAGCGCGGCGTGCCCATCATCGGCACCAGCCCCCGCAGCATCGAGCTCGCGGAGGACCGCAAGTACTTCTCCGCCCTGCTGGATGAAATCGGCCTCAAGCAGGCCGAGGCCGGCACCGCCACCAACGAGGAGGAGGCCGTGGAAGTGGCCAAGCGCATCGGCTTCCCGGTGCTGGTCCGCCCGTCCTTCGTGCTCGGCGGCCGCGCCATGATGATTGTGTACGATGAGGCCGAGCTGCGCAAGTACATGCGCGAGGCCGTGGATGCCTCCCCGGAGCGCCCCGTGCTGGTGGACCGCTTCTTGGAGAACGCCATGGAAATAGACGTGGACGTGATTGCAGACGGCGAGACGAGCGTTATCGGTGCCATCATGCAGCACATCGAGCCTGCGGGCATCCACTCCGGCGATTCCGCCTGCATGATTCCCGCCACCGGTATCTCCGTGGCCATGAACCGTGAAATGCACCGCGCCGCCAAGGAGCTCGCCGCCCGCCTCAACGTGAAGGGCCTCATGAATTGCCAGTTCGCTGTCAAGGATGAGCAGCTCTACGTCATCGAGGTCAACCCCCGCGCATCCAGAACGGTGCCCTTCGTCTCCAAGTCCATCGGCGTGCCGCTGGCCAAGCTTGCCGCCAAGGTCATGAGCGGCATGAAGCTCAAGGACCTCGGTTTCACGGAGGAGGTCATTCCCCCGTATTACGCCGTGAAGGAGGCCGTGTTCCCCTGGAACCGCTTCCCTGGTATCGATGTGGTGCTCGGCCCGGAAATGCACTCCACCGGCGAGGTGATGGGCATTGACGACGACCCGGAGATTGCCTACCTCAAGGGCCAGATTTCCTCCTTCAACCCGCTGCCCAAGGAAGGGCTCGTGTTCATCTCCGTGAACGACCGCGACAAGGCGAACATCCTGCCCATTGCGCGCAACATCGCCAAGGCCGGTTTCGATATCTGCGCCACCAAGGGTACCATGATCCACCTCTTGCAGAACGGTGTGGAATGCGAGCGTGCCTACAAGGTCCTGGAGGGCCACCGTCCCAACATTGTGGACCGCATCAAGAACGGCGATATCGCCTTCGTCATCAACACCCCGGGCTCCCACGACGCCCGTGAGGACGAGGTCGCCATCCGCGCCGCAGCCGTTACCAGCAACATCTCCTACACCACGGATATGTCCAGCGCCAAGGCCTGCGCCGCTGCCATCCTTCACAGCAAGAACAAGACCCCCGGCGTCTGCACCCTCCAGGAATTCCACGCCAGGAACAAGTGAATGAAACTCCCGCTCAGCTTCGTCAACTCCTCTCCCGTCTCATCGTAGATTGGGAGAGCGAGGTCATCGAGTTCAAGCTGGCGGAAAAGGGAAAATTCACGGAAGTAGTCGGCAAGTACGTTTCTGCACTCAGCAACGAGGCCAATCTGCGCCGCGTTGATTGCGCGTGGCTTGTGTACGGCGTGGACAACACGACCCGCAAGGTGGTGGGAACCGCCGCCCGGGTTGGGCCGGGGTTGAAGCGAGAGATTGCACAGTGCACCACCAGCCAGCACACCATCCGCGAAATCCTGGAAGTGGAGGTGGACGGCAAGCGTGCCGTCTTGCTGCAAATTCCCGCTGCCCCGCGCGGTATCCCCATTGCATGGAAGGGCCATTGGTACGGGAGGAACGGGGAAAGCCTGTGCCCCTTGGAGCTTTCCAAGCTTGAGGAAATCCGCAGGCAGCATGTGGATGAAGATTGGTCCGCCGCCCTTGTGCCGGATGCGGGTATCGAGGATTTGGACCCCGCCGCCATTGCCAAGGCCAAGGAGCAGTTTGTTATCCGCAATCCCAAATACGCCAAGGAGTGCATGGGCTGGGATGTAATGACTTTCCTCAACAAGGCGAAACTGACCATCAAGGGCAAAATCACCCGCACAGCCCTGTTGTTGCTGGGCAAGGCGGAGGCAGAGCATTTCTTGAATCCAGCCGTTGCAAAAATCCGCTGGAACTTGCGGACGCTGGAAAACCAGGACAAGGATTTCGAGGTCTTTTCCATTCCCTTCATGCTCGCAACCGAAGAGGTGCAGAAAAAAATCCGCAATCTCAAATACCGCTACATTCTGGATGAGCAAAGCCTTTTTCCGGAAGAAATCCTGCGCTACGAACCGTTCTGCATCCGTGAGCTGCTCCACAACTGCATTGCCCACCAAGACTACACCAGGCAGGGCCGGATCAATGTCGTGGAATTCGAGGACGACCACCTCGTCTTTTCCAACTGCGGAACCTTTATTCCCCAATCCGTGGAGGCGGTTGTCCTTTGTGACGCCCCAGAGGAGGTGTACCGCAATCCGTTCCTCGTGGAAGCCATGCGCAATCTCAACATGATTGACACGCAGGGCGGCGGCATCAAGAAGATTTTCAACTTCCAGCGCGAAAGGTACTTCCCTATGCCCGACTACGATTTCACCGATGAGAAGGTGAAAGCGACGCTCACTGGCAGAATCATCAACAGCACCTTCGCACGCCTCCTGAAAGCCCACCCAGCACTCGCTATCGCGGATATCATGGCGCTGGACAAGGTGCAGAAAAAACAGCCCATTTGTGCGGTAGATGCAAACCAACTCAAGTCTCAGGGGCTGTTAGAAGGAAGGAAACCAAACTATTTCCTGTCAGCTAGGGCTGCCGCAGAAATGGATGATGAGGCTACCAAAGCTCAATACATCAAGAATAAGAGCTTTGATGATGCGTATTACCAAGACTTGATTATCAATTACTTGAAAACGTTTAAAAAGGCCCGGAAAGCGGCATTTATTGAGCTTCTTCAAGATAAATTATCTGATTCTTTGAACTATGAACAAAAAATCAGGAAAATTTCAAACCTTCTGGCGATTCTCCGGCGCGATAAAAAGATTGTTTGCCTTAACCGTAGGGTTTGGATGCTTGCCCAATAGGTGACTTCATATCTACTGCAAGTAGACACCTGAATCCCCAAAGATCATATGCACAATTTATGGAAATATTACTATATCATGCATCTAGTCGAACTCTAGTCGAACTCTAGTCGAACTCTAGTCGAACTCTAGTCGAACTCTAGTCGAACTCTAGTCGAACTCTAGTCGAACTCTAGTCGAACTCTAGTCGAACTCTAGTCGAACTCTAGTCGAACTCTA
>JAZLHB010000036.1:0-30231 GCA_045616565.1 Akkermansia sp. | reverse complement strand
TTAGGTGCAGGCGGTGGGGCCGCGGGGCGCGGTTTGGGGGTGGCATACATGGAGTTGCCCGTCACCATGGCGTGTCCGTCTGTGCGGTCGTAGTGGTCGCATGCGGTGAGCATGGCGGCGCAAATCAGGGGGATAAAGCTTTTATTGTTCATGGATTATGTCGTTTTGGGCTTAGAGTGTGCTGGCTCCGGCGGGCACCTGGGGAGAGGAAGTTCCGGAGGGTTGTTCCAGGAGATGTGCGGGGATGGGCTCCAGCTCGGCATCCTCCACCACGGGTTCGGGCTCCGGTTCCGGCGCGTTTTGCAGGAGCTCCTGCGGGGAGGGTTGCTGCACCGCCGGGGCCTTCTTGACAATGCGGATTTCACGCACGCCGCGCGGCACGGTGTTGGCGGGAACGTAGTACGCAATGTTGGAATCCCGCGTGGCAGGGGCCGCCAGCGCATGCTTCACCACTTGAACGGGGCGCGCGTACATGGAGTTGCCGGATACCTGCGCATGGCCGTCCACAGGGTAGTATTCGTATTCGCCGCAGGAGGGCAGCAACAATGCAGCCGTGCAGGAGAGCGTGAGAGAGAGCGTTTTCATCGTTTGATCAATCCTTCGAAGAGGACCATGCTCATGAAGGTCCAGTTGTACACGCAGTAGGCCACCGCTAGGATGCTCATCATGCAGAACACGCTGTCGCCCTTGCCCGCGGAGTTTTGTTGCTCCTCTGCGGATGGTTTCAGGGCCTTGATGAACACGAAGGCCGTCAACATCCACAGGATGGCGAACACCCAGAGCCAGGCGTTGCTCTGCAGCTGCGCCTGCAGTTCCGCCCCGCCCGCCATTACCGCATAGAAGAGCAGGGCGGGCAACACGGTGAGCGCTGAGAATTCCTCCCGCAGCGCCCGCGTGGTGTGCAGGCGCAGCCAGGTGGCTCCCCAGAGCACGATGGCAGGTATCAGCGATATCCAAAATATGCTCACATGCGCTTGCCCGGAATGAAAGCCCTCCAGTACGGACAGCGCAAAGGCCGCAGGTATGCTCCAGTAGATGTACGGAAGGCGTTTCATGCGCAAAAATCTCGTAATATCAATGAAATTCAGACTCATCCCACCCATTTCCAGGTGATGGGCACCTCAATATCCGGATGGAAGCTCCTCATGGCCGGGCTGCCCAGCGCGCACTGCGCCAGTGCCTCCTTGTGCGGGTTGTCCTCCGGCAGCGGCACGCAGATTTCCGTCTCGATGCGCGCTATGCGCCGCGGATTCGCATTCATGACCTTTGACACCTCAATCGTCAGGCCACGCAGGTCCAGACCGTGTTCCTCTGCATAGATGCCCATGATGGTGGCCATGCAGCCGGCCATCGCCGAGCACATCAAATCCGTTGGCGAGAACGATTCGCCCTTGCCGTGGTTGTCCACGGGCGCATCTGTTATCACTTTCGCTCCGGAGGGTTCATGGACCAGCTCGCAATGCAGTCCGCCGCTGTATGTCATCTTGCACTTGACCATGGCTCCATCATACGCTCACGCGCGCCGCCGTCAAGTTCATTTTCCCGTTCTCATATTCCTCCGGCGCACGACAGGGGAACTCCTTGCAGACCAGTCCCTTGCAAATTTACAACTACGCATAATATATGTAATGCAAAATTAAAAATGCTTGAGGTCGGCAGGACATGCGGCTCCGGCGGGATGGCGGCATGACATCCGTATAATAGGATTGCAAGCGCACACCATACATGGTAATATATGCGCGCGATATGAGTATGGTGACAGCGCAGCACTTGCACAAGAGCTTCGGCCGCTTTGTGGCGGTCCGTGATGCAAGCTTTTCCGTGGACAAGGGAGAAATTGTGGGCTTTCTGGGGCCGAACGGCGCGGGCAAGACCACGACGATGAAGATGCTCACGGGCTATCTGCCGCCCAGCAGCGGCACGGCAAGCATAGCCGGGCACGATATCCTGGACAGCCCGCTGGAGGCGCGGCGGCATTTGGGCTACATGCCGGAAAACGTGCCGCTGTACGAGGATATGCGCGTGTACGACTACCTGGAGTACCGGGCGAAGCTGAAAGGCATCTGCGGCTCCAGCGTGCGCCAGCAGGTGGGCTGGGCCATAGACCGCTGCGGCCTGGAGCCCAAGCGCAAGAACATGATTTCCACGCTCTCCAAGGGCTACCGGCAGCGCACGGGCCTGGCGGACGCCCTGCTGGGCAACCCGGATCTGCTCATCCTGGACGAGCCGACGAACGGCCTGGACCCGAACCAGATACGCCAAATCCGCGAGCTGATCCGCTCCCTGGCGGAGGAGCACACCGTCATCCTTTCCACCCATATCCTCAGCGAGGTGGAGATGATCTGCAACAAGGTCATCATCATTGACCAAGGCACCATCAAGGCGGCGGACACCCCCGCCAACCTCACCGCCGGGCTGCGCGCAGCAGGCCGCGTCTCCATCGAATTCAAGGGCGATCCAGCCCGCGTGGTGGCGGAGCTGGAAGCGCTGGAGCCCATCAAGAAAGTGATGCTGGAGGATCCCCTGCCCGGCGGCTGGAACCGGCTTACCCTGCGTGCGGAGCCGGGAACGGACACGCGCGAGAAGGCGGCGGCGATTGTGGCGGCTCACGGGTGCGCCCTGCGCCACGTGTACCGCCACATTCCCAGCCTGGAGGACGTTTTCGTGGAAATGACGCGCCGAGACTAACCCCCTTCCCCATCCCATGGCAGAAACAGCTAAAACACCTGAAATCAAGCGTTCGCGCAGTAGCCTGCGCTCGTTCCTCACCATCTTCTGCAAGGAGCTGCGCTCCTACCTCTGCACGCCTTTCGGCTGGGTCATCCTGGCCTGCACCATGGCGCTGGAGGGCTTCTGGCTGCAGGCGGTCATCCAGACCATGGCCAAGGCGAGCGGCGAGAGCGTGATGTACTACATGCTCGGCAACGTGAACTTCTGGTTCTACTTCATCTTCATCTTCCCGCTCATCACCATGCGCACCTTCGCGGACGAGGAGCGCCAGGGCACGCTGGAGGGGCTGCTCACCGCCCCCGTGACCACCGGGCAGATAGTGCTGGGCAAGTACTGCGCGGCGTACCTGTTTTACCTGCTGCTCTGGCTGCCCATGTACCTGTACCCGTGGATGAGCGAGCTGGGCAACTGGTACACGAGCCTGCGCTACGGCGTGAACCCGGAAGGCTGCATCAACTACACGCTGGCGGACTGGGTGGGCCCCTACTGCATCCTGGCGCTCTCCGGCGCGTTCTTCATTGCGGTGGGCGTGCTCTGCTCCTCGCTCACGCGCAGCCAGATTATTGCGGGCATCATTGCCACCTGTTTCATGATCATGTTCTACTTTGTGGGGCGCGTGACGGAGCTCTGGGGAGAATTCCCCGCCGCGCCCGCCTTCCACTACCTCTCCTGCACGGAGCAGGTGAGCGCCTTCTCCCGCGGGCTGCTGGACACGCGCCCGCTGGTGCTCTACCTCTCCCTCACCGTGTTCACGCTGGCGCTCACCAAGCGCATTGTGGACTACCGCCGCTGGCACCGCTGATTCATCCCCTGCCCCCCTTCCCCATTCCATGAGCACGAACGAATACACAGGGCACCCGGATGCCCGCAAGCCCAAGGGCAACCCGCTTGCCTGGCTCAACCTCTTCCTGCTGGCAGTCATTGTGATTGCCTGCAACTACATCGGCTGCCACGAGTACGGCAGAAAAGACCTCACCGGCGAGGAGCAGCGCTTCTCCATCTCCGAGCGCACGCGAAACGTCCTGCAGAGCGAGCGTATCCAGCAGAGGGAGACCCCCGTGCGCATCATCTTCGCCTTCAAGCGCTCCACGCCCAACTACGCCCGCATGCGCTACCTGCTGGAAGAGTATGTGCGCTACGGCAACGGCAAGGTGGAGGTGGAATTCTTCGATCCCATGCGCCAGCCCAACCGCGCACGCGAGATTTCCCAGATCTACGGCATTGATTTCAACCAGAACCTCTGCGTGGTGGACGCCCGCAAGGATTGCAACCTGCCCATCAAGACTTTCGAGGAGCAGCAGGGAGACCGCCAGCATGTGCGCATACGCCCCGGTACCGCCTTCGTTAAGTACGAAACCATGCCGGACGAGACGCGCCGCGCCGTGGCGCTCATGATGGACGAGGTGGTGTGCGGCGCCCTCACCGAGGCCGTGGAGGGCAACATGCGCCACATGTACGCCGTGGAGGGCAAGGGCGGCGTCTCACGCGACGACCAGAAGCTGCTGGAGCTCATCGGCGACATCACCAACTCCCTGAACATCCAGCTCTCCTGGGTGGATGTGGGCAGTGTGGACCGCCTGCCGGATGATGCGGAGGGCCTGCTCATTGTCTCCCCCAGCACGGATTTCACGGAGAAGGAGATGGAGGTGGTGCGCGAATTCTGGGAGCGAGAGGGCCGCAACTCCATCTTTGTGGCGCTCAACCCCACGCTCACGGAGAAGCTCCCCTACCTCTTCCGCTTCCTGCGCGAGCAGGGTATCCGCCCCAATGCGGACCGCGTGCTGCTGCGCGACCGCTCCCGCGCCTATTTCGATATCTCCGCCGTGTTCCCCCGCGGGCTGGACTGCACCAAGAGCTTCTGGAACGGCACCACCCATCTGGAGGGCCAGTGCATGTCGCTCACCCTGGAGCATGCCGACGAGAGCGAGGCGAGCATGCGCAAGCTCACCGTCTTCCCCCTGCTGATGACCACGGCAGAATACTACGGTGAAACGCGCCTGGACCTCAACCCCACCTTCACCCCGCAAGAGGACCGCGCGGGCCCGCTCTGCCTGGAGGCCGCCGTGACGCGCGGCAACCCCCAGCACCCCAACGACATGTCCACCCTGCTGGTGCTGGGCAGCACGGATATGCTCTACCGCGACAACGCCCGCGCCGAGCAGCGCGACTACATGCACTCCATCTGGTCCTGGATGTGCGCCCGCCCGGAGTATGCCGGCAAGAGCGCCAACCATGACATGACGGTGAAGATCGACCTCAACCGCCACTCCCGCAGCATGCTGGAGACACTCACCCTGGTGGTGATGCCCCTGCTCGCCCTGCTGGTGGCCCTCATCATCTGGAACACCCGCCGACACTAAGGAAAGGGAAAACCATGTCCGCCGTCAAAACCATCACCCTGTCCCTGCTGGCCGCGCTCGCGGTGACCATGAGCGTGTTCCTGGCGGTGGACGGCAACCTGTCGCGCATCACGGGCTGGTACCGTTTCGAGCCGGGCATGCCCCTGTTCTCGGAGGGCAACCTGGCGCGCCTGGGAGATGTGGACTGGATGCGCATCCGCGACCTGCACGACGAGATTGTGTGCCGCAAGGACGAGCGCGGCGTGTGGTGGATAGAAAAACCGTTCCGCGACCGCATGTCCGCCGGGGCGGCGGAAGCCATTCTCGCCTTCACGGCCAAAACCCGCCTGGTGGACACCCTGCCCCTCAACAACACCACGCGGGACAGCCTGCGTGAATTCGGCGTGGAGACCTCCCCCCACACCATCACGCTCAAGGCCCCCTCACACGAGGGCGGCAGCCGCAGCACCGTGGCCCGCTTCACCCTT
Source organism: Akkermansia sp. (assembly GCA_045616565.1). Classification (GTDB taxonomy): domain Bacteria; phylum Verrucomicrobiota; class Verrucomicrobiia; order Verrucomicrobiales; family Akkermansiaceae; genus Akkermansia. Next base: position 24,674 of record JAZLHB010000036.1, on the reverse strand, counting down.
GGCAGCGTCTCCCCCTGGATGGCGGATGCCGGCAACGGCAAGGACATTATCCCCACCGTCTACCTGCGTACCGATTTCTACGGACGGGACAAGCGCATCCATGTGGTCACCTGCAACATCCTGCCCGTTTTCAAGGAGGGGCTGGAATCCCTGCGCGACCCCCATCCCCTGCTCTTCGACCCCGACAGCGTGCTCGGCATCAACATTCACCGAGAGGGGCAGAAGGACATCACCCTGCAGCGCATCAGCGCAGAGGCGGATTGGACCATCACCGCGCCCGTGCTGGCTGCGGCAGACCGCGACAAGGCGGACGGCGTGCTGCAAGACCTGCTGCGCCTGCGCGCCAAGCGCGTGCTCACACCAGCAGATGCCAAACTGCCGGACCAGCCGGAGATGCGCGTGCAGCTGCGCGGCACTTGGGGCGAACAGCCCATGCAGATAGACCTTTACCCGGAGTTTGTGGCGGAGATCGACAAGCGCACCTACCGCTATGCCAAGGTGCCGGACCGCGAATCCGTGTTCCTGCTGCAGGCGTGCGAGGACGTGGAGCGCGGCGGCAGCTACGCCACCCTCTTGAACGGTATGCTGGAGCTCCCCATCCTGCCGGAGAAGGCGCTCGCGCAAATCAAATCCGGCAACCGTCCCGCCTACACCCGCAACCTGGAACTCACGGTGGACGACCTGCGCTCCCTCCAGTTCTCTGATTTGGCTCCCAACGACGTGGCGCGCGTCTCCATCCGCTCCATGCGCTCCGCTGATTCCATCCGCCTGGTCAAGATACCCGGCAACACGGAGGGCGGCGTGAACGACGAATGGATGTACGCCGAGGGCTCCCAGCCCTTCCGCCCAGCAGAGAACAATGCGGTGGTCTCCCTGCTGCGCGGCATGAAGGACATCCCCGTGGATGCCGTGGTGGCGGATGCCAAGCCCGGCGAGGACCCGGCGCCGCTGGCGGCGGCCTACGGGCTGGACACGCCCACCTACGTGCTCTTTGTGCTGCCCAACCCGTGCAACGTGCGCGCCATCATCTTCGGCTGCGATCTGCCGCTGGTCAAGGACCGCGAGGCGCGCACCTTCCTCATCAGCCGCCATGCAGATCCCGCCACCGGAAAGGGAGCCTGGTTCGGCATGGAGCTGGGCGGCAGCTCCGTCTACCGCCTCAACACCAAGTTCACGCGCCTCGTTTCCCTGCGCGCCGCCAAGTGGAAGAGCCGCAACATCACCAAGATTCCCATTGCCGCCGTGCGCCGCCTCACCCTCGGCTACAAGCAGGCCCCCCTCGTCATGGACTACGACCACATCGGCGAGGCCTGGACCGGCAAGCTGGGCGACAAGGATGTGACTCCCAACATCAACATCCACCGCGCGGAATACTACCTTCGCAGTCTCCAGCAGCTCAAGGTGGCCCAGTGGCTGGATTCCACGGACGAGGACGCGCTCAAGGCGCTGGAGAAGCCCGTGTTCTCCGTGAAGGTGGAACTGGAGCTGGCGGACACCAGCGCCGCAGACCGCGCGCTGATGGATGACACCCACCCGCAGGTGGAGACAACGGACGGCTCGCCGGAGGAGCTCTTGAACGCCGCCGGGCAGGAGGACCCGTTCAGCGAGCCCGTTGCGGCCGCGCCGAAAACCCACAGGGAAACCCGCACCATCGAGATTGTGCCGGGCGACAACACATCGGACACTCCCTTTTTCTACGGCAGGCTCAGGGAGACCGGTGAATTATTCATACTGCGCTTCGAGGATGCGCAGGGGCTTGCCGGTGATATGCTAGACTTATGAACACCAAACATGTGATTTATTCCCTCCTGGCCCTCGCCGCCTCTGTGGCGCAGGGTGCCAATCCCCCCGCCCCCTGCGGCGCCGTGCCCACCGAGCAGCAAATCAAGTGGCTGCGCATGGAGTGGTACGCTTTCGTCCATTTCGGCCTCAACACCTACACCAACAAGGAATGGGGATACGGCGACGAGGACCCCGCCATGTTCAACCCCACCCGGTTTGATGCAGACAAGATTGTGGCCACCTTCAAGCAGGCCGGCATGAAGGGCATGATTTACACCGCCAAGCACCACGACGGCTTCTGCCTCTGGCAGACGCAGGCCACGGAGCACAACATCTCCAAATCCCCGTGGAAGGAGGGCAAGGGTGACGTGGCGCGCGAGTTCGCCGCCGCCTGCAAGACCCACGGCATGCGCTTCGGCGTGTACCTCTCCCCCTGGGACCGCAACTGTGCGGAGTACGGCAGGCCCGGCTACCTGAAGGTCTACTACAAGCAGATTGAGGAGCTGCTCACCAAGTACGGCGATATCTTTGAAATCTGGTTCGACGGTGCCAACGGCGGCGACGGCTTCTACGGCGGCGCCAAGGAGAAGCGCAATATCGGCAAGGCGGACGACTACTACAACTTCACCGAGGTGGTGAAACTCATCCGCAGGCTGCAGCCCAACTGCATCATCTGGGGCGCCGCCGGGCGCGGCGACGCCTCCTGGGGCGGCTCCGAGAAAGGCTTCGTGAAGTACCCCTACTGGAACGTCATCGGAACCGACAACGCCGCCAACGAGCGCCACCCCCGCACCCTCCAGGACAACCCCGACAAGTCCGAGAAGTGGCTTGCGCTGGAGGCAGACACCACCATCAACGGCGCGGGCTGGTTCTGGCATCCCAACCAGGCGGGCCGCGTGAAGAACCCGCAGCACCTCATGGATGAGGTGTACATGAAGAGCGTGGGCTACGGCGCCAATCTCATCCTGAACGTGGCCGCCAACCGCGACGGCCAGCTGGACCCGGCGGATGTGGATGCCCTGCTGCGGTTCGGTGAGGCCCGCCGCAAGCTGCTCTCCAAGGATTTTGCGCGCGGTGCCAAGGGCAAGGCCAGCAACGTGCGCGGCGGCGACCCCCAGTTCGGCCCGGACAAGCTCACGGACAAGAATATCGAATCCTACTGGTGCACGGACGACAGTGTGACCACGGGTGAGGTGGAGCTCAAGCTCAAGCAGCCCGCCACCTTTGATGTGGTGCGCGTGCGCGAGCAGATCCGCCTGGGCCAGCGCGTGCAGAACTTCGCCATTGATGCCTGGGTGGACGGCAAGTGGGAAACCATTGATGCCGAGGAGGGCAACGGCAAGAGCATCGGCAACCAGGTGATGCGCCGTGTGAAGCCCACCACCACGGACAAGGTGCGCCTGCGTATCACCAAGAGCCGCGCCTGCCCCTGCATCAGCGAGCTCTCCCTGCTCAAGATGCCGGATATCTCATCCATCACCGCTCCCGCCGTGCAGGACACCGGTATCTCCAAGGCCAAGTGGGTGGCCAAGGCCGGCAAGAAGGCCATAGACGGCAAGGAGGACACCCTCTGGCTCGCAGACAAGTGTCCCGCCTCCTTTGCCGTGGACATGGGCCAGGTGCAGAAGATTTCCGCCTTCTCGTACGTGCCGCGCCAGGACGGCACCGTGAAGGACATGACGGACCGCTACACCTTCGAGGTGAGCTTGGACGCCAAGAATTGGACGAAAGTGAGCGAGGGCGAGTTCGGCAACCTGCGCGCCAACCCCATTGAGCAGCGCGTGGAATTCACCCCCGTGGAGGCGCGCTTCTTCCGCTTCACCGCCACCCGCTCCATCGAGGGTTCCGGCTGCTCTGCCGCAGAAATCAACATCTATCCCGCCAAGTAAGGCTAGCACCACCATGTGGAAGTGGCACAAGAGCGTTCCCGCCGCGCAGGAGGAGCTTTGGCAATCCCGCCTGGCTCCCTTCCCCGGTGCCGTGGTGTCCGCCGGTTTCCATGCCCGCACGCTTGCGCTTGACGTGTATGCGGAGCACGCGGAGGAGCTGCTGGTGCTGCAGGCCTGCCACGGCGGCAGCGTGGAGCGCCTGGAGGACGTGGACTGGGTGGCCGCGACCGCGCCGGAGAACACGCCCCCGCTGGTGATACGCGACCGCCTGGTGATTTCCGCATCGGACAATCCCCGGGTGCTGGCGCAGCTGCAAGGGAAATACCCCAACCGCATCCTGCTCACCTTCCCGGCGGAGCAGGCGTTCGGCACGGGCAACCACGCCACCACCTCCACCTGCCTGCGCCTGCTGTGCGATGAGGCCCGCGCCCTGCGCGGCAGGGATTGGACGCTCGCAGACATAGGCTGCGGCACGGGCGTGCTGGCCCTGGCGGGGCTGCGCCTGGGTGCCAAGAGCGCCGTGGCGTTCGATTTCGACCCCAAGGCGGTGGAGGTGGCGCAGCGCAACGTCTCCCGCAACGGAGGCGCTCCCAACCTGCGCCTTTTCCAGGCGGACGTGTTCAAGTGGTCCCCGCGCAAGGCGGAGGTGGCGGACGTGGTGCTGGCCAACCTGTTCTCCGCCGTGCTGCAGAAGGCGTTTCCGCGCCTGCTGCGCGCCATGAAGCCGCAGGGCTCGCTCATCATCTCCGGCATTCTCAACACCCAGTGGGAGGAAACGCTGCAAGCCGCACAAGCCGCCGGGCTGCGCCTGCAGAAAAAAGTATCCCGAGGCAAATGGACCACCGCCCTGCTCCTCCGCGCATGAACCTGCTTGCCATAGAAACATCCGCACCCCGCGCCGGGCTCTGCCTGTACAGGGACGGCGCGTTCGCCGCAGAGGCGGAATGGGTGGCGGAGCGCAACCATGACGCCTTCCTCTTCCCCGCGCTGAAACAGGCGCTGGACACCCTAGGCGGCGCCGCGCAGCTGGATGCGGTGCTGGTGGGCGCAGGGCCCGGCAGCTACGGCGGCGTGCGCGTGGCGCTGGCTGCCGGCGTGGGTATTTCCCTGGTGCGCGGTGCCAGGCTGGTGGCCGTGCCCTCCTGGGACCAACTGGCGGCGGACGGAGCCTGCATTGTTTCCAACGCCCGCCGCGGCGGCTGGACCCTCCGCAAGCCGGACGGCTCCATATCCGTGGTTTCCCTGGATGAATTGAAGGCGCTGGCGGCAGCCGGAACCTCCCTGGCCACAGTGGAAATGGCGCAAGACCTGCAGGAGCTTGCACCGGGCCTTTTCTCCCGCTGCGGCTTGCAGCCCACCGCTCGCGGGCTGGTGGAGTCTTGGCTGGCGCTGGATGACGCAGCCCGTGCCGCGCTGGCGGCCAAGCCGGCGGAACCCATTTATGTGCGCCCGCCGCATATCACGGATGCCCGCCGCAAACCTTGGGAAATCCCGCATTGACACCCCTGCCATGACCGCTCCCCTCTCCCGTCCCCACACCTGCCAACGCTGCGGCGCATGCTGCCGCTGGGAGGGCAACGTGTGCCTCACGGATGAGGATATTGCCGCCATTTCCGACTTCCTGCAGATGGATGAGGGGGCGTTCATCAACCAATTCTGCCGCCTGCAGAGCAACCGCCGCGGCCTTTCCCTCACCGAGGCGCAGGACGGTGCGTGCATCATGCTCAACGCGGACAACACCTGCCGCATTCACCCCGTGAAGCCGCAGCAGTGCCGCGATTTCCCGCACAAGTGGAACTTCCCCGGCTGGGAGGAGCGCTGTCCCGGGTATGGAAAGGAGCCACGCCCATGAAGCTGCAGGATTTCACGCAGTTCCTCACGAACACCCTGATATTCCTGGACAACGTGCGCGCCACGGGCTGGGATATGCTCCTGCGCGGCCACCGCGCCGTGGTCCACTCCTATTCCTCCATCATCGGCCTGCTGATGGACGCCCCGCGCCGCTTTGTTCCCAAGAACGAGAGCGACCGCACCCATGCGGGCACCATTGCAGACCTCTTTGCCTCCATTCTGGGGCGCCTGGAGGACCCCGGGGCGGAGGTGCTCTACGCCGCCATGGATATCCTGCGCTACGATTTCCCGAACGTGGAGCACATCTGGCTGGCGGAGCGCTTCCGCAAATCCTACGAGGCGCACTACCCCCTGCAGAACACCCTCACCATGGCCGTGGCGCGCCGTACCCAGGAGGAGCGCATTGCCCTGGCGCTGGAGGTCTACACACTCCTGCACCGCATCGGCGGCCATGAAAACACTCCGGAGCTTTTCGAGGAGGTGGCCAACGGGCTCAACCTACCCGGTGCCGCCCGCATCATCGACAACCTGGTGAACACCCCCGGCATGGTGGCCACCCGCCCCGTGGAAAGCCTCTCCTTCTCCACGGACCTTGCGGAGGGTACCGTGCAACTGCCGCCGGATGAGGCCGGCGTGCGCTTCCGCGTGCTGCACTGCGTGAACCTGCTGCTGGTGGTGAACGATGGAGTGAAGCCCATTTCCGTGCGCGGGCGCTACCTGCAGAAGGGGGATATGCTGCCGCTCTCCCAGGGGCAGAAGGTGGAACTGGGCAGCTGCCATTTCAGTTACAGCACCATCCGCTCCCTGTTGCAGTCCCAGTACTCCGGCATGATGCTCGTGTACTACCTGGAAATGGAGGACGACGTGGTTTCCATCACCCGCCAGCGTCCGCTCAACTGCATTGCCAGACTCAAATTCGGCGTGCATGTGGAGATTGAAATCATGCGCCACGATGTGCAGTTTGTGCTGGACGGCCAGCTGCTGCACTACGGGGCCGCCGTGGGCACCTCCTTCTACACGCCCTTTACCGTGCAGGGACAGGGCCCCTTCAACTTTGCCGACCTGGCGGACAAGGACCCCACCGGGCACAGTTTCCAGCTGGACCCCGCCAACCGCCGCATCCTGGTGAGCAACATGCCCTACATGAACCGCCCCGGCGCGCTCATGCTCACCCCCGGCCTGGCCCCCAGCACCGTGTTTGAGGTCACCTACTCCCGCTCGTCCAACACCGGCGTGCTGCGTGTGCTGGAGGGTGACGCCCACACCATCACCGTGGGAGACCAGCCCGTGCGCGGCGATACCAAGCTCATTGACGGCGACCTTATTGCCCTGAGCGCGGTGCAGCACCTGCGCTGCCGCTTTTCCGCCGGCGTGCTGGAGGAGGAATCCAGCGCCATCTCCACCCTGCGCGTGCGCGGCCTCTCACGCGATTTCGTGCGCGCCGGGCGCGTGGTGAACAACATCGACTTCTCCCTCAAGCGCGGCGAGATGGCCTGCGTGCTGGGTCCCAGCGGTTCCGGCAAGAGCACCCTGCTCTCCATGCTCGCCGGGCATCTGGAGCCCACCATCGGCAGCATCACCTACAACAACGAGAGGCTCACCCCAAACTCCCAAAACCTGCGCCGCTATATCGCTTTCATCCCCAGAGAGGATATCCTGGACGAGGCCATGACCGTGGAGGAGCACGTGTTCCAGGCTTCCATTGCGCGCCGCCCGCTGCTGAGCGCGGCAGATCGCATGCGCCGCTCCCTGGCGGTGCTCAACTTTGTGGGCATTTCCCACTTGGCCAAGCGAAACGTGGGCCGCGCGGGCGAGCGAACCATTTCCGACGGCGAGCGCACGCGTCTCAACCTCGGCCTGGACCTCACCGGCACGGCGGAGGTTTTCCTGATTGACGAGCCCATCAGCGGCCTCTCCTCCGGCGATGCGGAGCGCGTGATCCAAACCCTGGAGAACATGACCTACGGGCGCATGCTCATCTGCACCCTGCACCGCCCGGCGCAGGTGCTGCTCAACCGCTTCACCAAGGTGATGGTGCTGGATCCCCACGGCAAGATGGCTTTCTGGGGCTCCCCGCACGAGATGATGGACTACTTCCGCGCCGCTGCGGAAGAGATGGGGCTGTATGTGACCAAGGAGGCCATAGCCGCAGGCGGCGCAGACTATGTGTTCGAGGTGCTGGACGCCCCCTTCCGCGCGCTGGACAACCGCCTGGACGTCTCCCCGGACCTGTGGCAGGAGCGCTACGAGGCCTACGCCTACCGCCAGACCGTGGAAACCGCCCACGCAGAGTCCCCCAAGGAACAGCCCAAGCCCGTTCCCGTGCTGCCGCACCGCCGCCCCATCGAGCTCTGGCGCCTGTTCGCCATGTGGGTGTCGCGCACTTTCCTGTCGCGCCTGCGCAGCCGCATGGGCCTGTACGCGCTGCTGCTGGAGGGTCCCGTGCTGGCACTGCTGATAGCCGGCACGCTGCGCGCGGCCACGGATGTTCCGTACACCTTCTACAAATCCCTGCACATTACGGAGTACCTGTTCCTTTCCCTGGTGCTGGCCATGTTTTTCGGGCTCACAGACTCCGCGTGCGAGGTTCTGCGAGACCGCCCCATCCTGCGCAGAGAGAGCAACTACAAGCTCTTCATTCCCGGCTATCTGCTGGCCAAAACGCTGGTGCTCACAGGTATTGCCGGGCTGCAGTGCGCGCTCTACCTGTGGGTGGGCAATGAAATCCTGGGCATCTACGGCATGTTCTGGGAGCATTTTTTGGTGATGCTGCTCACGGCCTTTGTGGGCATTTCCCTCTCGCTCTGCGTGTCCGCCTTTGTGCGCTCGGAGCGCACGGCGCTCAACATCGTCCCCCTGCTGCTGGTGCCGCAGATCCTGCTGGCCGGTGCCCTGGTGCGCTTCGAGGAGATGAACGAGTTCAGCCCCAACATACCGGACGGCGTGCTCCCTGCCGCCATCGACCACAAGCTTTCCACCATGCGCCACCGCGTGGCCTACCAGGACGAGACCACCCACAACATCAGCTCCAAGCCCGTGCCCCTTATCGCGGAGTTCTGCCCCCTGCGCTACGCCTTTGAGATGATGTTCGTGATGCAGACCTCTGACAACCTCTGGGATTTGGAGAACGACCGCGTCAACGAATTCCGCGACAAGCTCAAGGTCACCGGAACAGAGGAAGACCTGCGCTTCATTCAGCGTGCGGCGCTCGCCTTCAACGGCATGGCTCGTGATGCAGAGGAAGCGCGCGACATGCTGCGCCGCGTGCGAAAGGCCGCCCTCTCCATGGACGAGCGTTTCCTGGAGGAAATCACCGCATCCCAGGAAAACCGCCCAACCGATGCCAACGACCACCCCGCAGAGTTCTACTTCTCCAACCGCAAGCTCGCCTCTGTGCGAGAGGGCGTGAAAACCGCCCGCAAGGACGCCCGCTACGATGAGGACCGCGGCTTCTTCCTGGCCCCCCGCCAGCCCGCCCCCATCGGCAGTTTCGACCAGGACACCGACTACGGCTCCGTTTCCACCGTAAAGCGCAATACCATTTATCTCTTCCTCATGGGCCTCATCCCCATCCTCACAGCCTCCCGCCGCCTCCGCGCCATCTGCAGGGGGAAATGAGGCTTGACTTGAATACGTTATACTGCTAGAAAAGATTAAACATGATATCTTCTCCCACATTATGCATCGTCATGCCCTGCTTCAATGAAGAGGCCGGTCTGGTGGATACTGTGAATACAGTCATGGGCAAGCTGCAGCAACTGCAAGATGCAGGCAAGATTGCTGCAGACAGCTCCATGCTGTTCTCCGATGACGGTTCCAGGGACGACACCTGGCGGATTATTGAATCTGCTCACAGCCAGTACCCCAATAGGGTGAAGGCTGTAAAACTGGCTGCCAACCGCGGTAAGGAGTACGCCCTGTGGGCCGGGGTAATGGAAGCGCGCCTGCATGCAGATGCTGTGGTCTGTATGGATTCTGATTTGCAGTTCGACATTGATGCCATAGACGAATTTCTTGCGCTGAACGCGCAGGGGTATGAGCTGGTGTATGGCATTAAGAAAACCCGTGGTGCGGAGCCGTTCTACAAGCGTATATTCTCCTGTATGTTCTATTCCCTGATGGGGCGCTTGGGCTCTCCCATCGAGATGAACCACACGGACTACTGCCTCATGACCCGCCAAGTGTGCGATGCTCTGGCTGAATATGGGGAAACGAACCTCATTTTCCGAGGTCTTCTCAAGCATCTCGGCTTCAAGCAGTGCCCATGTTATTTCGATGTGAAGGACAGGGCGGCCGGCGAGAGCCATTTCACCCCCATAAAACTACTTAATCTCAGCCTGGATGCCATCACCTCCTTCTCCGTGGCGCCGCTTCGGCTCATCGTGTTCATTGGAGCCATGGTGTTCCTCATAGGCATCGCCATGATTATCTGGACGGTAGTGGATGCTTTCCGCGGCATTACGCCCGGCGGCTATGCCACGCTGGTTTGTTCCCTGTGGTTCTTGGGCGGCCTGGGCATGATGTGCCTTGGCGTTGTTGGTGAATACCTCGGAAAACTCTACAAGGAGGCAAAGAAAAGACCGAGATACTGTATTTCATCCCGTCTACAGTGAATATGCGCGAAAAAGAACGCCCCAATAAACGCCTTTTTTTTGTGGCTTTGGCCGTATACGTCATTGTGTACGGCGCCCTTTGCTTGCGACTGGGGCGGCACTGGGACGAAGTGCTGGATTTCGATGGTTCTGCATACGACACATATATGGCTGCCGGGCGGTGGCTGACCGGATTTATCCGCGCATTGTCGGGAAGCTGTGAATCCCCTTGGTGTCCCGGATTTGTGAGCGGCTTGATTCTATGCTCATTGATTTGCCATCAAGCTCGAATGTTGAACTTGCACGATGCCTGGAAACGGTGGGCCTTCATCATCCTCTACCTTGGCTCTGTTCAATGGGCAGCCATGCTTCACTTCTCCATGATGGTGGAAGCTATTTCCCTCGGCATGTTCTTTGCTACGGCGGCGGCATGGCTGTGCTATTGCAAAGAGGGGTGGAAAAGCGGCTTGCTTGCCGCATTTCTTCTCGCATTGGCTATCGGAGCGTACCAGACGCTTGCCATATATTTCGGCGTGGCGTGGTTGCTGCTGAGGCTGCTGGAATTAAGGAGACATCCCGAAGGTTGCACTCTCCGCCCGTGGGTGCGCATGGCGTGCGTTTCCGTGGGCGGTGTGGCGCTGTGGCTGGGTATTCACAAAGTGACACTCTGCTTTCTTTCCCAAGAAACTCTGGACTACGTTCAGGGCTATCAGAACGCCATCAGCCAATGGCCCGGTTTCCTGGCTGACATGGGCATGCAAGATCGCTTGCTGTGCCTGGCCCATTATCTCAAATTGACTCTCGCTGGAGTCTTGGGAATGGAATCGTACTGGTTGTTTGCTACGGCGCTCTTGCCGCTAGTCGGCATCGTGTGGCATGCCCTGCGAAATCACAAAGGCTGGCAGCGCTTGGAAGGATGTTGCGTGGCCGTGTTGGTGTGGTGGCTGCCGTTCTGCATGAGCTTGCTTATGCTCACCCAACAGGGGTTCCATACTTGCCTGTCTGCCCCGCTTTCCTTGGCCGGGCTTTGGATGGTATGGCTGGCCGGCGCGCGCATACAAGACCGCCACCGCCCGCTGCTATGGGTAGTGGGATGCGCCATTGTGGCGACCGCCAGCATAACTGTGTACCGCGAGGCCAAGAAAGAGGCGGAGCTTCACCGCAACAGCATCTCGCTCATTGCCGCCATGCAAGAGGCCGGGCAATCATGCGCGCAGGAGACAAATCTACCCCAAGCACCGGTGGTAGTGCTGGCCCGACTGGAAAACCGGGAGGAACCATTCTGCGGGGCCTATCCCATGGTGGCCGGCACGGGCTGCATGAACTGGTACTGCAAGGCATACAATATGAACGGCATCCGCATGGGAGATGCGGCAGACATGCAGCGCCACCGCGCATGCTGGGAGAAGATGCCATCCTGGCCGGAAGCCGGCAGCGTGAAGGCGGATGGCGGGGAAATTATCATCAAGATTGAGCGCGGGCAGAAATAACACCCGGCTTTGCGAGATTGACTTTTGCAGGGCCTTGTGGTAGAGAATAGGGCAACGACATGAGCCGTGTGACGATAGGAAATTGCAGCCCGATGCAGGAGCTGCGGTGCGAGTGGTACGGGCGGGAGATTGTGCCGCCGGTGCAGTTCTCCTTTGCCTTGGAGAATGGCAACTTGGTGTTCACCGCCCGGCAGCGGCGCGCCGTAAACATCCACCCCACCGCCAAACCGGGAGAGTTCACGGAGAACCTGTGGAAATACGACACGGCGGAATTCTTTGTGGCAAATGCGGATGCCACGCGCTACCTGGAGTTCAACCTCTGCCCCAACGGTGCGTGGTGGGCCTGCGTGTTCACCGCCCCGCGCGTGAAGGATGAATCCGCCCCTCCCCTGCCCGCCGTGCAGGCGTGCGGCGGCATTCAGGAGGACGGCTCCTGGGAGTGCAGCGCAGTGCTGCCCGCCGCGTACCTGGAGGCCCTGGGCATGCCGCCAACCCGCTGCCGCCTGGCCGCCGCCGCCATCCAGAACTCCCCGGACTACACCTATCTCACCACGTCCGACGACCAGAGCGGGGAGCCGGACTTCCACCGCCCCGCCTCCTGGCCCCTTGCCAACATCCTTTGACGCCATGCCGAGAATCATGCAGGAATGCGTGGAGCGCATCAAGGGGTCGATTGACATTGTAGAGCTCATCGGCCGCTACCTCCAGCTGCGGCGCGCAGGCAACTCGTGGAAAGCGTGCTGCCCGTTCCACAATGAGAAAACGCCCTCCTTCCACGTGAACCCGGCGCGGCAGGCCTTCAAGTGCTTCGGCTGCGGCGTGGGCGGGGACGGCGTGAAGTTCCTGATGATGTTCGAGAACCTGGACTACCCCACCGCCCTGCGCCGCATTGCGGATATGAACGGCATCCCGGTCATTGAGGAGGAGGAGAACCCGGAGGCGGCGCGCCTCCGCCAGCTGCGCTCCCGCATCATTCAGCTCAACACCCTCGCCGCAGACTATTTTCACCGCAAGCTCTGCCGCGACAAGGCCGCCGCCCATGTGCGCGAGTACCTCAAGCAGCGTGAATTCAACATCGATGTCGCCAAGGCTTGGGAGCTCGGCTGGGCCCCGCCCGAATACCGCGAGCTCGCCGATATCGCCTCGTCCCGCAGCATGGATTCCCGTCTGCAGGAGGATGCCTACCTGCTGGGCCGTAGCGGCCGCGGGGCATACCCCGTTTTCAGGGACCGTCTCATGTTCCCCATACGCAACGTGCGCGGCGAGGTGGTGGGATTCTCCGGCCGCATCATGCAGGAGGGCCAGGACCCCCGCAAGTACGTGAACACCGCGGAAACCGCAGCCTTCCGCAAGGGAGAGCTCCTATTCGGTCTCCACAAGGCCACCGGGCCCATCGGCAAGGCCGGCATGTGCGTGGTGGTCTGCGAGGGCCAGCTGGACGTCATTGCCTGTCATGAAAAGGCAGACATCCGCAACGCCGTGGCAGGTTTGGGAACCGCGTTCACCGATGAGCACGCCAAGATGCTCCACAAGTACGCCAAAAAGGCCATCCTGTGCTATGATGGCGACAACGCCGGCATCAAGGCCAGCGAAAAGACCTTCCGCAAGCTCGCCCAAGTGGGCATGGAGGTCTATCAGGCCCCCCTGCCTCCCGGTGAGGACCCGGATTCCCTCATCAAGCACAGCGGCCCGGAAGCCCTGCGCGCCGCCATTGATGCCGCAAAACCCTACCTGGAGCTCCGCGCCGGGCTGGAGCTCGCCGCCGTGCACGACACCAACGACCGTGCCGCCCTCATCCCCCGCATGGCGGATCTGGCGGCGGAAATCACCGATTCCAACCGACGGGATGTGGCTGTGGCAGATTTGGCAACACGCCTCAACACCGGGCTGGATGCCTTCCGCACCACCGTGAACGACATCATCCGCGCCCGCAAGGAGGACACCCGCCAGAACTTCCGGCACGCGGAGGAAGAAGCCTACCCGGACTACGACGAGGAAGAAGCCGCTGCCTACGAACCGCAAGGAATGGAGCAAATGCCACCGCGCCGTATCGTTCCCGCCATCATCCACCGCGCCATCAGCGGCATCCTCATGCTGGCGGCCGGCCACAAGGAGCTGCAAAACCTCTTTGTGGAGCGTATCGCAGACCTGCAGGAACCCATCAGGGTCCTTCCCGGTGGGGAAATCCTGCAGCGTTTCATGGAAAAACTCCCGGAACCCGGCAATGATGAGCAATGGCAGCTGTTCCTCGCCTCCCTCACCCCGGAGCAGGCCGCCGCCATTCAAAAAATCGGCAACGCCCCCCTCCAAGTCGGAAACGATTGGGAATCATATGTCAATAGCGCTTGCGAAATCGCAGCGCGCGAGACTATCAAGACGGAAATCGACACCCTCAACGCCAGCAGCAGAAATCCCGACCTCTCTCAGGAGGACCGGCAAAAAATCGGCAATCAGATTCTCGAACTCCGCAGGCTTTTGAATGCAAGTCCATGTAAATAATCGACAAAACAAAGGACGGTTTTTAAGTGTCTGATAATCCAATTGATTTAATGCAAGTCGTTTATGGCTGACATTTTTTATTCTGTTTTGTAGAATAATAGCGTCGATTCACTCGACATGGAATTTCGCCTTGACCTTCTGGAGAGATGTTGTATACTGAACTCCGTCAAAACGTTTGACAATTCATTCGCATAATTTTTCACAAACAGCTTGCAATAAAATCATTGTATGAGCCAAGACGCGCTGCAATTCCCAGTCGAGATACCCGTCACGTCTCATTACCGTCTGTGGTCGCTTTTGGGAGAGGTGTCGGCACAGCTGCGGGAGGTACAGGCGGCTGTCCTCCCACCGCAAGAGGCGGCGGAAGTGAAGGAAACATACCTTCGGCGCGGAGCCGCAGCCATCTATTCTGCAAGCGGCAACCAGTTGTCGGAGAATGAGATAGATGATATTGCGCGCTGCGGTGAGGAAGGGCGTTTGGGGGAAAGTGCGCGAGAAGCGGAAATTTGGAACGTGCTGCAGGCATGCCGCGGCTTGGTGCGCGCCACACGCAAGGAAACGCCGCCCAAGTTGGATACGGATTACCTGGGCCGCATCAACGCCACAGTGCTGGCGGGACTGGAACTTCCACCGGGAGAAAGTGCCGGAGAAGTGCGGAGCGGCGAGCGCGGGGGCATGGGTGTTCCCGCTGCGGAGTGTCGCCTGTGTCTGGAACGCTACTGCGCCTGGCTGGCATCTGCCACCTTTGCGGCGCAGCGCGTGGACCTGCAGGTGGTTATCGGCATTCTGCGCGCCATGATGGCGCAGGTGTACCTGTTGCGCATCAGCCCGTATGCGGAGGGCAACACGCGCACGGCGCGCCTGACGGAGCTGTATCTCCTGCTGCTGGCGGGGGTGCCCGCACCGGCGGCCATGCTGCCGGCCGTACACTACGCTGCCACGCGCAACCGTTTTGTGGAGGAGCTTGCGACGCTGGATGTGCCGGAGGGCACGGTGCTCATGGATTCATACTTCATCTACGCGCTGCAGGGCTGGGCGGATGCGCTGCGCGCATTGCTGGCGGGTTTGCGGGAGCGCGGGCTCCGTGCGGCCTGGCGCCTGCATGTGCAGGATGTGTTCCGCCATGCCTCCACGGAAAAGACCGCCACGCGCCGCAGGGATCTCCTGCTCTCCCTGCCCGCGCATCTCACGCCCATTGCCAAGTTTGCAGACATTCCGCATGAGGTCTTCTACACCCACTACCGCCACAAGAACCTGCGTACGCTCACCCGCGACCTGGCGGAGCTGGTGCAGATGGGGCTTCTGGAATCCACCGGGGGCGGCTTCCGCCCCCGCATGGAAACCCTGCGCCCTTGGGAAAAGCGCTAAATCAGAGATTGTGCTTGCTAGCGCGCGCGAATGCGTATAGAATGCCGCGCATGAGCAACGAGGAAAAGAAAGATTTCATCCGCGAATGGATTGCGGCTGACCTTGAGGAAAAGCACTACGATGCGCCTATCACGCGCTTTCCGCCGGAGCCTAACGGCTACCTGCACATCGGCCACGCCAAGGCCATTTGCCTGGATTTCGGTATCGCCAAGGAATACGCCCACCGCGGGGCCGTGTGCCACCTGCGTTTCGACGACACGAACCCCTGCAAGGAGGACGTGGAGTTCGTGAACTCCATCCAAGAGGACATCCACTGGCTCGGGTTCGACTGGGGCGAGCACCTGTACTGGGCCTCCAATATCTTTGATTTCTACTACGAGTGCGCCGTGGACCTCATCAAGCAGGGCTTGGCGTATGTGGACGAGCAGGACCGCGAAACCATGCGCCTGCAGAAGGGAGACCTCACGCACCCCGGCACCCCCTCCCCCTTCCGCGACCGCCCGGTGGAGGAAAACCTGGCGCGTTTCCAGGACATGAAGGACGGCAAGTTCGCGGAGGGCGCGGCCGTGCTGCGCGCCAAGATAGACCTGGCCAGCAGCAATATGAACATGCGAGACCCCGTGATCTACCGCATTTCCTACGACAAGCACCACAACACCGGCGACAAGTGGTGCATCTACCCGATGTACGACTTTGCCCACCCGCTGGAGGATGCCTACGAGCACGTGACGCATTCCCTCTGCACGCTGGAGTTTGAGAACCACCGCCCGCTGTACGACTGGGTCATCGACCACTGCAAGGTGCCCGCCCGCCCGCAGCAGAGGGAATTCTCCCGCCTCAACATCACCTACACCGTCATGAGCAAGCGCAAGCTGCGCCAGATGGTGGAGGAGGGCTTTGTGGCCGGGTGGGACGACCCCCGCATGCCCACCATCTGCGGTATGCGCCGCCGCGGCTACCCCGCCAAGGCCATCGTGGATTTCTGCGAGGGCGTGGGTATCACCAAGTTCAACGGCAACACGGATGTGGCCCGCCTGGAGAACGCCGTGCGCGCCGAGCTCAACACCAACGCCGAGCGCCGCATGGCCGTGCTCAAGCCCCTCAAGCTCGTCCTCACCAATGTGCCGGACGACTTCGAGGAAGAGGTGGAGGTGGTCATCAACCCGGAGAAGCCGGAGCTGGGCAACCGCAAGCTCACCCTCACCAAGGAGGTATGGATTGAGCGCGACGACTTCATGGTGGAGCCTCCCAAGAAATACAAGCGCCTTTCCCCCGGGGCCTGCGTGCGCCTGCGCGGCGGCTACTGCATGATCTGCCAGGGCTACGCTGCAGACGACAACGGCACCGTCACCGAGGTGCGCTGCGAAATCATCCCCGGCACGGTGGGGGCCAACCCGCCGGAGGGCATCAAGTGCAAGGGTGCCATTCACTGGGTGTCTGCCAAGTACGGCGTGAAGGCGGAAGTGCGCCTGTACGACCGCCTGTTCAAGGACGAGGCCCCGGATGCCAACCCGGACGGTTTCCTGGCATCACTGAACGCGGATTCCCTCACCACCATCACGGATGCCGTGGTGGAGCCGGCGCTTGCCTCCGCGCCCAACGAGTTCCTCTGCCAGTTCGAGCGCACGGGCTACTTTGTGGCGGACCGCTATGACCACTCCCCGGAGCATCCCGTCTTCAACCGTTCCGTGGGCCTGCGTGATTCCTGGGCCAAATCCCAACAGTAATCGCCATGGGTACCATTGAATTCCCTGCCAAGGACGGAGCGTTCGACATGAACGACTTTATCAACCGCTGTGATGCCGCCGTGAGCGGCGAGGACACCACCCCCCTGCCCCAAGAGGAAAAATGCGCCCCCGCTCCTGCGGAGCCGGTCGGCAGCGTGCCCGTGGCAGACGGGCCGGACCCCATCGAATACGCCCCGCTGGAAGAAGTGATTGAGGAGCTGAGGCTCGGCAAGCTCATTCTGGTGACCGACGACCCCAGCCGCGAAAACGAGGCGGACCTGGTGTGCGCCGGGCAGTTTGCCACGCCGCAGAACATCAATTTCATGGCCACGCACGCACGCGGTCTCATCTGCGTGCCCATGGCGCCGGAGCGCGTGGATGCCCTGGGCCTGCCCATGCAGACCCAGCACAACACGGAAAAGCTGCACACCGCCTTCACCGTGAGCGTGGATGCCCATGAGGGCACCACCACCGGCATCAGCGCCTTTGAGCGCTCCATCACCACCATGAAGCTGGCGGACCCCGCCGCCACGCTCGCCGATTTCGAGCAGCCCGGCCACAGCTTCCCCCTGCGGGCGCGCGAGGGCGGCGTGCTGCGCCGTGCCGGCCACACGGAAGCCACCGTGGACCTCATGCGCATCGCTGAACTGCAGCCCGTGGGCGTGTGCTGTGAAATCATGAAGGAGGACGGCACCATGGCCCGCCTGGGAGAACTGGGCAGCTTCCAGAAGAAATTCGGCCTCAAGGCGTGCTCGCTCGCGCAAATCATCGAGTACCGCCAGCGCACGGAAACCCTCATTGAGCGTGATACGGTGGTGAAACTGCCCACCGCATACGGTGATTTCATGTGCCACGCCTACCACTCCAAGGTGGACGGCCAAACCCACCTGGCACTGGTGCACGGGGAGATTGACCCTCAGAAGCCCGTGCTCTGCCGCGTGCACAGCGAATGCCTCACCGGTGATGTCTTCGGCAGCCGCCGCTGTGATTGCGGAGACCAGCTGCACCGCGCCATGGAGCGCGTCTCCAGGGAGGGCGGCATCATCCTCTACCTGCGCCAGGAGGGCCGCGGCATCGGCCTTTCCGCCAAGCTCCACGCCTACAAGCTCCAGGAACAGGGGCTGGACACCGTGGACGCCAACATTGAGCTCGGCTTTGCCCCGGACCTGAGAGACTACGGCGTGGGCGCGCAAATCCTGCGAGACCTGGGCGTGCGCCACTTGCGCCTGCTCACCAACAACCCGCGCAAGATTGTGGGCCTCTCCGGCCACGGGCTGGATGTGGTGGAGCACCTGCCCATCTCCATCCCCCCCAACGAGGACAACGCCCACTATCTGGAGACCAAGCGCGACCGCATGGGACACATGATTTAAGACACCGCCTCCACCATGGTCCCTCCGTTTGAAGCAAGACAGTACTCCGACAGCCAGGTCAAGAAGGCCGGGGAGAAGCTGAAGCACCCGGAAAACCTGGCGCCGCAGGAGCGCGCCGCCGCCATTCAGGTGCTGGTGAACTACCGCCTGCTCCACTATGCGCCGCTCAACACCTTCCAGGCCACGCTGCGCAAGCGGCTCAAGGCGCTCGGATGCTCCAAGGCCATCGTGGCGCAGCGCATCAAGCGCCTTCCCACCATCCTGGAGAAGCTGCAGCGCTTCCCCTCCATGCAGCTCAACCGCATGCAGGATATCGGCGGCATCCGCACCATCGCCGCCAACATGGCGGAGCTGGATAAAATCTACGCTTCCTATGCGGCCAACCGCGGCCGCATGCGCCAACAGGTGGTGCGCATGGACGACTATGTGGCCCGGCCGAAGGAATCCGGCTACCGAGGGCGTCACATTGTGTTCCGATACAGCCACAAGCTGCCGGACTACAACGGGCTGCATGTGGAGATGCAGTTCCGCACCCGCCTGCAGCACGTGTGGGCAACCGCCGTGGAAACATTCGAGGCCTTTATGGGGGAGCAATTCAAATCCAGCAAGGGTGATACCCGTTGGCTGGAATTCTTTGCCCTCGTTTCCAGCGCCTACGCGCTTCAGGAGAAACAGCCCGTGCTGGCGCGCCACAGCGCCCTCTCACCCGGGCAGTTGCTCGAAAACATCCGCAAGATGGAGCATGAGCTCTGCGTGCTGAAGAAAATCCAGGGCTTTTCCTCCGTTTCCAAGCTGCTGCCCAACATCACCAAGGTGCAGGATTCATACGCGGTCCTGCTGCTGGACACCCATGAGAAAGCCGCCCAAGTACGCCTTTTCCCTGTGGGCCGGTACATGGAGGCATACGACTGCTACTCGCGCGAGGAGCAGCGCAGCGAGGGCGATTCCCGCCGGCAGGTGGTGCTGGTGAAAACGGATTCTCTCCTGCGACTGCAGAAAGCGTACCCCAACTATTTTGCCGATCTCAAGGAGTTCAGGCAGCACTTGCTGCGCATCATTGCTCCCTCATGACGCGGCATGTCCTGAAAACTCATTTTCAGAACAGGAAAAACGCGCTAGAATAGCCGCAGAAAAAACGACCATGCCGGAAAACGACCCTCAGAAAAACCTTCCTCCCACACCGCCGCAGCAAACTCCCGGTTCTTCGCCGAACTGGGGATTGATGATCCTCATGACCATCATAGCGGGCATCCTGCTGGTAGCCTTCGTGTTCGATGGCGCGCTGGCCCCGCCCGCCAAGGTGATGAAGCTCGACGAGTTCCAGAACGACTACCGCAGCGGGCTCATCGTGCTGCACGACCAGAAGAATTTCCCCATCGAGGTGGTCACGAGCGACGGCAGCAGTGAGGGTGTCATCACCGCCTACCGCTTCCGCAAGGCCCCGCAGTTCAAGCGCACCACCTTCTTCATGCCCTTCACGGATTCGGATGCCCTGCGCACCCTCTGCAACCGTTACGGCATCGTCAACAGCCCGAACCCCGCACCGGACCTCTCCCAGGCGCACCGCGTGTGGACCACGGAGCAGTTGGCCCGCCTGGGAGAGGAAGGCCGCATCCTCACCTCCCCGCAGCCCCCGGTCATCGTGAACCTGGCATCTGAGCAGCCCGTGATTGTGGGTGAGGTGCGCGTGCCGCTCACCGACAAGGTGAACCAGAAGGACGTGGAGCCGGTGCGCGTGGATTTCAACCGCGGGTTCCAGGGCAGCACGGTGTCCGCCCTGCTGGGGGACGGCATCAGCTACCGCGTGGACAACAACTCCTGGGGCGCGTTCCTGGTGAACAGCCTGCCCATCATCCTGCTGGTGCTGCTGCTCTTCTTCTTCCTGCGCGTGCAGAGCGGCGGCCCCGGCAGCGCGGCCAAATTCTCCCGCAGCCGCGCCCGCCTGCTGGATCCCGGCAGCAACAACATCACCTTTGATGACGTGGCCGGCATCTCCGAAGCCAAGGAGGAGGTGTGGGAGATTGTGGAGTTCCTGCGCAACCCCAAGAAATTCCGCAACCTGGGCGGCAACATCCCCAAGGGTGTGCTCATGGTGGGTCCCCCTGGAACGGGCAAAACCCTGCTGGCCCGCGCCATTGCCGGTGAGGCGGACGTGCCTTTCTACACCATCTCCGGTTCGGATTTCGTGGAGATGTTCGTGGGTGTGGGCGCCAGCCGCGTGCGAGACATGTTCGCGGAGGCCAAAAAGCACTCACCGTGCCTGATTTTCATTGACGAGATTGACGCTGTGGGGCGCCACCGCGGCCACGGCGTGGGCGGCGGCCACGATGAACGCGAGCAGACGCTCAACGCCCTGCTGGTGGAAATGGACGGCTTCACCGCCAACGAGAACGTGATTGTGATAGCCGCCACCAACCGCGTGGACGTGCTGGATCCCGCCCTGCTCCGCCCCGGTCGCTTTGACCGCCAGGTGGTGGTTCACCTGCCGGATGCCGGCGGCCGAGAGCAGATTCTCAAGGTGCACGCCCGCAAGGTGAAGCTGGCCCCCAACGTGGACCTGAAGCCCATTGCACGCGCCACCACCGGGTTCTCCGGTGCAGAGCTCGCCAACCTCGTGAACGAGGCTGCCCTCATCGCCGCACGCAAGAACCAGCAGGCCGTTACCCAGGACGACCTTGAAGACGCCCGCGAGAAGGTGCGCTGGGGCCGCGAGCGCCGCTCCCTGGAAATCTCCGACAAGGAGAAGTACATGACCGCCATCCATGAGGTGGGCCACGCCATGTGCCTGCTCAAGACGGACCTCTCCAAGACCCTGCCCCTGCACAAGGTCACCATCATCCCGCGCGGCCCCGCGCTGGGCGTGACCATGATGCTGCCGGACGAAGACCAGCACAGCGAATACAAGAAGGACCTTCTGGACTACATTGTGATGGCCATGGGCGGACGCTGCGCGGAGCAGGTGGTGCTCGGCGATATCTCCGGCGGTGCGCGCGGCGATATCCAGCAGGCCACCGCCGTGGCCCGCAAGATGGTCTGCGTGTACGGCATGAGCGAGAAGCTCGGCCCCATTGAATACGGCACCAACCACAACGAGGTCTTCCTCGCGCGAGACATGTCGCAGACCACCCGCAACTTCTCCGAGCACACCGCCCAGATCATCGACGAGGAAATCCAGCGCATCGTCACAGAGAACTACGGGCGCGCCCTGCGCATCCTCACGGAAAACAAGGACCGCCTCATCCTCATTGCAGAAAAGCTGCTGGAGTATGAGACCCTCACCGGCAAGCAGGTGCAGGAGCTGCTGGACAACGGCGTGCTCAGCAACCCGCCGCAGAAGGAGCTCCCCCCGGAACTGCCGGAGCTCCAGCCCGCCCCGGAACAGGAGCTGGCGCAGGATGACAACAACGATACCACCCCCCAACCATGACCAGCCAAGAACTAGCCATTGCATGCGCCAAGGCGGCAGACAACGCCAAGGCTTCCAACATTGCCGTGTATGACCTGCGCGGCTCCTCCAACCTCACGGATTTCGCCGTGGTCTGCACCGCCACCTCCGTGCCGCATCTCCGCGCCGTGCTGCGGGATGTGGACAAGGACATTGCGGAGCAGTACGAGCTGCTGCCCACCTACGCGGAGCGCACGCCAAACGCCCTCTGGTCCGTGCTGGACTACATTGACGTGATGGTCCATGTCATGGCCGGAGAGGTGCGCGAGTTCTACAACCTCGAACAGTTTTGGAAAGAGGAGAACAAGGTGGAGTGGGAATAAAGCCCCGTTGATTTCACGCGCCCTTGCGCGCGGTATAACAAAGAGGCCCGCCCGGCGCAACACCGGGCGCCCCCTTGGTTTTTCATTCGCGTTGCTCAGCGCCTGTACGGCCCTGGCGGCGGTACCGGCTTGAGGTCGCGGTGGTGTTTCTGCTCGCGTTTGTGGCGCTTCACATGCTTGGGCTCCTTGTAGTGCTTTTTCTTGGCCTTGTGGTGCTTCGGCTTCTGGTCCACATGGTGCACCACAACAGGGTGACCGGGACGCTCCACATAGCGCACGCCGTTGTCGTGGCTGTGCCAGTGGCAGGATGCCAGCGTGAACAGGGATGCCAGCGCTACAGCACTGTATTTGATGATTTCTTTGTTCATAATCGAGTTCGGGCTGAACGCCCTCATCCCTCAAGGCGCACAACTCCGGATTTTTGTTTTAACTTTTAACAATCTGTTCGATTTTCCATGTCTTTGTCCTACCGCCTGATTTCCCGAAAATGAAATTGACAAGGCGGCGCGGATGGCGTTGAATAATGAAAGCATGGGCATGCAATACAGAAGATGCGGGGCAAGCGGTGTGCTGCTGCCGGAGATTTCCCTGGGGCTGTGGCACAATTTCGGGGATGGGGACGACCCGGCGGAGGGGCGCGCCCTGGTGGCGCGGGCGCTGGAGCTGGGCGTGTGCCACTTTGATTTGGCCAACAACTACGGCCCGCCGCCCGGCGCGGCGGAGGAGCGTTTCGGCAACCTGCTGCAAAACGAGTTTTCCGCGCACCGTGACGAGATGTTCATCTCCACCAAGGCGGGCTACCTGATGTGGGGCGGTCCCTACGGGGACTGGGGGTCCCGCAAGTACCTGGTGGCCAGCCTGAACCAAAGTCTCAAGCGCATGAAGCTGGACTACGTGGATGTGTTCTACCACCACCGCCCGGACCCCGATACGCCGCTGGAGGAAACCATGCAGGCGCTCATCGACATTGTGCGCAGCGGCAAGGCGCTGTATGCGGGGCTCTCCAACTACCCGCCGAAGCTGTACGCGCGCGCCTGCGCCATGCTGCGGGAGGCGCACGTACCCTGCCTGCTGCACCAGTTCCGCATGAACCTCATCGACCGCGAGCCCGGGGCATCCCGCCTGGCGGAAGCCGTGCGGCAGAAGACGGGTTCCATTGCCTTTTCCCCGCTGGCGCAGGGCGTGCTCACGGGCAAGTACCTGCACAGCGCCCTGCCTGCGGATTCCCGCGCCGTGCGAGACAATTCCGTGTTCCTGAACGCAGAGCGCGCGCGGCAGAACGATGCCAAGGTGCAGCGCATCGTGGATATTGCGGCCAAGGCGGGCATACCGCCCACCCGGCTTGCCCTGCGCTGGCTGCTCTCCCGGCCCGGGCTCACCAGCGTGCTCATCGGCGCACGCCGCGTCTCCCAGCTGGAGGAATGCGCCGCAGCAGCCGGCCAGCCCCCGCTGGGGGAGGATGTGCTGCAAGCCTTGGACAATGATTTGGCATGACCGTGAAAACCGATTCCGCCAGCATGTGGGAAAGCATCCGCGCCACGGATGAGCAGCGCCACCGCATCAACGAAACCCTGCAGGTCGGGGAACGCCTGCTGTGGCTGGGCCGCCCCAAGCCCGGTGCCGCCAAGCTGCTGCTAACATGGGCGTCACTGGTGTTTGCCGTCGTCTTCAATAGCGTCGTCTTCTGCTGGTTCTGGCTGGTCATGCTGTGGCCGGCCATCAACAACGTCAACCTGCAGGAGGACCCCTGGTTTCACCCGATCATTCTCGCTGTGGTTGCCCTGCTGCCGCTGACCGCTATCGCCTCCATGCTGCCTCGGCTGTGGGCCAACCGCTGCGATGTGTAAGCCGTAACCAACCGCCGTGCCATCGCCCTCATCTGCGGGCCTTTCCGCTACAGGCTCAACGCCTGGGATGCGCAAGACTATCTGGACATCTCGCGCGGCAAGAACGGCACAGGCAGTATCATATACGAATACCGGGAAACGCGCCACTCCTCTTATCCGGAAGGCCTGCTCGACCTGCCCGACGTGGAAACCGTTGCAGCGCTGATTGAGAAGGCCGGGGATACGGAATGACCGGCTACGGCCCTTGTTTCTGTTTCCGCCGTTCAACGGCATCACGGAAACGCACATAGGTTGCTTTTGGTTGCTTGGATTTTCCTGCCAGGTAGTCCAGGGCGGTCAGGAGACGCCATCCACCCCGCAGAGCGGGGTTGCTTCGGGCGCGCCTCACGCGCCCTCACCCTGCGGGCAGCCGCTGCGCGGCTGGCTAACCGGCCTTACAGCCGTCGGCCGTTTTCGGTGCCGAGTCGATAGAACGGTGGTTGCCCCCA
>JAZLHB010000035.1:0-21024 GCA_045616565.1 Akkermansia sp. | reverse complement strand
GCCTGCGCGCTGCCAGCGCGCAGGCGCCAGCAAGGACAATGTGCCCGTGGTGGGTTCCGGGGCCTGCAGCAGGTAGATGGTGCCCACGTTCTCTCCACGGCCACCTTCGGCCGTTCCGGAGTAGAACACGTAGTATTCCTTCTCGCCCGTCTTGAACAGGTCGTTGTCGAAGACCTCGGAGGCCTTGACCCACTGGTCTGGGAGGCCGATACTCTCATAGCCCGTGGAACCGATGTTGAAGTCCTCCACATCCCGGAACAGGTCGTACGCCTCCATGAAGCCGAGGTCCCGCACCTTGGCGGCGCGGGAAATTTGCGTAATTTGGCGAATTTTCCGTCATTTTTCATTTTTTCTTGTGCATTTTGCCGTTTTCGTGCATAAAGGGGTATCGAGACAACCTCATTTCGCCAATGAAAGCTCTATTTCTGTTCCCGATCCTGTGCCTGGGTGTGCTCACGCTGTGCGCCTGTGGCGAAAAACCTGAAGCCGACGACCCCCGTTGCGAGCAGGCGGTGCGCGAGATGGACTGCGGCTGCATCCCCGTGGAAACGGCCAAGAAGGTGGTGGGCAACATCTTCAAGGTGCTGCGGGGCGAAAAGGTTTCCCACCCCATGACGATTGGCAGTATGAATATCGTGGCCTACGATGCCGACCAGGGCGTGGCCACCTATTCCCCCGGCATTGATTCCGAAACGAAGGAGCCGGTGACGGAGGTGCTGCCCATCCTTTTCTTTCGGGCCGCGGACAAGGAAATCATGCTTGATTACGCGCAGCGCGGCAAACTGGACGAGATTGCCGTGCAGGGCATCATTGACGAGGAGTACAAGTGCCTCGCCTGCCTGCGTGTGAATGAATGGAAGAAGGAATTGGCCCCGGATTCCCGTGATGAAGAGGACACCGGGGACGATGCTGTCACCCTGCCGCCCGACACGGGCCTCTCTCCCCAAGACCAGGAATAGGGCGTGCGCCTGCTGGAGACGCTGCGCGGCATCACGCCGGGCAATGTGGGCAAGGTGCTGGTGGGGGATGAGAAACTGGGCCGTGAGGACGCCCGGCTACTGGTTGAGGAGCTTCGCCAAGCCATGGGAGGTGCCGCGCTCACCGTGACGAAGGGTATGCCGGAGAAGTTCGTGACGCTGCCGCATTCCCTGGTTGATGTCGAGTTCCTCCTTGAGAACGGAAGCAAGGTGTCCTTGTTCATGCACTATCCGGATACGGACCTCTACTACGCGCCCGCCCCCGGCGGGTATCATATCAGCATTGCCGCCAGTCGGGGCGTTGCTGACCTGCTGCACCGCGTTGTGGCAGACCAGGAGCGCCGCGAGCGCGCCGCAAAATAATTTCCCCGCACCAAACCAGCCATGAAAAAGGCTGTCTGCATTCTGCCGGGCCTGGTGGCTGCATGCGTGGCCTTGCCCGTCCTGCCTTGAAGCGGGGCGCTACAGTTGTATCCCCAGTTGTTCCGGGAGGGCAATCCTGGGGCGCTCGGTGAGAATTTCCCCGCTGCGGGAACCCACGGCCACGGTGTGCTCGAAATGCGCCGCCCAGGAGCCGTCCGCAGTCACGGCGGTCCAGTCGTCCTCCAGCACCTTCACGCGGAAGGAGCCGAGCGTGATCATGGGCTCGATGGCCAGTATCATGCCGCGCTTGAGGCGGGGCAGGGGATAGTTCGGCTTGTAGTTGGGGATGGCGGGCTCCTCATGCAGGTGGCGGCCCACGCCGTGCCCCACGTAGTCCCGCACAATGCCGAAGCCGAAGGGCTTCACGAAATCCTCGATAGCGGCGCAGAGCTCACTGAGCGGGTTGCCCTGCTTGGCCTGCTCGATGCCGCGGAACAGCGCCTCCTCCGTCACCGCCAGCAGGCGCAGCGCGTCCTCGCTCACGTTGCCCACGGCTACGGTCATGGCGTTGTCCCCGTACCAGCCGTCCACAATGGCTCCGGTATCCAGGCTCACGATGTCGCCGTCGTGGATGACGCGGCTGCCGCCGATGCCGTGGACAATCTCCTCGTTCACGGAGATGCAGAGCTGGCCGGGGTAGCCGCCGTAGCCGAGGAAGGCGTTGCCGCACTTCTCGCGCTTGAAGAGCTCGGCGGCGTAGTCGTCTATCTCCTTGGTGGTGATGCCGGGTTTGATGATGGGCATGAGGTCCATCAGGATGCGTGCTGAAACCTCCCCCGCCTTGCGCAGTTTGGAGATTTCGTTGGGGTTGCGGACGTTGATGCGGTCGCTCATGGTGGTGGATGGTTTATTTGAACCGGACGTTTTCTGTGTCCTTTTGGGTGGTGAAGTCCTGCGCGGTTCCGGGCTTGTCGAACGCGTTGCGGAGAATGTCGACATCCTTGGCGGACTTGAGGTTGATGGCGTTGTTGCCCTTGAGGTTGAACGTGTTGTTGACAATCTTGATGCCGCTGTGCACGGCGCCCTTGTGCACCCTGTTCTCCGGCAGGATGTTGATGACGGGCTCCGCGCAGTTGTCGAACACGCAATTGCGGATGGTCAGGTCGCGCACCATGCCGGATTCGTACCAACTGCCGGCGTCATCGGACACCAGGATGGCGTGCATGTGGGTGTTGAGGAAGCGGACGTTCTTCACCAGCACGATCTTGCGGGTGGTGATAAGGAAGCCGCGGGTGGGGATGAGCTGCACATCGCCGTCGTGTACGATGAGGGAGGCCGTGTGCGTCACGTTCTCCAGCACATCGGCGTTCTCCACCGTGCCCTCCGGCAGCGGGTCCGCCAGTTCCAGCTCCATCTCGTGCGGGTCATTCAGCATTTTGGCCGCCACCACCATGGTGGTGCCGCGCGGCAGCATGCTCTCGGCATCGATGATGTCCACCTCGTCCCCCGCATGGTAGGCGGGGAATCCCCAGGTCTGGCGCTCCATGAAGCGCATGCGCACGTGGGTGGAATCCAGGATTTTCACAATGCGCATGTGGATGCCGTGTACGTTGATGGCATCGTCGTGCGCGCCGGAGAAGAAGAACTTGTCCACCACAATGTTGCCGCCCACGCCGGAGAAGTGCAGCATGTCCACCCATGCGGAGCAGGTGCGCCCGCTGCCCTTGCGCGGGGCCACGGAGACGTCTTGGAAGAAGATGTCCCTGCTCATCTGGGAGAGGAAGCCCATGCCGTGCACGAAATAGAGGTGCACGTTGTCGTAGGTGATGTCGCTGCTGTGGTCGGCGAACATGCCGGCACACTCGCGCACGGTGCTGCGGGCCTGGTAGGTGGTGCCCACGCGGTAGCCGGGGTTCTGGTCGTAGGTGACGCGCACCTTGAACGGCTCAATTTCCTCCACCGTGCCCTGCGCCAGCGTGGGGCCCCCGCGCCACACCTCCGGCCGCGGCTCGCGCACCATCTGCTGCACGTGGATGTCCGCGGGCAGCTCCCAGCCGTCGCCCACCCAGGTGAGTTTGCCGTCCTGCACGCGGTAGCGGCTGTCCGGGTGGATGGTGAACACGGCCTCATGCTCGCCCACGCTCACGGCGGTGTACTCGGAAACCGTGGGGCGTGCGTAGTCCCAGCTCATGTCCTTCACCCGGATGTGGTGGCTGTTCTCGAAATGCACCATGATCATCTTGCCGATGCATACCATGTCCGCCCCGTTGCCCTCCAGCCGGTAGTGCTGCACGCCCGCCAGCTCGATGCCGAGCTTCTTCTCGTCGTCCGGGCGGTCGTTCGAGTTGGAGAGCATGAGCTTGCGGCTGTCCAGCGTGGCGGCCTGCCACTCGTAGCGCCCCGGCTTGAAGACCAGGCGGATGGGCTCTCCGAATTTGCCGCTCCCCTTGGGGGCCAGCGTGGCCGTTATCCTGCCGGGGCGGGTCAGCACCACGTCCCCCGGCTGCAGCTCCAGCTTGTTCACCGGCGCGTAGGTCTTCCACGGCGCGGCCTCATCCCCCTTGGCGGCATCGTTGCCGTTCACGGGGTCCACGCAATAGGTGGCCGCGCCCAGGGGCAGCACCGCAGCCAACAAAAACGTAACTATGGCATTTCCGCTCACCACGCCATTCTACCCGCCCGGCCCCGCCGCGTCAAACCCCTTTTGGCCGCGTGCCCACATAAACCACCCCGAAACTGTTCCGAAATTCACCTTGACATCCTTGCTCCCCATGCTAGAATTTTTCCCTGGCATGGTGGAATGCATCTGCATTCCAGACGCTTCTTTCCCTTGCATGAGACTACGGATTTCCAATTTCGCAAAAATCAGGTGCGCTGACATCAAGGTCAACGGTCTGACGGTCATTTGCGGCCTGAACAACACGGGAAAAAGTACCGTGGGCAAGGCTCTGCACGCTGTTTTCAATTCTCTTCATGGTATAGATGCCGCCATCTCTGAGCAACGGCACCGTCTTTTGTGCGCGGAATGCGCAAGCGTTCTCAAGCAAGCGCCGAAGGGATCTGACGGACTTGCCGCAGTGGAAATTAAGCTGCTGGCACTCCATCTTGCGGATGCTGTCAATGCTCTCTGCGCGGAGGGTGAGGTCCCGGGGTACGAAAGCGTTTTTCAGGCAGTTTGCCAGAACCTGAAGACATGTGTCCGGCATCTGCTGGCAGAAGAATTGTCCCGGGCATTGTACGAAATCGTCCGCCTGCCCGTTGACAAGGTGGTGAACTCATATGTGTCCTCATACTTCAGCAAGATGTTTGGAGGACAGGTCAACCCCATCTATGACGACAGTGTTCTTTCCCGCCTGGGCTTGGCGGTCCGCGACAATGAAATCCAGCTGACATTCGGCCAAAACCAATGCACGGGGGTTCGTTGTCCTATCACGCTTGAACACCGGTCGGTATTCATTGACAATCCTTTTGTCATCGACCGTCTGGCACCGGGCGGCTCACGCTTCCGCGTATATTCCGATAGGCCTATGGAGGAGGAGCTGTATGACAAATTGTCGCAGTATTCCCAAATCATGCAATCCGGTGATGTAGCGTACCAAAAGGCCATGGTGGCTGAAACGCTGGCAAAAGTTGAAGACATGTTGGATTCGGTCATTCAGGGAAAGATTGTCGAAGCGAGCGATGGTTTGGCCATTGCTCCCAAGGCGGGTGGCAAACCCCTTCTCTTGAAGAACGCGTCGTTGGGCATCAAATCGTTTTCCATCCTGTACATGCTCTTGGAATCCCTGCAACTGAGGAAGAAAGACGTGCTCATCCTGGACGAGCCGGAAATCCACCTCCATACGCAGTGGCAGCTGCTGTACGCGGAAATCATCGTGCTCCTGCAAAAGCTTTTCGATTTGACAGTGGTCATCACCACCCACAGCCCTTTCTTTTCGGATGCCATTGAGGTCTTTTCCGCAGTCCACGGAACGCGTGGAAACACGAATTTCTATCTCAGCAAGTCTGATGGCGACTATACCGAGCTGACCGAAGTCACGGACAATGTGGGGCTCATATACGATGTCATCACGCCGTCCCTGTCCAAGCTCAAGGAACTGCGCTACAACTTGAACAACCCTTCCCCGGAGGAGTGATGGAGCCTTTCTTCGTTCAAAGGTGGGATGAGACATTGCCCCTGGTGGCACTCAAAGACACCTCAGAGAGCAAACGCGAGCACCAACAGTCCGTTTTTTATGACCCAAAGCCTTCTGGGCGTCATCAATTTGGACAATACGGCCAAGCGGTACAGGGACAAGGAGGGCAGCCCCACCACACCGGCGTCGAATGATGCGTACTACGATGCGTCGGCGGCCGGTGGGCGGCGTACCTTCACTACATTTTGGTGTACAGTGAGACAAAGCATCAAGCCGCGCGCCGTTTCATAGCATCCCGTTCCTTGAATGAAATCTTCGAGCATGTGACGGGGGGATCGAATTCGAGGGCCCTCACGCTCTTTGGCGTGGGTGAATTCGCAGGCAAATACTGCAAAATCGCGGAAACCTTGACAGAAAGCGAATTCCTCAAATATTTTGTCGAACCGATGGAGACGCTGGACAAGGTGCGTGTGGCCTCTTGCCACCCAGAAGGGGATTGACATTCGTTCCCTCCGGGTTTCCCTAAAGAAAAACCTTGCTCCCGTGCGCCTTGGGGTGTATAGAGAGATATCATGAAAACGTTCCGCTTCCTTCTTGCCGCCGCCTGCCTTTCCCTTCCGCTCCTTGCCGGGGATGAGGCTCCCGTCCTGGTGAAAATGAACAATGGCCGCGCAGAGGTGTACACCGTGTCCGGCAGCTATGTGCGCACCGTCGGCTCCGGGGATGTGGTGCAGGCTTCCACCAACGGGCAGGAGATTGCCATCCTGCGCCAAAACGGCCGCGTGGAGCTCTACAGCCGCAGCGGTTCCTACCTGCGCACGCTGGGTTCCGGGGATGTCACGGCCGTGCAGGTGAGCGGGGATTCCGTGGCTCTCACCCGCCAGAACGGCCGTGTGGAGGTGTACGGCATCAACGGCTCCTACAGGCGCACGCTCTAAGGGCGGGGCTTTGTTGCACGCTATGCGGCCAGGCTCATGAGGGCGGCGGCCACGTCTTGCAGGAGCTCCCAAATGCTTTGGGCGCAGGCTAGGAAATCCCGTGCGTAGCCTGAGAAGGTGATGATGTTGAAGACGCGCAGGATGACGAGCATGATGCCGATGTTCATCAGCAGGATGATGAGGGCGGAGAGCACGGCGCCCTTTTCCAGGAGGTCCGGCTGCTCGCGCGGCATGATCCAGAGGGTCCAGTACACGTGGAAGGACCACCAGAAGCCGAATCCCGCGTAGAACCAGGCATTGTATTCCTCAAAGGGGTGGAGCCAGTTGGCGAGGGCGAGTGCGCCCATCCACACGAGCATCCAGAGGGGGATGAAATAGGGAGAGAGGGCAATGAAGATGTTGTCGCTCTCCGTTTCCACGTAACCGCCGCCGGCATCGAACTTGAAATCGCGCACGGTGCCGAAGCTCAGGAAGATGGCAATGGCATGGGTGAGCTCGTGCCCCAGCACGTAGAGGTACATGAGCAGGGGCTCCAGCAGCTTCATGACTGTGAGTGAGACGAACACCAGCACGCCCATGGTGGTGAACCACACGGAATCGCTCATCCAGAACCCGCGCTCGCCCAGCGCCGGGGCCGCCTGGTAGAGCTGCATGAGCAGGGCGAACACCATGACCACGGAAAGCGGCAGCAGAACCAGCAGGCCCAGCAGCAGGCGCCAGGTGCGCTGCCAGCCGTGCGGCAGCTCCAGCTGCATGTCCTCTGCGTATTCCTCCTGGATCATGAGGCGGTGCAGCACGTTGCGCGGGGTTGCCTTGAGATTGGCCATGCGGTTGGCCATGCGGCGGCGGAAGCGCATGGAGGGGTTGAGGATGTGCTCCGCCTCCGCCGGCTTGTCCACCGGCAGGCGCCACGAGCCGAATTCCGGCTCGCTCTTGCGGCGTTTCTGGCGGGTGGATTTCATGGGCTACTGCGCGGGGCGGATATCTTGAATGGAGATGGAGACGTAGTTCCTGCCGTTCCAGACGTTGCGCTCAATGGTGAAGGCAATGTCCCAGGGCGGGTCCGGCAGCTGTTCATCCGCGCCGTTGAAGAACATGGCGTAGTGCTCGCAGAGGCCCTGGCGCAGGCAGAAGCGCAGGTGGCTGCTGCCCAGGTGGCGGGGCGGCGCGCAGGGCATGACCCCGCGTGTCATGAACACGGGCTGCGGGTTGGAGTTGCCGAAGGGTTCCAGCAGTTCGTAGCTGTCCAGCAGGTCCACGCTCAGCTCCGGGAAATCCACCTCTGCATCAATATGGAGGGTGGGCAGGCTCTGCTCCGTTTCCGTGCAGGTGCGCACGAACTCGTCGAACTTCTCTCGGAAGGCATCAATCTGCTCCTCCCTGATGACCAGGCCGGCCGCCATTTCATGGCCGC
This sequence comes from Akkermansia sp., assembly GCA_045616565.1. GTDB lineage: Bacteria > Verrucomicrobiota > Verrucomicrobiia > Verrucomicrobiales > Akkermansiaceae > Akkermansia. The sequence continues at coordinate 13,196 of JAZLHB010000035.1, read as the reverse complement.
CGCCGGAAACGATGCAATCTGCGGCGTACTGGAGCGCCTGCACCAGGGAAACGCCGGGCACGGAGCGCCCGGAGCCCTTGCCCAGCCCGTTTTCATCCAGCGAGATGACGAAGGCGGGCTTGTTGAAGCGCCGCATGAGCAGGGAGGCCACAATGCCCACCACGCCGGGGTGCCAATCACGGGAGCCCAGCACAATCACGCGGCTGTCCGGCGAGTGCGTGCGCGCCAGCATGGCGAGCGCATCGTTGCGTATGCGCTCCTCCTCATGCTGGCGGGCGCGGTTGAGGGCATCCAGGCGCTGGGCCAGGGAGTCCGCCCGCTGCGGGTCCGTTTCCATGAGGAGGTTGAGGGCATCCATGGGGCTGTCCATGCGGCCGGCGGCGTTCAGGCGGGGGCCGATGCGGAAGGAGACATGCGCGGCGTTCGGCACGCGGTTGAGCCCGGCCACGCGGTTGAGCGCCTGCAGGCCCACGTTGCCGCCGCGCGCCATCACCCGCAGCCCGTGGCGCGTGAGCAGGCGGTTTTCATCCACCAGCGGCACAATATCCGCCACGGTGGCTATGGCCACCACATCCAGGTACTGCTTGAGGTCGAAATCCGCCAGGCGGCGCGTCTTGAGCAGGGCGTGCGCCAGCTTGAACACCACGCCGGCGCTGCACAGGTAGGTGAGCGGGCTGTTCTCCTCCAGCTTGGCGTTCACCACGGCCAGCGCGGGCGGGCGCCCCTGCGCCCCGGCCTCGTGGTGGTCCAGGATGATGACATCTATCCCCATGGCGCGCAGGGCGGCCACCTCGTCCACGGAGGAGGTGCCGCAATCCACGCAAAGCATGAGCTCCGGCCGGCGGCCGCAGGTCTCTATGGCGTGGCGGATGCCTTCCTCGCTCAGGCCGTAGCCCTCCTTGGTGCGAACCGGGATGAAGTAGTGCACATCCAGGCCGTAGGCGCGCAGGATGGTGTAGAGAAGCGTTACGGAGCTCACGCCGTCTACATCATAGTCACCATAGATGCAGACGCTTTCCCCGTTGTCCACCGCGCGGAAGATGCGTTCCACGGCGGTATCCATCTCCCGCAGGGAGAAGGGGTCCCCTAGGTCCGCGAGCCTGGGGCTGATAAATTTCTGGGCCTGCTCCCGGCCGGAAATTCCCCTTTGGGATAGAAGGCGCCGCACCAGTGGCGGCAAGGCGCTGTTAAGTTCTTCTCCATAGTCTTCATTTCCGTCCGTTGGGGAGAATTCCCAACTGAACTTCGTACTCATGCGGCGAGTCTACCATCACGGCCCCCGTGCGTCAAGGACATTGCGCGCGTGCGCGCGGGTACATGTGTTGTGCCGCATGTGCCCAAAGAAATTTGTCAGCAAAAGCGGCCAGAGGGGCGATTGGGGGGGATTGGTGCCGCTGGGCGCGGAGGCAGATTGATGTGTACAATGTATGAGGAAGTTAGCGCGCATGCGGGGTGACGCACCGGCGCTGCGGAGAGAAAGTTGGGACAGGCCTAGCACCAGAGGGGGTGGGATTTCCAATGGGGAGGCAAGCCCATCCATGAAAGAATCAAAGGAGTCATGGCGGGGTGTGACAGAAGGTGTTTCACCCGCTTTCCCCAATCAGATTTTGAATCGATTGTATCCAGTAGGCACTTGCAAATGGTGAGCATCATCCCGGTTTTGGAGATATCGAATCCGCACCTGGCGGTGCCGCCCCGGGGAGTCTGTGCGGGCAATTCCCAACTGGAGGATTCCACCCGGTACTGCACATTCCACACGGGAACATTCTGGGGCAAACTGGGTTGCTTGACCCACGAACGGTTCCATACGCGGTTATGGTGGGCGCATGCATTGCGAACATCGTTGAGTGAGCGAAGCCATGAATGCAAAATCCTAGGGTTGCCGATACCCAGGGAGCGCGCAACTTTTTTCTGTATCTTTTGCTCCACGCTGCCGAACATCATGACGACCGAGCCGAAATCCATCAATTCGCAGGCAATCCAAACGGGCAACCTTTTGGAAGAATACTTCTGAAAAAAATCAGTAACCAGCTTGGCTTTGCTTGCCGATGCCGCATTACGCTGCTTTGCACTCCACTTGCGCCAATCTTGCACGGACGCATGCGGCAAATTCTCATGTTTCAAATAACCAAAGGCTCCATACTCTTCAGCAAAGAAGTGAACCAGCCTATTTCACGCTGTCACCTCAATTCGGCTCAAAGCCTCCAACATCACAGACCGCAACTTGCTGTCGAAACAATACAAATACCAGATTGCATCAAACGAAGCGGAAACACACCCATGAGCATCCGTAAACGGAAGCCAGTATGCGCTCAAACGCTGGTACCCCACCTCCATCAACTTTTCCTTGATGAATGTTCTATCTCCTGTCACGCCCTTCTGCATGAGCTGCGCCGCGAGATCGGCGTAGCTCAGAAACGGGTGGTTGTATGGCGGCTTAGGCATATAAAAAGAAAGGCACGCCTTGTTGCGCATGCTCCCTAATGGGAAACAGAGGCGTTAGCGTGCCGTGACACGGTCATTCAACCATAGTTGTGCAAATTGTCAAGCATTTTCTTCAAAATAGACCAACCCACGCGTGTGTTGCGCACCGTCATGAAGCGGATTCGGGTTGAAATTTGCGTTTGAATCTGGTATCCTGCGCCGCACTTCCACCATGGCCTCCAAATTCAACATCAACTCCCTGAACACAGCACAAAAAGAGGCCGTGCGCACGCTGAACGGCCCGGTGCTCATTCTTGCGGGAGCGGGCACGGGCAAAACGCGAACGGTGACCTGCCGCATAGCGCACATGATAGAGAAGGGCATAGCGCCGCGCGGCATTTTGGCGCTCACCTTCACCAACAAGGCCGCCACGGAAATGGCGGAGCGCGTGGCAGGGCTGGTGGACAAGCAGGCCGCCAAGGAGATGACCGTGTGCACCTTCCATTCTCTGTGCGTGAAAATCCTGCGCCAGGATATCGGCAAGCTCGGCTACAAGGAGAATTTCTCCATCTACACCGGGAGCGACCAGACCGGGCTGATCCGCCGCCTTATCATGGAGTACGGCGCGCTCAAGGAGAAGCTGGACCCCAACCAGGTGCTGGCGGACCTTTCCCGCGTGCGCAACGCCGGGCTGGAGGCGGACCAGATAGAGGACGACCTGGTGGCGGCCATAGCCAAGGCGTACCAGCGTGAGTTGAAGGCGCAGAACGCGGTGGATTTCGATGACCTTCTCATCCTCACGGAGCGCCTGCTGCGCTGCTACCCGGATGCGCACGAGAAGTGGAACAAGCGTTTCTCCCACATTACGGTGGACGAGTTCCAGGACACGAATTCCCTGCAGATGAGCCTGCTGCGCCAGCTGGTGGGCCCGGAGCACAATGTGTGCGTGGTGGGGGATGACGACCAGTCCATCTACGGCTGGCGCGGCGCGCAGATTTCCAACATTCTGGAGTTTGAGAGCTTCTTTCCGGATCCCACCGTCATCAAGCTGGAGGAGAACTACCGCTGCACCCGCCAGGTGCTGGACTGCGCCAACGCGCTCATCCGCCACAACATCGGCCGGCGAGACAAGACCCTGCGCACCACCAAGCAGGGCAAGTACCCCGTGCGCCTGGTGGCCATGCCCGGTTCCGAGGAGGAGGCCGCGTTCATTGCAGAGGAGATGCAGCAGCTCCACCGCTGCGGCGAGCTCAAGTGGGAGGACCTGGCCGTGCTTTTCCGCGCCAATGTGCAGAGCCGCCAGCTGGAGGCCGCCATGCGAGAGCACAACATCCCCTACCGCATGGTGGGCACCAAGAGCTTTTTCGACCGCAGGGAGGTGAAGGACCTCATCAGCTACCTGCAGGTTATGGACAACCCGGATGCAGACCTGCACCTGCTGCGCGTGCTCAACACGCCCGCGCGCGGCATCAGCACCACCACGGCCAACCTGGCCATCACCCACAGCCGCGAACACCGCGCCAGCCTTTGGCAGGCCCTGCGGGACGAGGCTTTCCTGGCAGACTGCTCCGCGCGCTCGCAGGCCAGCATCCGTGCCTTCACCGCCATGGTGGAGCGCTACCAGGCGGCTTTCCGCGCCGCAAGCGTGAGCTTCCGCGAGACGCTGCAGGCCCTCATGGACGAGATGGAGTACGAGGACTACGTGGGCCGCACCTGCAAGACGGATGAGGAGCGCATGCAGCGCCTTGCCGCCATCAACGATATTCTGGAGTCCATCCACAAGTTCTGGACCCCCGGCGCCAAGCTGGCGGATTTCCTGGAAAAGGTTTCCCTGGACAACGACAAGGATGACGACGACGACCTGGAGAAAAAGAAGGGCGTGTGCCTGATCACCATGCACGCGGCCAAGGGGCTGGAGTTCCCGCACGTCTACATTGTGGGCGTGGAGGAGGGCCTGCTGCCCCACACCCGCTCTGTGGACGAAGGCTCCATGGACGAGGAGCGCCGCCTGTTCTACGTGGGTATCACCCGCGCGCAGGAGCGGCTCACCATGACCTATTGCGCCTCCCGCAGCCGCTACGGCAAGGAGGAGAAGTGCGCCCCGTCCTCCTTCATCCAGGAAATCCCGGACAAGATGTACGAGTTCACGGATTACGACGCCATGCTGGATACCGAGGCCACGGAGGAGGACTGCGATGATTTCTTCTCCTCCATCAACGAGCTCCTTGAGGACGATTGACGCTTGAGCGCAGCCACCCCGCCATTCGTCCGCCGCCGCTGCGCAGCGGCGTGACGCGGCGGGGTTCTCCGGCGGAGACGTGCAACGCCCGGCACCCACGGGTTGACACCCGTGGCTACGGGCCCCTTCGGGTACGCTCCGTCCTGCGGTCGGAGCTTTATTTAGCGCGCCTATCGGCGCGGAGCAATACACGCATCATCTGTCATGTTGCCAGATGATGCCTTGTGTCTCGCGCGTAGCGCGCGTGTTAAAGACGCTGCATGGCGGGGTGGCTCCGCTATCCCGTCGCACGATACGGAACCACCAAGATGCGCTTTGTGTATGAGCCTCCCCGCCACCCGAATTTATGGGCTCGCAGAATTCTTTGGGACACATGTGATTGACGCCCGCGCCCCGGGTGAAAAGGGAAAGGCCCGCGCGGCGTGTTGCCGGGCGGGCCTTTGCAATGAATGAGGGTGGCGCAGGTTACACGATACCCTGGTCAATCATGGCATCCGCCACCTTGACGAAGCCGGCAATGTTGGCGCCGGCCACGTAGTTGGTGTAGTCGGCAGCGCTGCCGGTGGAGAACTCGTGCGCGTGGGCGTAGGCGTTCTCGTGGATGTCCTTCATGATGTTGAAGAGCTTGGTGTCCACCTCCTCTGCGGTCCAGTTGAGGCGCTGGCTGTTCTGCGCCATCTCCAGACCGGAGGTGGCCACGCCGCCGGCGTTTGCCGCCTTGGCCGGGCCGAAGAGGATCTTGGCGTCCAGGAAGTTGGAGATACCCTCCAGGTTGGTGGGCATGTTGGCGCCCTCCGCCACCAGCTTGCAGCCGTTCTTGATGAGTGCTGCGGCCTGTGCGCCGTTGATTTCATTTTGCGTGGCGCAGGGGAAGGCGCAGTCGCAGGGCACGTTCCACGGGCGGTCTCCCTCAAAGTACTTGGCACCGGAGAAGTGCTCCGCGTATTCCTTGATGCGGCCGCGGCGCACGTTCTTGAGCTCCATGACCCAGGCGAGCTTCTCGGCGTCGATGCCGTCCGCATCGTAGATAAAGCCGTTGGAATCAGAAAGGGTGACCACCTTGCCGCCCAGCTGGGTGAGCTTCTGTACCGCGTACTGGGCCACGTTTCCGGAGCCGGAAACCAGGCAGGTCTTGCCCTCCATGGAATCACCGCGTGTGGCCAGCATGTTCTGCGCAAAGTAGGAGACACCGTAGCCGGTGGCCTCCGGGCGCATGATGGAGCCGCCCCAGTTGCGGCCCTTGCCGGTGAGCACACCGGTGAACAGGCCCGTGAGCCGCTTGTACTGGCCGAACAGGTAACCGATTTCACGGCCGCCCACGCCGATATCGCCGGCCGGCACGTCCGTATCTGCGCCAATGTGGCGGTAGAGCTCGGTCATGAAGCTCTGGCAGAAGCGCATGACCTCTGCATCGCTCTTGCCCTTGGGGTCGAAATCCGAGCCGCCCTTGCCGCCGCCCATGGCGAGCGTGGTGAGGGAGTTCTTGAAGGTTTGCTCAAAGCCGAGGAACTTGAGGATGCCCAGGTTCACGGAGGGGTGGAAGCGCAGGCCGCCCTTGTACGGGCCGATGGCGCTGTTGAACTGGACGCGGTAGCCGCGGTTCACGCGGACGCGGCCGTTGTCGTCCATCCAGGGAACGCGGAAAATGATGGTGCGTTCAGGCTCGATGATGCGCTCGAGGATGCAGTTGTCCTCGTATTTCTTCTTGGAGTCGAGTACGGGAGCGATGGTGGACACAACCTCCTGCACAGCCTGCAGGAACTCCGGCTCGCCTGCGTTCTTGGCGGCCACTTCTTCCAGTACCCTTGTGGTATAGTTTGACATTGTGTTGTTTGCGGCTGGGTTTCACCGCCTGCCCGTTCTCGGGAAACAGGGGGCGGCGTTCAACCGCGCGGCATTTTAGCAGATTGAAAAAATCTGGGAAGTTTTTTTCAATCTGCTGACACAAAAAGTGGGTCTGCGCCAAATCATCTTTCTGAGGCCGCCCCTGCCACTTCTGCGGATTTGATGCAGCTTCCGCAAATTGCCAATCCCTCATTTTTTTATTGTTTCTGCGGCGCATTGCGGGTAGAATTCCGGCGTATGCGCAGCATTCTGGTAGCAGAGGACGACACGGCCATCCGGCGCAGCCTGCAGGATGCCCTGCAGGGGGCGGGGTACGCCGTGGAAACGGCAGCGGACGGGGAGGAGGCGCTTGCCATCCTTCTTTCCCGCCCGGTGGACCTGGCGCTTCTGGATGTGAACATGCCGGTGCTGAGCGGTTTCAAGCTGCTCAAGATTATGGCGAACGAGTGCCCCGGGATACCCGCCATCATCCTGACCGCGCACGGTGAGGAGAAGGACCGCGTGAAGGGGCTGCAGCTGGGGGCAGACGACTATGTGGTGAAGCCTTTCAGCGTGGCGGAGCTGCTGGCGCGCATAGCGGCGGTGCTGCGCCGCTACCCCGGGCGGCCGCGCGTGGTGACTCGCGAGCTCGCCTTCCCCGGCGGCCGCATTGCGGGGGAGGGGCGCACCATTCTGCTGGACAGCGGCTCCGGCGTGGAGCTCACCGACCGCGAGTTTGAGCTCTTCCGCTATTTCCTGACGCACCCGAACCGCACTATCTCCCAAGAGGAGCTGCTGCTGCGCGTGTGGGGCATGGCGGAGCAGAGGGAGAAAACGCGCATTGTGGCCGTCACCATCACCAGACTCAAGGAAAAAATAGGCCCGCAAGCCGCTGCCTGCATCCAGAACGTGCGCGGCCGCGGGTACCAGTGGATAGAACCGCAATGAAATCCAAGACCTCCATCATCCTGGCCGTATTCGCCCTGCTCACGCTTTTCGGCGCCTGCTGGCAGGCGCGCGAGGCCGCCACGCTTGACTCCCGCCTGCGCGCCATCGACAAGCATTCCCAAATCCAGCGCCTCACGGAGCTCTCCACGGAGCGCATCAGCAACGCCGCCTCCACCCTGCTGGCCAACGAGCGCAACAAGATAGGCAAGGCCCCGGACCTTTCCCGCCTGGACTACCCCATGCCCAAGGGCGGCCGCTCCGAATACGCCAAGGGCTACTTCCTGCTCACGCCGGATTCGCTCCGCGTGCCGGCCGGCGAAACCGCCTTTGAGAAGGAGCTCACGGAGAACCCCACGCTCATTGATACCATCCGCCGCAAGGCGTTCAACCCCGCCGCGCCCGTGCTCAACCCCAACGAGGCGGACAAGGTGGACACCGCCACCCAGGCCGGCGTGTTTGCCGTGTACGAGGTGACCGAGACCGACCCCGCCGCCCCGTTGCAGGCCAAGGGTGAGCCCTCCCCCTTCTTCGCCTGGAACTATCTGGGGGATGTGGTGTACATGCGCAGCATCCCCACCACCCACGGCCCCGCCGCAGAGGGCGTGGTCATGGATGCCGCGGAGCTTGCCAAAATCCTGCTCCCGCTGGCGGAACCCGGCCTAAAGGATGCCGCCGTGAGCTACCCGCAGCGCGGAGAGGCCAGCAACCTGGCCCCCCTGCCGCTCGTGCTGCGCCCCGGTGAATCCGTGGATATCCCGGACACGGAGGAACGCAGCGCCGCCGTGCAGAGAACCGTTGTCTCCGCCTGGTTCACCACACTGCTCACCATTGCCATCCTCTTCGGCATCCTGGCCTTCTACACGCGGCTGGAGCGCCGCCGCAGCGATTTTGTCTCCGCCGTTACCCATGAGCTGCGCACCCCGCTCACCTCTTTCCAGATGATGACGGAGATGCTCCGGGATGGCCAGGTGCCCGCAGACAAGGTGCCGGAGTACCACGAGAACCTGCACCGGGAGAGCAGGCGCCTGGCCCACCTGGTGGAAAACGTGCTCTCCTTTGCGCGCCTCACCCGCGGCAAGGTGCGCGGCCGCCAGGATGCCGGACCCTGCCGCCAGCTGCTCGCCAACGCCTTTGAAAAGCACGCCGCCCGCCTGCAGGCCGCCGGGTTCAAGGTTCATATCAACCAAGATTCCCGCACGGACCTCCTCTCCCTGCGCACGGACCTTCTCTCCCTGGACCAAATTCTCACCAATCTCACGGACAACACCATCAAATACGCCGCCGCCGTGGATTCCCCGGCTGTCAATATCAGCACCGTGCGCACCCACAGGGATATTGCCATCCGCTTTGCGGACAACGGCCCCGGCATGCAGGATGAAATACGCAAGCGCCTGTTCAAGCCCTTCTCACGCTCCGCCCAGGCGGACCGCAACCGCAAGCCCGGCATAGGCCTGGGGCTGGCGCTCTCCCGTGATATCGCCCGCTCCATCGGCGGCGACCTTTCCCTGGAGAAATCCACCCCGCAGGGCACCACCTTCATCCTCACCCTCCCGCTGGGGGAGTAGGAGCGCTGGGAATTATAGCGCATCCTGTGGTGATTTTTCACGTTCGTGCGCCTGCCCCGCAAAATTTCCTTTCCATGGGCGGTTCAAAGTGGTAGAATGAGCGGACACGGGCCCACAAGGGACTGTGCAAACCTCGTCAATATGCCGATTGATCCCAAATTGCTGGAAGAATTGGAGAACCGCCGCAGCAAGGTGCTGAAGTCCGGCGGGGAAGAGAAGATTGCCAAGCGCCATGCCAACGGCGACTGGACCGCCCGCGAGCGCATGGACTGCCTCTTTGATGCCGGGTCCTTCACGGAAATAGGCATGCACACGCGCCACCACTGCACGCAGTTCGGCATGCAGGGCAAGGAAATACCGGGGGACGGCATCGTCTCCGGGTTCGGCCTGGTAGAGGGGCGCCCGGTGGCGGCGGTGTCCGCTGATTTCCTGGCGCAGGGCGGTTCCCTGGGCTACATGCACGCGCAGAAGATATGCGATGCGCAGCAGTACGCGCTGAAGGCGGGCATGCCGGTTATCCAGATGAACGATTCCGGCGGCGCGCGCCTGCAGGAGGGCGTGGAGGCGCTCACAGGGTTTGCCGACGTTTTCTACAACAACGTGGCGGCCTCCGGCGTGGTGCCGCAGATTTCCCTCATTCTGGGCCCATGCGCGGGCGGCGCGGCCTATTCCCCCGCGCTCACGGATTTCATCATCATCCGCTGCGGCGGCTCCGCCGGCATGTATATCACCGGCCCCAAGGTGATTGAGCAGGTCACCTACGAGAAATGCACCATGGATGAAATCGGCGCGGCGGATGTGCATGCCGCCGTTTCCGGCAACGCGCACTTTGTGGCCAACAGCGATGAGGAGGCCATCGGCATTGCCAAACGCCTGCTCACCTACCTTCCCTCCAACAACGCGCAGAACCCGCCCCACGCGCTGGATACCCCGCTGGATATCGCCGTGGACGAGGGTATGAACGACATTATCCCGGAGAGCAACTCCCAGCCGCTGGATATGCAGCGCGTGATAGCACGCCTGGTGGATGCCGGCAGCTTCCTGGAGGTTCACGCCGGGTTTGCCGGCAACGTGATTGTGGGCTTTGCCCGCGTGTGCGGTGTGGTGGTGGGCATTATCGCCAACCAGCCGGCGGTGAAGGCCGGCTGCCTGGATATCGACGCCTCCGACAAGGCGGCGCGCTTCATCCGCTGCTGCGACTGCTTCAACATTCCCCTGCTCAACCTGGTGGACGTGCCGGGTTTCCTGCCCGGCAAGCAGCAGGAGCGCGGCGGCATCATCCGCCACGGCGCCAAGATGATATTCGCGTACTCCTCCGCCACGGTGCCGAAGGTGACGCTCATTCTGCGCAAGGCCTACGGCGGCGCGTACATAGCCATGTGCTGCAAGGGGCTGGGCGCGGATGCCGTGTTCGCCTGGCCCACGGCCGAGATAGCCGTGATGGGCTCCCAGGGCGCGGTGCCCGTGCTCTACGGCCGCGAGCTGAAGGCCATGGAGGACCCCGCCGCGCGGGAGGCCCGCCGCAAGGAGCTGCAGGCAGAATACGAGCGCGCCTTCTACAACCCCTACGCCGCCGCCGCTTCCGACCAGATTACGGAAATCATCAACCCGCGGGAGAGCCGCGCCAGGATTGCGCTCACCCTGCGCACCCTGCTGAGCAAGCGGGAGACCCGCCCCGCCAAGAAGCACGGCAACATGCCCCTTTAACCCCTTACCACATAGAAAGAAACAATACCAATGATAGCCGCACTCACAATGGATGCCGTCACCTACCAGGTGACCGGAATGTGCGTGGTGTTCTGCTGCCTCGGTTTCCTTTGCCTCATCCTGACGGCATCGGGCGCGGTGGCGCAGCGCCTCGAAGCCAAGCGCAAGGCGCAGGCGGATGCCGCCAAGGCCGCCCTGGCGCCCGCAGCCCCCGTGCCCGCAGTAGCCGCCGCAGGTGAGCCCACGCCCGCCCAGGTGGCCGCGCTCGCCGCAGGTATCTACGACACCGCCGCCAGCAGCATCACCCCGGAAATTGTGGCCGTGATTGCCGCCACCGTGCGCTACACCCTCGGCCGCGACGCCCGCATCCTGGACATCAAGCCCGTGGATCCCGCATACGGCCAGGGCGGCCGCAGCACCGTCATGAACTCGCACTTCCCCGTGCGCCGATAACCCCACCCCACCACCAACATTTACCAAACCATAGAAAACCAATCGATATGAAACAACTCCGCATTACCGTAGCAGGTCAAACCTTCGATGTAACCGTTGAAACCACCGGCGGCAGCGCCGCTGCACCCGCCCCGGCTCCCATGCCCGTGGCCGCTCCCGCAGCAGCCGCGCCCGCCCCCGTGGCGGCCCCGGCCCCTGTGGCGGCTCCCGCAGCCTCCGGCTCCGGCACGCCCGTGCCCAGCCCGCTGGCCGGCAAGGTGGTCTCCCTGGATGTGCAGCCCGGCACCGCCGTGAAGAACGGCGACAAGATCATGACCCTGGAGGCCATGAAGATGAACACGGACATCTACGCCCCGGCGGATGGCACGGTTGCCTCCTTTGCCGTGGCGGTGGGTGACGCCGTGCAGGAGGGCCAGCCTCTCGCCTACCTGGCGTAAGCCCCGCCGCGCAGGGCCCGCGCCCTCCCGCGCGGGCGTGAACCGAACAAGACCAGAATTTCTACATACAATGCAAGAACTCCTCAATTCCTTTGCCGATTTCATCAGCGGCATGGGCGTCTTCCAGATGACCTGGCAGATGTACGCCATGTGGGGCATTGTGGCCGTGCTGCTCTTCCTGGGTGTGGCCAAGCAGTTTGAACCCCTGCTGCTCGTGCCTATCGCCTTCGGTGCGCTCATTGCCAACATCCCGGACAACGGCATGGTGATTTCACAGGCCCACAAGCAGGTGGTGTCCGTGCGCGACGGCGTGGTGGACACCTCCGGCCGCATGTGGGATGTGGGCTACATTACCGCCACCCTCACTCCCTTTGCAGAGCAGCAGGGGGAGGACCCCGTGGCCAAGGACCTCTCCCCGGAGGAGAAGGCCCGCTACAACGCCGCCATGAGCGAGCCCCAGACCGTGGCCCCCTATGTGAACCCGGAAACCGGGAAGGCAGAGAAGGGCAAGTACGAGGTGAGCGGCCAGAAGAACCAGAAGGTGCTGCTGAGCCTCAGCGGCGGCCTGTTCGACTTCCTGAGCCAGGGCATCAAGTGCGAGATATTCCCGGCGCTCATCTTCCTGGGCGTGGGCGCGCTCACGGATTTCGGCCCGCTGCTGGCATCGCCCAAGGCGCTGCTGCTGGGCGCGGCGGCGCAGGGTGGCGTGGCGTTCACCTTCCTGGCCGCCATGGCCCTGGGATTCACCCAGGGGCAGGCCTCTGCCATCGGTATCATCGGCGGTGCAGACGGCCCCACCTCCATCTTCCTGGCCAGCAAGCTGGCACCGGAGCTGTTGGGGGCCATCGCCGTGGCCGCGTACACGTACATGGCACTGGTGCCGCTGATACAGCCGCCGTTCATGAAGCTCTGCACCACGGAGGCCCAGCGCAAGATCAAGATGAAGAGCCTGCGCAAGGTCTCCAAGGGTGAGAAGCTGTTCTTCTGCTTCGTGGTCACGCTGGTCACCATCCTGCTGTGCCCGGATGCGGCGCCGCTGCTGGGCATGCTCATGCTGGGCAACTTCCTGCGCGAGTGCCAGGTCACCGAGCGCCTGGTCAACTGCGCCCAGAACGAGCTCATGAACATCACCACCATCCTGCTGGGCGTCTCCGTGGGCCTCACCATGCAGGGTGTGCGCTTCCTGCAGGGAGAGACCATGCTCATCATCCTGCTGGGCGTGGTGGCCTTCGCCGTGGCTACGGTCTGCGGCCTGCTCTGCGCGCAGGTGATGAACCTGATTCCCGGCTGGCGCAAGAACCCCATCAACCCGCTCATCGGCTCCGCCGGCGTTTCCGCCGTGCCCATGGCCGCACGCGTTTCCCACAACGTGGGCCAGAAGGCAGACCGCACGAACTTCCTGCTCATGCACGCCATGGGCCCGAACGTGGCCGGCGTTATCGGCACCGCCGTGATTGCAGGGTACTACATCACCACCCTCAGCCACTAAGGGGATTGAGAATTTCGGATTTAGTATTTAGAATTTGAAAGTTAGGCGGCTCCGCCGCGAAGATTCACAAGGATCGTGTCCGCGCTCCCCCGCGGGGCCGTGTGCGGTGG
>JAZLHB010000034.1:0-9476 GCA_045616565.1 Akkermansia sp. | reverse complement strand
CCCAGCACGCCCCGCAACGCCCAGCCCAACCGCCCAAACATGCGCGCATGCACCCGTGACGCGCACACCTCATGCGCTCATGCGCTCACACGTCACGCCTCGCACATGCACACGGCACACCCGCATGACGCACACACCACGCGCACCACGCGCGCCGCGCAAATTAATATCAATTTAAAAATGCGAATTGTCGTTAGACAATGAGCATTTAATTATGCAATGTTTAATTATTACATTTCATCCTTATTACATAAATATCCTTTTATTATAAATCAATGTTAATTATCAACAATTGCAAATGTTGATAATTCTTGTTAATAACTTCACCCCTTTTTTTGTGTTGGGTAATAAGTGACATTAAAAGAGGGAGAACCATAACGAGACTAAGACGAGACCTGTTGCCTGGTGGAGAGACGCAAGGGCTGGGCGGAGACCGACGAGGCATCCGCAAGGCTGGGCGCGCGCGGCATTTTGCCGCACTTTGGCTGCATTGAGGGCTGGAGCCGGGAGACAGGGGCGGCGGGTGCGCTTGCGCGGCGCGGTTTGGTACATTTAAGGCTTGCGGTATTTATAAAGCATTAGATATGCGTGCTTTTAAACTTATAACTTCTAAGTTTTTGCCCGGGCGGCGGCGGCATGAGGGCATGAGCGGGGCGGGGCCGGGTGCTTGCGAGTTTCTGGCGGGAGACCCCACCCCCCGGGGTGGTGGCACCCCTACCCCCGGGGCACACGGGCGTTCGGCGGCGGCGGGGGAGTCAAGCGGAAATTTTTTATTTTCCCCGACATTTCTGGAGCTTGCGTAGAAGCAATTGACGCGGGGTGTGTTGGATTTGGTAAGGTGGTAGGCAAGATGAGCACGACGACCACGGGAAAGAACCTGAACCTGACGATAGAAAACCTGTCTGGCGGGGCAGTAGAGCTGCGTCCGCTTGAGCCTGGCGGCGGGGGTTGGGATATATCGGGCAAGCTGTTTCGTGGCGAGCTGTACGATGAGCGGACGGGTGCGAAGGTTGGCGACATCGAGTGCCTTGTGACCGGGGATGGGCGCGTTGTGTGCCGCTTCCCTGGGGTGGCGCGTGGCCGCTACAGCTTCGCGGTGTACGTGAGCGGGGCTGACGGCGGGGAGACAATCTTTGTGGATGGTTACGTGGGCTACAGCGCGCCTGCCGCCACCTCCGGCGGCGTGGTGGACACGGTGAACCGGGTTGTGGATGTGGCGGTGGACGGGGAAAGGCCCAGAGCCGTGTACAGCCACACCACGGCTGCGGAGCGTGCCGCCGACAGGGCGGAGGATGCGCTCGACTCGATAGGGGAGCAGGTGGAGAGGCTGGACGCGGTGCAGGAGGCGACCGACGCCCTGCGTGCCGGGATAGCCGATGCCGTGCGTATCAACGAGTACGGGCGGTGGCAGATAGGCGGGGTTGACAGCGGCAGGGAAGCGCGGGGTCCTGCGGGGCAGAGCGGTGCGGAAGTTCAGTACCACGTGATTGAGAGCGAGGCGGATTTGCCGACTGACGAAGAGCATTGCAGCTCGCGGCACAGGTATCTGCTCACCGCTGCGGCATCCAAGGCGAGCGAGGATATTTTAATGGACGCTGCTGCAGGACCTTACACGCACGGCGTGAGAATCGCCGGCGCAAGCTATGCGGTTTCCCAAGGGAACGACAACGCGCTGCTTGCCTCCAACAACGGGGATGCGGATTGCCCCGTGACGGCAACCGACAAGACGGACTACGGGGGATTTCCGCCCCTTTACTTCACGATTGGGCTGGAGGCCAAGGAAGCCGGGTCTGCGGGCAACCTCATCACCGTAGAGGCCGTGGGAAGCCGCATGACTGTGCCGCACCCGACGCTGCAAGGCGGCGCGGATGGGGGGGCGTTCCAGTATGTCTGGGCAGACGACGCCTGGGTGAAGCTGCCGCTTTCGGCATCCGCCGTTGCGACGAGCCAGAGCCACGGGCTTGTGAAGCTGGGCACGGCTGGCGGGAGCGGCGACAAAGTGCCGGTGGTTGAGGGCGCGGATGGCGGGATTTACTGCGACCGCGCGCCGTTGGCCACGGCAAGCAGGGCCGGGCTGGTGAAGCTGGCGACGGCCATGACCTCGACAACCGCTGTGCCGTCGGCCAAGGATGCGGCGGACTATGCGGACGGGGCGGCGCAGGATGCGTGCGACACGCTGGAGTCCACGCTGCACGCCTACATATCGCAGCAGATAGCCTCCGCGCTCGCCACGGCGGTAAACGTGCCGACCGGCGGCATGGTGACGTTCTGGGGCGAGGATGTGCCGGACGGGTGGCTGGAGTGCGACGGGAGCGAGGTGTTGCGCGTCGACTACCCCGGTTTGTTTGCCGTGATAGGCACAACCTTCGGCGCGCCGTCGTCCGACACGAAATTCAAGCTGCCGGACCTGCGCGACCGCTTTGTGCGGTACATGGGTGAGGACCACGAGACGCTCGGCGCGAAGGAGGAACCCTCCCTGCCGAACATCACCGGCTCTGCCGGCTGGATTGAGAACTCGCCGCAGCAGATACAGAGCGGCGGCGCGCTCGCCTACGCCAACAACAACCAATCCGGGACCTACGGGGGAGCGGCAAGCGGCAAGAAGTTCTGCACCTTGACGCTTGATGCAAGCGAGAGTTCCGCCGTGTACCGGGACGGGGAGACGGAGGTCAAGGTGAAGTCAATCGTGGGCAAGGCCATCATCAAGTGCTGACATGCAATCCAGGGTTACATTCAATGCGGGCGAGCTTGCGCCGGAGTTGTCGTGCAGGGCGGACCTGGACCAGTACAACCACGGTGCGGCCAGGCTGGAGAATTGGGAGGTGTCGGAGCTGGGCGGATTGAAGCGGCGGCGCGGGATGCGCCATTTTGCCGACGCCCTCGGCGCGGACAGCCGCCTTGTTCCCTACGTCTACACCTATTCCGGGACGGACGGCCTGCGCTTCCTGGTGGAGGTGGGCAGGACCAGGGTTCGCGTGCTGGACAAGGACGGGAGCCAGGTTGCGGTTTTCGAGAGCGGGCGCATCGATGTCAATTTCTCCATCGACCTTGCCGGGCTGAACTGGCTGCAGGTGAACAAGCTGCTGTACCTGACGAGCATCACCTCCCCGCCGCTGGTGCTGGAATACGACGGCGGAGAGTGGTCGTTGAGGGCGTGGGAGTTCAAGAACATGCCGTGGCGGCACGACCACGAGGACCGCGACGATGCCGTTGTGGTGAGCGAGGAGGACGGGGAGGTTTCCGTTCAGCTCCCGGACACAAGGGAGGGGGCGTTGCCGACAGGCACGGATTATCTGCGGGTGTCGCATTGGATAGACGAGCAGGAGTCCGGCATGAAGGCGGCGGACATCCTGGACGGCGTGCACGCCGGAAGCCAAGACAGCGTGCCTTCCACGGCGCACGTTGGCGACAAGTTCGCCCGCCTGGGGGAAGTCCGCTACGAGTGCTTTACCTGCATTGCCGCATGGAATAGCTCTGACAACTACGTGGAGGGGCTGGAGAGCCCGGCGAACTACACGGCAAACTTCCGCAAGGCTGCAGACAACGATAGCGAGTTTTCCGAGGTGACGCCTATCCGCTCGGTCAAGGGGAACACCTTTTCCAAGGGGGCCAAGGTGCGGCTGGCCATGCAGTATTGGAACTACTGGACGTGCGTCAAGGAGTTTGCCGTCGTGTCGGGCAGGACCAGGTTCGAGGACAATCCCGATTTTTTTGTTCGCGGCGTGGTTGCGTCCGATGCCGTTCCGTGCCAAGGCTCGTGGTCGTTCTATTGCGGCGGGCTTTGGTACGGCGAGTACGAAGTCAAGTGCAACAAGGAGAGCGGGGATGTTTCTGCGGACGGGTGGGAGACGCGCGGCGTCAGCCGATCCAACCTGGCTGCAGCGGCGAACGTGCAGTGCAGCGGCTCGGAGTCGGACGCGGAGTGCTACCTTCGCCTGTTTGTGACGAAAAGCTGGGCCATTGGTGTCACCAGCGGCGGCGTTCTCGACATTGCCAAGGGTTTCATCCCGGATTCTTGCAACAACCGCCTGATAGTTTCGCAGTACAAGCACGACGATGTGCTGAAATGCACGATGGCGGGCGACGTTCCGAACTGGACGCGGGTAAGCAAGGTTTCCGCGCCGCGGTTGTTGGGCAAGAGCTACGACTGGAGCTGGGCGGCGTTCTCGGAGCGTCACGGCTACCCGACGCTTGCGGCGGTGATGTCCTCGCGTCTCGTCTTTGCGGGCACGCGGGAGCAACCGCAAACGCTCTGGTTCTCCAGGGTGGACGACTTGGACAACTTCTTGACAGGCACCGTGGACGATGCGGCGATGCAGCTCACGCTGAATACGATGTCGCAGAACCCTATATGCTGGATAAAGGCGCAGGGAACGAGGTTGATGCTCGGCACAAGCGAGAGCGAGTTCGCCATCGGCGGCGGCCAGGGCGGTGCTATCACGAGCAAGAACGCCATGGCGGTCGACCACAGCCATGTCGGCTCGGACGGTGTGACCGCGCTGGCGGTGATAGACAAGGTGCTTTTCGTGGAGCGCGGGGCGGGGCGCGTGTACGAGTTCGGCTACAACCTGGAGACGGACGGCTACCTTTCCCGCGATTTGAGCGTGCTTGCGCCGCATATCGCGCAGGAGCACGGCGGGTTCATCCACTCCACCCTGCTGCGGAAGCCGGACACGAGCGCGGTGTTCGCCATGGGAGACGGAGAGGTGGCGCTCTGCACCTACAACGCGCATCAGGAGGTGAAGGCGTGGCACAGGTGGTGGACGAGCTGCGGACAGGTCAAGGACGTGTGCGCGCTGCCGAACGGCAGGAAGGGTGACAGGCTATTCCTGCTGGTGGACAACGGCGTTGACTGCCGCATCCTGGTGGTGGACGAAGAGTCGGGCTACGAGGACTGCGGCGAAACGCCCTACACGTCCACACTCATCACGAACCCGCTCAACAACCCGCTGGAGCGGAACATGCAGAAGCAGGACGACACGAGAATCCGCATCAAGTTCGGAAAGGCGTTCCAGTACGACAGAGACGACGATGACGGTGGAAACATCATGCTCTCCCCGAACGCCGGGGCGGATTGGTACAACCTCTCCATCCACGAGGGCGAACATCCCGCGGGCTGGCTGACGCAGAGCGTGAACGGCAATTTCTGCGTGGACAAGCAGATTGGCTTGAAGTGCTGCGCGGGCCCGCTGGACATACTGGCAATTCAGGCGTAGCTATGGGCAAGGATTGGTACGAGGGGTGCCTGGACGACCAGGAGTGGAGGCTTAACCACCTCTACTACATCGTGAACAAGAACGCGCAGGTCATGCGGTTCAAGATGAACTGGGCGCAGGAGGAATTGTTCAAGCGTCTGCACAACCGCAACACCATCCTGAAGGCGCGCCAGCTCGGCATGTCCACGTTTACCTCAATCCTGTTCCTGGACATGTGCCTGTTCAACGACAACTTCCCGTGCGGCATCATCGACAAGACGCTGCCGGACGCAAAGGAGAAGCTGGGCAAAATCACCTTCGCCTACCAGCACATGCAGACGCCGCCCATGAACGTATGCAACGACCATGTGGAGGACGTTCAGGACAAAATCAACATTGCCCTTTTCTCGATGGCCTACACGCAGGCAGTGGGGTACGAAGGCAAGGCGGAGAGGGCGGACTTCACGAACGGGTCGTCCATCCGCATCGGTGTTTCCCTGCGCGGCGGCACGCTGGAAGCCCTGCACATCTCGGAGTTCGCCAAGGTGGCATACGAGGACCCGAACAAGGCCAAGGAGATTATGCGCGGCGGCTTCAACACGGTTCCGAAGGACGGGCTCATCATCATGGAGTCCACGCACGAGGGGGCCAAGGTTGGCGAGAACTACCGCATCTTGAAGCAGGCCATGGCGAACGACGACAGCAGGCTGCTCAACACAGATTTCAGGTTCTTCTTCTTCCCGTGGCACAGGCAGCAGGAGTACCGAATAGGCGGCGGCGCGCTGGAAGACCACAGCAAGGACGACTACTTTGCGGAGCTGGAGAAAGAGCACGGCATCACGCTGGACGACGACCAGAAGCGGTGGTACATCTCGAACGAGCGCGTGCTTGAGGAAGGCATGCTGACCGAGTTTCCGTCCGTGCCGGAGGAAGCCTTTATGAAACAAGTCGAGAACGCCATATACGGCAGCATCATAAGCCGCCTGCGGGCGGAGAAGCGCATAGACCAGGAATTTGGGGCGGACCCCTACCAGCCGCTCTACACAAGCTGGGATATTGGACTAAAGGACTACATGACGATGTGGCTCATCCAGGTGGGGAACGACGGCAAGTTCTACGTGCTGGACTACTACTGCAACAAAGACAAGAGCATGCAGGACTTCCTGCGGAGGGCGCAGATGTGGGAGCGGCAGTTCGGGCAGCTCATCACCAAGCACCTGATACCGCACGACGGCAACATGCGCGAGGTGGGCAACCACGGATTGCAGCGGCGGCACGTGTTCGACGAGGCCCAGGTGCATTACGCGGTTGTGCCAAAGACCAACGACAAGTGGAAGGGTATCTACGCGGTGAGGGATTTGTTGAAATACTGCGAGTTCCACAAGCGGTGCAGCATGCCGCAGAAGATGGACGACGGCAGGGAGATGATTAGCGGCATCGACGCGCTGGAGAACTACCGCACGGGCGGTGTGGGTGCCGGTGGCGCGCTGCGGGAGGAGCCGGTGCACGACGAGGCTTCCCACGGGGCCGACAGCTTCCGCCTTTTCGCGGAGGCGATAGAGGCGCATTTGGTGGGCAAGGAGGGGGCAAGGCGGCGCGAGAGGTTGCCGGAGGGGCGCGTGCTGCACAAGGAGCGGCGCACCGCCGCCAAGGGCACGCCGAGCTGGTGGTGAGAAAAGTTGTAGCTTGCGTAGAAACAATATACTTTCACCCGCACGATTTGCCATAATGGCTGT
The DNA here is from genome assembly GCA_045616565.1 of Akkermansia sp. Lineage (GTDB taxonomy): Bacteria > Verrucomicrobiota > Verrucomicrobiia > Verrucomicrobiales > Akkermansiaceae > Akkermansia. The sequence continues at coordinate 2,545 of JAZLHB010000034.1, read as the reverse complement.
ATGGAAATTCCAACCCACCAGAACCACGTTTACACGCTCACATGCGAAAATGCGTGCGAGGTCTACGATGTCGATACCGACCGCCTGCTTCACGAGCACCACGCAGGAGAGGCGCAGTCGCAGTTCACAGCCATCGGCATGAAGGTGCGCGTGACCGACGACACGGCGCATGTTACCGAGGTTTTTAACGGTGCCGCCATTGGCAATGGTGCTGGTGGCGGCAATATCAATTCCGACCTGAATGTTGGCCACGGGGCTGCGGATGCGGTGGCGGCGGTCTGCACCCTCACGCTTGGCGACCTTGCGGAGGGCGGCACGCTGACTGACGGCACGACCACGCTCACGCTGGTGAACCCGCACACCAAGGCCACGGGCTGGGTGGGTGTTGCGGATGCCGCGGCGGCGGGTACAATCAAGTTCGGCGGGCATGGGGCTATCGCGTTTGAGGCCAAGGCGGGCGCTTACGCACGCGCGGTGGTCTCACCGCTGGAGCACTACGAGACGGAGCAGGAGTACACGCTCTACATAGCCCCTGCGGGTATCGGCGACACGCTGGATTTCTCCTGCACGGTGACGGACCCTGAAAACGCGCTTGACGAGATTGTGGCCGCTCTTGAAACGGCTTCCAACTGGCTTGACGAGGCCACGCAGTCCGTGATGGATGAGGCCCCTGTTTCCGCCCAGACGATGGGTGACAAAATTGTGCTGACGCTTGCAGAGTCCGGCGAGGCCGGCAACGCGGCGGAGATTTTCGGCAGCACGTCTACCCTTATCGCCGAGACAGAAAATGTGCCCTTTGCCGGCGGCTCTACCGCCCGCACGGTGCGGGAGGTGGTGGCCGTGCTCAATGCGAGCGCGGATTGCCACGCCGTTGCAGAGCTGGATGCGGATGAGCTGGGCATCAGCTTCACGGCAAAGGAGTACGGCGTGAACGACGCCATCACCACCACGGGCGGCTTGTTCGAGGACGCAGAGGGCATGGAAGGCGGGCACGGGGATTACTCCGTGGCAGAGCTTGTCTCCGCCATCAACGCCGAGACGGATTTTGATGTGACTGCCGCAGCGGGCACCGCAGAGGGCGCCATCACGCTGACGGCGAACACGGCGGGCGCGGCGGCGAACGCGGTTGTGTACACCGCCACGGGGTGCTTCGGCGGCGGCAGGGTGCGGCAGGGCAGCACCACGCGCGGCAGGAACGCGGTGGCGCAGACCGCGTTCAAGATTTACCTGAACGGCGAGGAGCTGGACGTGGAGCCCGCCCCGCTTCCCACCGCCCTCACGCCTACCACGGCCATGAGGAACGGCGGGGTGTACACGGTCACCGCTGATGCAACCGCGCAGGTTTACACGGCTGTCACGCTGGAGAGCAATGCGACCGCCGAGATTTGGCTGACTTGCACGAGCGACGACAACAGCGTGGCTCTGCCGGGCTCCTCGGAGGGCTGGATTTGGCTTGATCCCATGCCCGACATGGTGGCCGGCAAGACGTACGCCGTGGCCGCGCGCAACGTGGGCAACGCGGTGCTTGCCCGCCCGGTTTACGAATACACCACCCCTGCGCAGTCATGAGCATTCCTGTTTCCATAGACCCGCTGGGCACGCTGGGGGCTAATCCGTTCCCACCTGGCTACCACGCCGTGGAGAGTGTGTATTTTGAAGGCAATACGTGGTTCGATACAGGAGTTGTTGTTGACACAACAAATTCTTTCCGCTGCGTAGTTGAATTTGAATATCAATCCGGTAGGACTGACAATATAATCGGAAACGAAGACAATTCGTTGCTTTTCTCTGTTATGTACGGGTACGCATGCCGAAGGGCGGGTGTGAACATTCCATCAAACCTCCGAATTGTTGGAACGACTAAAAAACGATATACGTATGAGAGCATATACACATCCAGCACTGCTCAAATATTTATTAAGGACGACGAAGGTGGTGTTGAAAGTTCAACGTGGGAAACATCGTTGTCGAGATCAAGCGGAGCGACGGCGTATCTCGGTGCGCGCAATGGCGAGGAAAAGAACATAACGGTTGGTCGCCTCTGGTCCGCAGAAATTTTAGATGCGAGCGGAGAGACAATCGCCATGATTTTACCGTGCGCGGACGCAGCTGGAAACCTTTATTTCTACGATGTATTAAGGAAGACGTTTTTAACTAAACTTGCAGGAGAATTACAACCATGAAGACATACGCAAAACTGGAAGGTGGTGCGCTCCGAATCATGGGGCGCGTGCCGAATATATCAAACCCGACCGCCGAGCAGGTGGCCGCATACGCCGCCGCGAACGGGTTCAAGGAGCTGGTGGAGACGCCGGCGCCGGGCCGCTACTACCGAAAGGGGTACGCGGAGACGCAGGACGCTATCACGGAGACGTGGACGGCAATGCCGCTGGCGGATGCCAAGGCGCACGCGCTGGAGACCGTTCAGGGGCGGCTGGATGCCGTGCTGGATGCGCGCGCCACCATACCCTGCGAGGGCTTCCCCGCCGGCATTGTGTACGACCGCAACGCGCTCATCAACGCGGGCGGGCTGGCGGCAGGGGAT
>JAZLHB010000033.1:0-3603 GCA_045616565.1 Akkermansia sp. | reverse complement strand
CCCCGCCATACGTCCGGCTCCGCTATGCTTCGGCGTGACGAGGCGGGGTTACCCGGCGGAGACCCGTCTACGCCCTGCGGGCTACGCCGTGGCAAGCGTTAGGACCCTCGGCACCCACGGGTTTACACCCGTGGCTACAGGCCCCTTCGGGTACGCTCCGCCATTAGGCGGAGCTTTATTTAGCACGCCTATCGGCGCGGAGCGATACCTGCTTCATCGTAAGCATTAAACCAGCAGCCTTGTAGACGGGTGTGGTATAGGCAGGGGAGCCTACAGGCGGCACTCCTTGGCAGGGGCGGCTTGCGGCAGGGTGAGGCTGCCGGGCAGCAGGGCGGCGTGGTTGCCGCGGTAGGCGGGCAGGATTCGCAGCACGTGCGTGGACCAGAGCGTGAACGCCAGCGTGCGCTACACGTTCTAACACGCCTGTCACACGGAATCATACCCCGCCCCGCCTGGTCATGAGCCTTGCGGGGCGGCGGTGTCAAAACCGCTCCACCCCGGCGCGCTTCAAGGCTTTGGCGCACGCCATCTGCACCTCCGCCGCGCGCATGGCGAGCCCGCGCATGCGGTCCTCGCCCTCGTTCGCCCGGCGCAGGCTTTGAATGCCTATGACGGAAACGGCGGTAATGTCCGTGCCGTAAATATCGATGGAGTTTTTTCTTCTTTCCAAATCGCGCCCCTTGCGGTAACATACCCGCCGTGAAGAAGAAAGCAGACGATGAATTCCGGGATACGGTGCGGAGCGCCGAAAAAGGCGAGGTTGACAGCCAGTTCATGCTCGCCGATGCGTATTACAACGGCGAGGGCGTGGCGCAGGATTACGCCAAGGCCGCACACTGGTTCGCCAAGGCCGCGGAGCAGGATGATTTCGAGGCCCTCTACTGCCTGGGCGTTTGCTATGAGAACGGCCACGGCGTGGAAAAGGACCCGCACAAGGCTTTCGAACTCTACCTGCAGGCCGCCCATGAGAATGAACCCAAGGCCATGGCCGCCCTGGGCCGGTGCTACCGCAACGGAATCGGCGTGGAAAAGAACGAGCAGGAGGCCGATTATTGGGCCGCCTATGAAACCAAGACCAACCGGCGCAATTTCCAAGCTCTGCAGCAGGGTATGGAAGATGTACGCAATTACCTGGTGGGCAGCAAGTGGTTCGCCAAGGTGCTCCAGGACTCTGCCAAGGCCGGCATACCCGATGACATGACCCTCCTGGCCAAGCTCCTCATGGAGGGCAGGGGCGTGCCGCACGACCCCAAGAAGGCCATTGCCCTGTTCCAACAGGCTGCCGCCATGCAAGACGCGGAAGCCATGTACCGCCTGGGTGTCTGCTATGAACGCGGCGCAGGCGTGCCGCAGAACATGGTGGAGGCCTACACCTGGTTCCGCAAGGCCGCCTCCTACGGCCATGAGGACGCCCTCCGCATCCTCAGCGGCCCGCCAGAACAACAACAGCTGCGCCAATAGGGAAGCTGGCCGCCATGAGTGAAGCGTTGGGGCTTCCGCATGCGGATGCCCCGGCACCCCGCCTTGCGGGGTGCTTTCCTTTTCCGAGCCACGGGTGTAAACCCGTGGGGTAGCCACCGCCCAAATGACGCGGCACGTGAACCCCGCTCTGCGGGGTGGCTCCGCTATCCCGTTGCATATCTCCGGCCGCCCTTACTGATAAAATTCCAAGAGGGGGGCTTCTATTATGGGCGTTTTGCCTAACGTGCCCCACCAAATCGTTGCAAAACAGGGAAACAAACTTTGGGACACATCATGCGCGCGCTAACAGGTGGAGATTTGCCTGTGATTTCATTTGACAAATCCTATTTTGCGGGTAAAATCAGCGCCGATTTATGAAGCATGCTTCACATCCTAACAAAAGCATGAGGAACCACACGGGCTTCCTGATGAAGATGATTGTGGACCGTGCGGAAACACTCTTCACGCAGCAGGAGGGCTCACCGGATATCACGCCGGCGCAGTGCCGCGTGCTGCTGTACCTGGAGAGCCGGCAGGGAGAGGCGGCGTCTCAGCGCGATATCGAACACCACATGTGCGTGAGCCACACCACGGTGAAGGGCCTGCTGCAGCGGCTGGAGGACAAGGGGCTGGTGCGCACGGCGTTCGACAGCGAGGACGGGCGCGTGAAGCACGCCTACCTGACCCCGTACTACCATGAGCGGCACGCAGCCGCGCAAGGAGCCATAGACCGCTTGGAGGCACGCATGCTCGGCGGGTTCTCCGCTGCGGAGAAAAAGCAGCTGGCAAGCATGCTGGAGCGCGTGTTCAACAACATTTCCCAAACTTTTTGACAAATATGAATACCAAGACGATATTGACGACGATAGCGGGAGGAACCGCACTGCTGTGCGGCACCGGCTGCAACAAGGGCACAGAGCAGAAGGCGGCGCAGGCCATGCCGCCCGCTCCCGTGGCGGTGATGAACATGGTGCAGCAGGATGTCACGCTCTACCAGACCTGGTTCGGCCACCTGCGCGGCGTGCAGGAGGCGGCCATCCGCCCGGAGGTTTCCGGCAAGCTGCTGCGCCAGGTGTACAAGGACGGCAGCATGTGCCAGAAGGGGGAGGTGCTCTTTGAGATAGACCCCGCCACCTACAAGGCCGCGGTGGATATGGCCGCCGCCAACCTGGAGGCCGCCAAGGCCAGCGTGCTGCGCGCCAAGGCCGCATGCGAGCAGGTGGACCAGGATGTGGCTCGCTACACCAAGCTGGTGAAATCCGGCACCGTTTCCGAAAAGAACTACACGGATGCCCTGCAGGCGCAGAAAGAGGCGCGCGCCGCGCTCTGCGCCGCAGAGGCCCAGGTGAGCCAGGCGGAAGCCAACCTGGAGAACGCCCAAATCAACCTGGACCGCTGCAGCATCCGCGCGCCGTTCACCGGGCTGGCCTCCAAATCCACCGCCAGCACGGGAGAGCTGCTGAGCGCCAGCGGCCTGCCGCTCACCACCATGTCGTCCATCGATCCCATCCGCGTGGATTTCTCCGTGCCCACCAAGCAGCTCGCGGAAAACATGGCGGCCCGGGGGTACGACCCCACCAAGGAGGAAGCCCCCATCAAGGATTTCGAGCTGGTGCTCAACGGTGACATGGTGTTCCCGCACGCCGGCAAGGTGGTGGCCGTGGACAGCGAGGTGAGCCGCAGCACCGGAACCATCTACTTTATCGGCGAGGTGCCCAACCCCGACCACACCCTGCGCAGCGGCACCGCCGTGCGCGTGCGCGCCGTCACCGGCGTGGAGAAGGATGCCTTTATGGTGCCCACCCGCGCGCTCATTGCCTCCATGAGCCACCGCTACATCTACATTGTGGCGCCGGACAAGACACCCGTGGGCATCGATGTGAAGCTGGGTGACACCGTGACGCTGGACATGCCGGACGGCAAGGGCGGCAAGGCCCCCATGCTCATGCAGGTGGTGTACGCCACCTCCGGCACCATGGCGGAGCAGCTCAAAGCCGCGGGCTATGCCAACCCCGCAGATGCGCCCGTGGTGGTGGAAGGCACGCAGATGGCGGAAAAGTACGCCCTGGCCAACCGCGCCATGCGCAAGGCCGGCGCGAAGGAGGGATTCGGCACCGTGGCCCCCTCCCCCTTCCAATACAC
>JAZLHB010000032.1:0-13539 GCA_045616565.1 Akkermansia sp. | reverse complement strand
ATAAAGTTTTCCATGCGGGTATAATATCATATATATAACAAAAGTCAACACATAAAAGAATAAAAAAACAAAAAAACTTCAATTTTAATACATTTACTGGCTCGCCGAGTAGTATTTTGCATGCTCATCTTTTGCAAATTGTCAAGAAAAATTAAATGCGTCGGCCCTGCACCAACCATGCAAAAATTTGACTCTGCGGCAGAAGGGTGGTATACTTTTCGCGCGCGGGCGCATGCCCGCCGGAAAAAATCACGCTAGCTGATATGAAAGACATCGATTGGGAGAATCTTGAATTCATTTATATGAAAACGGACAAGCGCTTTGTGGCAGACTACAAGCACGGCGCTTGGGAAGAGGGCGGGCTCACGGATGACAACATGGTCACCATCAGCGAATCCGCCGGTGTGCTGCAGTATGCGCAGACCGTGTTCGAGGGGCTCAAGGCCTACCGGACCGCAGACGGCCGCATCGTCATCTTCCGCCCGGACCTGAATGCGGAGCGCATGGAGCAATCTGCCCTCCGCCTGGCCATGCCGGTGTTCCCGAAAGAACGCTTTATCGATGCCGTGATGCAGGTGGTGAGGGCAAATGCAGAGTACGTGCCGCCCTACGATTCGGGAGCCACGCTCTATATCCGCCCGTACATGTTCGCATCCGGTCCGGTGATTGGTGTGAAGCCGGCCAAGCGCTTCCAGTTCCGCATATTCTGCTCTCCCGTGGGCCCGTACTTCAAGGGCGGCACCTACATGAAGGGCGGCGTGAAGCCCAAGAGCATCCGCGTGACGGATTACGACCGCGCCGCGCCCCACGGCACCGGCCATATCAAGGCCGGCCTCAACTACGCCATGAGCCTTCTGCCCGTGGAAGAGGCCCATCAGCTCGGTTATGCAGAAAACCTCTACCTGGACGCCGCCACCCGCACCTATGTGGAGGAAACCGGCGGCGCCAACTGCATCTTTATCTCCAAGGACGGCAAGTTGGTCACCCCCAAGTCCAACAGCATCCTGCCCTCCATCACGCGCCGCTCGCTCGTGGAGGTGGCCAGGAAGTACCTGGGACTCACCGTGGAGGAGCGCCCCATCACGCTGGACGAGGTTCGCGAGAACATGGCGGAATGCGGCCTGTGCGGCACGGCGGCGGTGATTTCCCCGGTGGGTTGCATCCACGACCACGGGGAGGATATCATGCTGCCCAGCGGCATGGATGAGATGGGGCCGGTGTGCCAGAAGCTCTACGACACGCTCACGGGCATCCAGTACGGGCTCATTGAGGGCCCGGAGGGCTGGGTGCGCGAGGTGGAGCTCTAAACCGCTGTACACGAAAAGATAGACGCATACCGCAGTATCGGCTTGACATCTGCCCGCAAGGGCAACAGAATGCAAGCGTACAACCCCGTATCCATTATATGAAAACACCATTACTTTTGGCCGCAGTCCTGGGCTGCCCGCTGGCTTTCGCCCAGCAGCCCGCCGCTCCCCAGCAACAGCAGCAACCCACCGTTTCCGCCGCGCAGAGCATCATCAACCAGATGAACATTGCCACCAGGGCGCTGGCGGATGTGCTGCAGGGCGTGAACGACAAGGCGAGCGCCGATGCCGCCGCCCGCGAGGTGGGCGAGCTCATTGTGCAGATCAAGCTGCTCAACGACCTGGCCGGGTACGCCCCGGAACACGCGCAGAGCATTGAGGCCATGCGCATGGCACAGGTGAACGCGCTCATGCCCATGCTGATGAACACCAATCCCTGCTACGGCTCTGAGGCCATGCTCAAGGCCCTGTCCCCGGTGGTCACGGTCAAACCCGCCAAGCAGGTTCAGCCCCAGCCGCAGGTTCAGCCCCAGCCGGAGGTACAGCAGCCGGAATCCCCCTCCCAGCAGCTGGCGGAAGCCATTCTGGAGGGCTACAAGGACCTCACCACCGTGCTCAAGGGCGTGCACGACAAGGCCACGGCAGATGCCGCCGCCCCCTACGCAGCACAGGTGATTGCGGAAATCCTTCCCCTTTACGACGAAGCGGAGGGCACGGAAGGCCTGGCGGACGTGGTGGGTGTTCAGATTGCCCAGACCCAGGAAATCAGCGATTTGGCCGACCTGATTGAAAACCTGCTCCAGGCGGAAACCCCGCTGTACGGCTCCGAGGCCCTTTCCAAGGCCCTTGCAGAAATCGTAACCGTGGAAGAAGCCCCGGAAGAGGAAGAACAGGAGGCCGAGCCCCAGGAGGATGAGCAGCCCGCAGATGAAGGGGAGGACGAAGAGGATGAGCAGGAGCTCGCCCCCTCTGAAATCCTGGCTCCCGTTCCCCAAGCCTAACCCTTACCCCAAATCCATACAAGATGATTAAGAACACAATTGCATCCGCATTCGCTGCAGTGGCCATGGTTGCCCCGGCCTTCGCAGATTCCGGCGATGTCGCCAAGTTCGACCAGCTCATGGAGCGCCAGATAGCCGCCCTGACCGAGCTTTGCTCCGCCCTTGAACCCGTGACCGACAAGGCTTCCGCAGAAGCCGCCGTGCCCCAGGTTCAGGCCGCCATCGATGAAATGAAGGCCGTGGAAGAGGAATCCAAGGCCCTGGGCCAGCCCAGCACCGAAGCAAAGCAGGCCATTGCTGAAAAACTCGCACAGGCCCTTCAAACAGAGGTGATCGACAAGGGGTTTGCCAAGATGAAAGTGCTCATGGCCGATATGGACCCCAAGTGCTACGGTTGCAAGGCCCTGGAGGAGGCCCTCTCCTACATCGTCAGCGTGGGTGCACCCCAGGCCTAAATCCCACGCTTCCCGTTTCACCAAGCGCGGCGCGCCTCTTTGGCTGCGCCGCGCTTTTGCTTTGAATACCCGCACACGGCGGGTGGATCTGCTGCAGAACATTAGGAAAAGTTGACAAAAATTCAAAAAAAGGCTTGCAATTCGAGATAATAAAGATACACTTGCCCCGACACGCATGTTTTCCATGCGGCCTGTAAAGCCAAAGAAAAACATCATGACAATCAAGACAAGACACGCATTCCTGGCTGCCGCCGCCCTGTTCGCCCTTGCCGGCGCAGACAACGCAGCCGCAGCAGATGCCACCAGCACAGGCTTCATAGCCCCTGCAGCTCCCACAAAGGCATCCCTGCCGGACCGCAAGCTGCCCAACCTGGGCCGCGACAAGCACGGGCTTCCCTTCTACCACCCCAACCAGACGCGCCGCATGGTGCGCACCACGGCATACACGCACTCTGAGAGCGACCATGTGCGCTACGGTGCCAAGAGCGCCGTGGGCACCACCCTGCAGTACACAGACAAGGTGCGCAGCGCCGCCGCAGACTGGTCCGTGTATCCCATGGGCACCAAGTTCCGCATCAAGGGCGAACCCTACGTCTACGTGGTGGACGACTACGGCAGCGCCCTGGTGGGCACGGGCACCATCGACATCTACCAGCCCTCCCGCTCGCTGATGCGCCAGTGGGGCACACGCATTGTGGAGATAGAGGTGATCGAGTGGGGTTCCTCCCGCAAGAGCATTGAGACGCTGGCCGCCCGCCAGCGCTACCGCCACTGCAACAACATGTACGCCTCCCTTCAGCAGCAGAACGGTGCCAAGCGCCGTACACGCTGAGTCCAGGCAGCAAAACTTCAACAAGCGGCCCGCCTTCCCATCGGAAGGCGGGCCGGTTCTTTTTCCGGGAAACGTTTTTTCAAATGGGTCACTTTTCCAAGCCCAACAGCTCCATCTCAAAGATGAGCGTGGAGTTGGGGCCAATCTGGCCGGGGCCGTTGGCGCCGTAGGCCAGCTCAGAGGGGATGGTCACGCGCCACTTGGCTCCCACGGGCATCAGCTTGAGCGCTTCCGTGAACCCGGGTATCACCTGGCGGATGTTGAACTTCACCGGCTGGCGCGATTGGTCGAACACCGTGCCGTCCACCAGCGTGCCCTTGTACATCACCTCGGCCGTGGGGGCCTCGCCGTGCACGGCGGCATCGTACTTCACCTCGCCGCCGGGCACAAGCACCTCGTACTGCAGGCCGGAATCCGTGGTGACAACGCCCTCCTTGCCGGCGTTCTCCTCCATGTACTTGCGGCCCTTCTCCAAATTCTCCTTGCCGCGGGCGCTGCTGCGCTCCTGCAGCATGGCAAGGAATTTCTGCTGGCAGGCATCCGCCTGTTCGTTGATGATGCTGCGGTCCGGGTTGCCGGCCAGGCCTTCCACCAAGCCGCGGCCCAGCATCTCGCCCACCAAATCCTCCGCCTGCACTCCGGGAAGCATCTGCCCCAGCATCTGGCCCCCGATGCGGTACCCGATGAGGTACGACATCACCTTCTTCACATCAAGTTCGTCTGACATGACCCCTTTTTAGCACCCTGCCCCGCCGCCGTTCAAGCCCGCAGCGGGTCATGCCTCCGGTTTCCCTTGCCTTTTTCTCGTTGCGGCTCGCTTTGAATGATGTCTGCCAAGGCGGCAAGAAACGTGCAAGATGCGCCTTGCGCATCACCCAACCCTCCACCCCGAATTCCCGGGTTTGCAAAATTCTTTGGGCCACACGTGTGAATCCCCGTCTCACCCCACAAGTTCTGCCTTGAAACCCAGCTCCTTCCTGTGCTACAATACGCAGGCATGAGCATGGCTGCATACAGGGTGCGCGCGGGATGGAAGGGCTTGCGGAACTTTGTGACCCAGGGCATGGTGGACCCCTTGCCCGTGCGGCGTGCGTTCAAAGGCTACACCTGGGCCAAGGCCGGGCATGATTTGAAGGCGGCCACAGATGTGGCGCTGGTGGGCCTGCCGCAGGGCATGGCCTTTGCCGCCATGGCCGGGCTGGACAGCATCTACGGTATCATGGCGGCCACGGTGGGCACGTTCTTTGCACCTCTGTTCACACGGTGCAGCCTGACGGTGAGCGGGCCGAGCAACGCCACGGCGTTCATGCTGGCGAGCTTTTTCCTGGCGGCCTCTCCGGCGATACAGGGCAACCCTGCGGTGTATGTGCCGCTGATTGTGCTGCTGGCGGGGCTGGTGTGCGTGATAGGGGCCTTTGTGAAAGCCACGGAGATGCTGCAGTTTGTGAGCCGCAGCGTGCTGGTGGGCTATATCACGGGCGCGGCCACGCTCATCATTGCCTCCCAGTTGAGGTATGTGATGGGCATCAACGATGTGAACGCGGGGAGCTCCTTCCTCTCCATGACCACGGCCATTGTGCAGAACCTGGATATGGTGCAGTGGCAGCCGGTGGTGCTGGGCGCGCTGTCTTTCCTGCTGTTCATCCCGCTAAAAAAACATTTCCGCGCGCTGCCCACCTTTGCGGTGATATTGGTGGTGATGAGCGCGCTCAACTGGGTGCTCAGCCAGCCGTGGGCGGGCGGCACCTTTGCGGGCGTGCGCATGCTGCGCGATTTCACCTTCAGCGACCTCACCTGCCGCGCACCGGAGCTGTGCGCCCTGCCCGGGCACTTTGTGGAGCTTTTCCCCATCGTCATCGGCATTGCATTCCTCTCCACGCTGGAGCAGACCGTGATGAGCAAGACCATTTCCGCCAAGACGGGCGAGCCGCTCAACCTCAACCAGGACACCTTTGCCGTGGGCATGGCCAACATCGCGTCGTCCTTCACCACATCCCTGCCCTGCTCGGCCTCGCTCACGCGCTCCGCGCTGAACTACAACTCCGGCGCGGCCACGCGGTTCTCCGGCGTGTACTGCGGGCTCATCTGCATGGGTATCACGCTTCTGCTGGCGGGATTCCCGCTCATTTCCCGCATACCGCACAGCGTGCTGGCGGCACTGGTGCTGGCAAACGCGGTATCCCTGTTCGACCGCAAGCTGCTGCGCATCTGCTACCGCTCCACACCGGGGGATGCCACCGTGCTCATCATCACGTTCCTGGCGGCGCTGATGCTGCCGCTGCACATAGCGATTTTCGTGGGTGTGGTGCTTTCCGTCTCCCTGTTCCTGCGCAAGGCGGCCAAGCCGGAGCTGGTGGAATACACCATCGACGGCGAGGGCACGCTCATGCAGCTGGGCAACAAGGCGGACCGCCTGCCCCAGATTTCCATCGTGCATGTGGAAGGAGACCTCTTCTTCGGCGCGGCAGACCTTTTCCGCAAGCAGGTGGCGCGCATTGCAGAGGACCCCTCCCTGGCCGTGGTGGTGCTGCGCATGCGCAACGCGCGCAACCTGGACGCCACCTCCGTGTGCGCGCTGGAGGAGCTCATCAAGTTCATCCGCGAGGAGGGGCGCCACCTCATCATCTCCGGCGCCAGCCGGGAAGTGTACCGCATCCTGCGCAAGAGCGGCGTGCTCACCCTGCTGCAAGAGGGCTGCGCCAAGGGGGAAAGCAACATCTTCCTCATTGAGCCCAAGAACCCCAACATGTCCACCCGCCGCGCGCTCATGCGCGCCCAGCAGCTCCTGGGCAACACCAAGGCGGACATCTCCATCTACACCACCAGCACCAACGAACCCGCGTGACCATGCAGGACCCCAGCCCCATTCCGCAAGCCCTGGTGGACTGGTTCCATGCCAACGGACGCGACTACCCGTGGCGGCGCACAGAGGACCCGTGGGCCATCCTGGTGAGCGAAATCATGCTGCAGCAGACCACTATCCCCACCGTGCTGGGGCGCTACGGGGCGTGGATGCGGCAGTTTCCCACGCCGCAGGCGCTGGCGGCGGCCACGGAGGAAGCGGCCCTGCGCTCCTGGGAGGGGCTGGGCTACTACCGGCGCGTGCGGTCGCTGCGCGCGGCGGCCACCGCCATTGTGGAGCGCCACGGCGGCGTGTTTCCCACGGATGAGGCGGATATCCGCGCCCTGCCCGGCATAGGCGACTACACGGCGGGCGCGGTGCTGAGCTTTGCCTACAACCGCCCCGCGCCGCTGGTGGATGCCAACGTGGCGCGCGTGTTCGCCCGCCTCTGCAACAGCCGCACGCCCGTGGATTCCCCCGCCGGGCGCAGGGAACAGTGGGAGATGGCAGCCAGGCTGGTGCACCGCACGGATCCGCGCGCATACAACTCTGCGCTCATGGAGCTGGGGCAGCTGGTGTGTACCAACGGAGAGCCGCAGTGCCTGCTCTGCCCCATCCGCGAGTGGTGCCGCGCGGAGCACCCGGCAGAGCTGCCCGTGAAGCTCCCCGGGAAAAAGGCCACTGCGCTGGAACACTGGGATATCCTGCACGTCACCGGGCGAGGCATCCTGATGGAGCGCCAGCGGGAGGGACAGCGCCACGCCGGCATGTTCCGCCTGCCACGCCGCTCCCGGGAAGAGGTGCAGGGGCTGGAGCACTTGGCGGACCAGGCGTACAGCGTGACCCGCTACAAGGTAACCCGCCACCTCTACAAGGCCGCCCCCGGCACGCGCGCCAGAAAGGGGGAGAGCTTTGTTCCCCTGCATGAGCTGGAGCAAGCCCCCCTGGCCTCACCGGACCGCAAGGTGCTGCGGAAAGTTGGTGTGGGGGAGCATGTGAATCTGACAGCGTGATAGCAGCGCACCCGGCAATGCGTTCCCGGCACCCTTCCATTCCAATTTGTATGTCGCCCCAATTCTTCTGAACATACATGCAGCTCACTTGCACTGGCCCTTCCCGCGCAGGGCGGTGCAGAGTACGCCTAGGAGCAGCACAATGCCGCTGAAGAGCATGCCGACCACCACGGGCAGCATGTCATGGATGTCCTTGGGGGTGATACCGGAGGAATCCGCCAGCCAATGCACGAGGGAGGAATCCTGCGGCACGGGGAGGGCAGCCAGCGCACCGAGGGTGGCAATGACCATGGAGGCCAGCACCCAGGAGGTGGTAAAGTGGCGTGAGAGCGAGCTGCGGCCCAGGAAGATGGCGAGCGTGAGCGGGAACACCACGCCGCCGCCGCGCAGGGCCATGGAGAGGTAGTTGAGCCACAGGCTGGAGCCCTGCCACTGCCACAGGCAGAATGCCGCCACCACCAGGGCCACCGCCACCATGCCGAGGCGGTTGGCCGTCATGATGGCGCGGTCGGATTTCACGCCGAAGAGGTCGCCCACGATATCACGGGAGAACATGGTGCTCACCGCCAGGGCCTGCACGGCGGCAGAGCTGATGATGCAGAGCGCCAATCCGCCGAGCGCAATGCCGCCCACCCAGGAGGGCACCAGAGAGGCGTCCAGCAGGAACATGGGCATCACCAGGGATGCCTGTGCGGGCGATTCCAGCATCTCCGGGTGGTGCTCACCCATGTACATGCCGATGAAGCAGGCCATGAGGCCCACGGGAATGGTGAAGAGCGCGCCCAGGTACGCGCCGCGGGAGGCGGTGCGGGCGTCCGATGCGGAATAGAGGCCCTGAATGTACATCTGCGCGGTGATGGTGCCCACCACGGTGGCGGCAATGTAGCTGAAGCCGTACATGCCGCCCTTGTTGAACACGCCCTTCTCCGCGAACATGGCGGACATACCGTTCCAGGCAGAGCTGCCGCCGTGGTAGTGGTAGAGGGCAATGACCGTGGCGGCGAGCAGCGCGGTGAAGAGCACGGCCACCTTCAGCACGCCGCTGAAGCTGGAGCCCTTCTGCCCGCCGAAGGTGATGTAGGCCACCATGAGCAGTACCAGGATGCCGGCACCCGCTGCGGGCGGCACGCCTATCAGGGAGCAAATCAAGTGGGAGCCGGGCAGCACGCTGCCGGCGCAGGCAAAGAAGATGCCGCAGCAGGTGATGATGCTGGCCACGGGCGCGGCCACGCGGCCGAAGTTGAGCCCCAGGAACTGGGGCACGGTCTCCAGCTCGCTCTCACGCAGCTTGCGGGCGTAGAAGATGCCCATGAGCACCATGCCGATGCCCATGCCCAGCGTGAAGTACCACGCCACCAGGCCATCATACGCGGCGGTGGTGGCGGTGCCCACGGTGGCGGCGCCGCCCAACGCGGACCCCGCAAAGGCCCCGGCTATCATCAAGGGGCCGGATTTCCTGCCCGCCAGGCTGAACCCGGCGGCACCCGTCTGTTTCCCGGCATACAAAATGCCGGCCACAATCACCACCAGGATGGTCAGCAGCAGGCATATCCAATGGGTTGCTGTAAGTTCCGCCATAACTGAAACGGGGTTATTCTTCCGCAGCCGCGCCCTTGGCGAACAGCTCGTATGCAATGGAATCCTCAATCTCCACTTCCGCAAACTCGCCCACCGGCAACGCGGGGTCCACATGAATGGCCGCATCCACATCCGGCGCATCCCACGGCCCGCGTGCCAGCCCCGGCGCATCCACCAGCACCCGCAGGCGCCTGCCCGCCATCTGCTGGCCGATGTCGTCCGCTATCCCGGCCATGAGCATGGAGAGCTCGTTGGCGCGGCGCTTCCTGGTGGCGTGGTGCACCTGCCCCGGCATCTTGGCGGCCGGGGTTCCCTCCTCCTTGGAGTAGGGGAATACGCCTGCGCGCTCGAAACGGAACTCGCGGATGAAATCGCGCAGCTCGGCGTGGTCCTCCTCGGTCTCGCCGGGCAGGCCGCTGATGAAGGTGGTGCGGATGCCGATTCCCGGCACGGCCTGGCGGATATCCCGCAGCAGGCGGCGGATGTAGGCTCCGTCCGTCTTGCGGCGCATGGCTTCCAGCAAGTGGTCGGAGATGTGCTGCAGCGGAATGTCGATGTACTTCACCACCTTTTCGCACTCCGCAAAGGCGGCAATGAGCTCCTTGTTCCAGTGCGCGGGGTGCGTGTAGAGCACGCGCACCCAGAAATCACCCGGCAGTGCGTTGATGGCGCGCAGCAGCCCCGCCAGGGAGTCCCCGTTGCGGGAGTCCACGCCGTAGTAGGTGGTATCCTGGGCAATGAGGTTGATTTCCTTCACGCCCAGCTTGAGCCAGTGGCGCACCTCCTTGAGGATGTTCTGCATGGAGCGGCTGCGGTGGCCGCCGCGGATGCGCGGAATGGCGCAGTACGCGCAGGCGTGGTTGCACCCCTCCGCTATCTTCACATACGCGTAGTGCGGCGGGGAGATGAGAGCGCGCGGCTGCCCGAAATCCGGCACCAGCTTGGATACCTTCGTGGTGTACACCTTCTCCTGCGTGCCCGCCTGGCAGCGCGCGGCTATCTCCGCTATCTCGCCTATGCGGTCCACGCCTATAAAGCAGTCCGCCTCCGGGATGAGCTTGGGCAGCTGCGCCGCATAGCGCTGGGACAGGCACCCGCACACCAGAATCTTCTGCTTGGCGGGGGTATCCCCGGTCGCGCGCGCACGCACGGCCTCGAAGATGGTGTCAATGGCTTCCTGCTTGGCGGGATCGATAAAGGCACAGGTGTTGATGACGAGGATGTCCGCCTTGTTGCGGGCCACCTCCCTATAACCGGCCTCCTGCAGGATGCCGGACATGATTTCCGAGTCCACTTGGTTCTTGGCGCAACCAAGGGAGACAAGAGCGTAACGCTTCCCCATGGCCCTATCCTAACATTTTCCCGCGCCACCTGTGAAGCATTTTCACCGCACAGACGAAAATATCCTTGAAAAACCCCACCCCAACACCATGAAACATGCTTGCATGCAGCCATGCTATCTTGACTTTCAGCCCTGCTTGCACTATACAGGGCCCTCACCCATCTCGGACGTTGCAAAAAAATAATCGTCTTTTTTTCATTTTTTTTGTACAAAAGGGAGAATTCCTGCTTAATTGGGGTAGAAACATGAAACGCAATCTGCTCATCACCTTCTTCTGTGCCGCCAGTCTGGCGGCTGTAGCCCAAGAATCCGCTGAAAACCTTTTCAAACAGGCGGGGCAAGCCTTCTGCCGCCACAACTTCCAGAAGGCGGAAGGCGGGAACGCCGAATGCTGCGAGCTCCTGCTGGAGCACGGCGCAGATGCGAACGCCAAAAATGCCGATGGCCACACCCCTCAGGACTTGGGCCAAGACTGCCAAGCGGGCAACCGGCACGAACAACTCGATGCCGCATTGAATTACGAGACGGTGGATGACCTGTTCGCGCGGGCGGAAGAGGCATTCCACGACAAGCGGTATCAAACGGCGGCGGAGCTCTACCGCCAGGCTGCGGACAGGGGATACGCCCGCGCGCAGGAAGAACTGGCGTTTTGCTATGAGGGGGGCTTTGGTGTGCCGGAAGATACCGCTCTGGCGGTCCGTTGGTACGCCAGGGCGGCGGAACAAGGCGACCGCTATGCCCTGAATGAGCTCATCAATATCTACCAGACAGGCTACCCCGTGCAGAGAAACGCGGCCAAGGCCGTGCAGTGGTTCCACAAGGCGGAGCAAATGGGGTTCCGGCATGAAGGGAGCATCTCCGGCAATGGAAACCTCAAAAGCTATAGCGTCTGCCTGCTCCGTCTCCCCGCCGGAACGGACCCGCAAGATGTTTTTATGGGAGTTTTCCGAGAAACTATCTGCTACCGATACGGGGCAAACGTTCCCGATGACCACGCCAAGGCACTGGAATGGTTTAAGAATGCCGTGCAGCAGGGCACGCTGGATGTGAAGGCCCCGGATGAATACGGCGAAACCTACCTGCACTGGGCTGCCAACGACGGCAACGCGGACCTATGCCGCTTCCTGCTGGAGCACGGCGCAAATCCCAACGCCTATGCCGGAGACCAGGGTGAGACGCCCCTGCACTGGGCTGCCGAGGCAGGGCACGCGGACGTCTGCAAACTCCTGCTGGACCACGGTGCCCAGGTGGATGCCAGATCCGCGGAATATAAGCCGACTCCCCTGATGGAGGCTGCAAAGGCCGGACACGTGGACGTATGCAAGGTCCTGCTGGACCACGGCGCGGATATCGAAGACTCCACCGGTCGCAGCATACTGGAGAAACCGCTGTTCGCAGCCGCGCAATACGGTCGGGCTAACGTTTGCGAACTGTTGCTGGAGCGCGGCGCAAGGCTGGATGCCACGAATGAATATGGCGAGACAGCCCTCCACTATGCGGCGCAGACCGGCCGTACGGAAACAGCCAAGCTCCTGCTGGAGCACGGCGCAGATGTCCATGCCAAGGATTGTAACGGTGCCACGGCGCTGTTCAGTGCCGCCCGACAGGGCTATGCGGATTGCTGCAGGCTTCTTCTGGACTGCGGGGCCAACGCTAAGGACACGGACAAGGACGGCGAAGGCACCCTGATGTGGGCTGCCGTGGGCGGCAACAGCGAATGTTTCATGCTGCTTCTGGAACACGGCGCGGAGGCAACGGAGGGCATGCTGTTCAAGGCGGCACGCGGCGGCAGCCCGGAAATCTGCCGTTACCTGCTGGAGCGCGGGGCGGATGTAAACGCCAGGTCCGAGGACGGCTTTTCTCCCCTCCTCTATGCGGTGTGGGAAGGCCGCACGGAAACGGCCAGGCTGCTGCTGGAGCGCGGCGCAGACATCCATGCCAAGGACCAGAAGGGCAACACCCCCTTGGACTGGGCAAACGCCCACGCCACCTTCAAGCTGCTGCTGGAGCACGGGGCAGATATCAACGCCAGGGATGAACACGGCCAAACCCTCCTGCACCGGCGGGCAGGCCGCTTGGATGCAGACGAGTGCAAGTTTCTGCTGGAACAGGGCGCCGATATCAACGCCAAGGATAAAAACGGCCAAACGCCCCTGCACATAGCGGCTGCAAAGGAGGACATGTGCGATGCCGACATTTCCTCCGCCAGATGCTGCAAGATGTTGCTGGACCACGGCGCGGATGTGCTGGCCACGGACAACGAGGGCCGCACCGCGCGGGAACTGGCCCAGGAAAAGGGTGTTGCACGCCTGATTGGGCAGCGTGTAGCGGCGCTGCACAGGAGCTCAATGTCCCCCAAGGACGGCAGCCAGGGCGGTTGGGGTTCTTCCACGCTGCTCCAAGCGGCTGCGGAGGGCAACGCCGGGCTGTGCAAACGCCTGCTGGAAAAAGGTGCAAGCACCCTTGACCGCGACCTCTCCCAATGGACTCCCCTGCACTGGGCAGCGGAAAACGGTTCCGTGGCCTGCTGCAAGCTTCTGCTGGATAGCGGAGCAAACGCCAACGCGGAAGCCCTTTACAACCAGAGCCCCCTGCACTGGGCCGCCAAGATGGATTACCCGGGCATCTGCAGGCTCCTGCTGGAACACGGTGCCAAAGTGGATGCCGAGGACGAGTTCGGCGAGACTCCCCTGCACTGGGCTGCGGAAAACGGCAGCGCCGCTTCCTGCAGGGTGCTGCTGGAGCACGGGGCGAAAGTGGATGCCCAGACGAAATTCACCAAGCAAACGCCCCTGCACACAGCCGAAGCATACGGCTTTGTGGAATGCTGCAAGGTGTTGCTGGAATACGGCGCAAATCCCAAGGCCAAGAATGCCTTCGGTATCACCCCTTTGGGCCAGGGCGGCGGCAGCAGAACCCGCCAGCTGCCGGAGGAATCGTGACGGGGAGGAGTAACGCATGGGTGAACATCCGCCCCGCCCTTCAGCGGGCCTCTGTATGGAAACCCGTCCGGCACGGTCAGTTACTGCGAGAGCGGTAGGCAGAAAAAAGTAAAGGCCGCCGAACTTTCGCTCGGCGGCCTTTGTTAGCCCTGGCGGCTATCTACTCTCGCGGGACCTGTCGTCCGACTACCATCGACGTGCTGATGTTTCACTTCCGGGTTCGGAAT
>JAZLHB010000031.1:0-15673 GCA_045616565.1 Akkermansia sp. | reverse complement strand
ATAAAGTTTTCCATGCGGGTATAATATCATATATATAACAAAAGTCAACACATAAAAGAATAAAAAAACAAAAAAACTTCAATTTTAATACATTTACTGGCTCGCCGAGTAGTATTTTGCATGCTCATCTTTTGCAAATTGGCAAGAAAAATTAAATGCGTCGGCCCTGGGGAGGTAGGAAGTCCCCTTGACTTTGCGTGTGAAATTTGGTTCAATGCGCGCATGGCCGCCGAATGCGCCAGTTACGTGTTTTTCGGCAGCGACGAGGGAGCTTCCGCCGCCGCTGCCCGGAAGAAGTATGCAGAGCTCACCGAGGGAACCGACGAGTGGGGCAACGAGACCATTGACGGCGTGGCCGCCACCGTGGACGAGGCCGTGGCCATTGTGGCGCGGGTCATCGACAGCCTGCAGATGATGAACATGTTCGGCGGGCGCAAGGTGGTGTGGCTGCGCAGTGCCAATTTCATGGGGGATTCCCCGCAAGGTACGCGCAGCGAGGCTGTGCAGAACGCTCTTGCGCGCCTGGTGGACTGCCTGGGCAACCTGCCGCCGGAAACCTTTTTCCTGCTCAGCGCGGCGGAGATGGACAAGCGCCGCACCTTTTTCAAGAAGCTGTCCGCTGCGGCGGAGATGAAGGAGAGCAGCAAGATCGACATCACCAAGGCCGGGTGGGAATCCGATGTGGCGGCCCTGGTGGTGCGCATGGCCAAGCCCTACGGCATCACCTTTGATTCCGATGCGCTCGACCTCTTTGTGCACCGCGTGAACGAGAGCTCCCGCCAGATTGCCAACGAGCTCGCCAAGCTGGATGTCTACCTGGGTCCAGAACGCCGCCTGGTCAACCTTCAGGATGTGGATCTCATGGTCGCCGTCTCCCGCAACGGTGTCATCTTTGAAATCTCCCGCGCCATTGAGAACGGCAGCTGCCACCAGGCCCTGCGGCTCGTCAACGAGCAGCTCGACCACGGGGAGCAGGCCGTCTCCATCATGCGCGCCGCCATTGTTCCCACCGTGCGCAACCGCTTCTGCGCCCGCCTGCTGCTGGATACCTACCACCCGAACGCCGGCAACTACCGTGCGTTCGAGAGCGCGCTCAACGCACTGCCGGAGGAGGGCCGCAAGCTGTTGCCCGTGAAGAAGGACGGCTCCGTGAACGCCTACGGCATGTTCAACGCCGCCCGCACCTGCAGCAACCTCACCCTCAAGAAGGCCCGCCGTGATTTGCAGGCCTGCGCCGTGGCGGACCGCCAGCTCGTCTCCACCCAGCTGGACACGCGCGATGTGCTGCACAAGCTCATTGTGACCCTTACCACCGCATGAGAACTCCCCTGCCAATCGCCCTGCGGCCGTGGCGTGAGGAGGATGCCCCGCGCCTGGCGGAGCTGGTGAACGACAAGCGTGTGCTGGCCAACCTGGCAGCCACCATGCCCTTCCCCTACACAGAGCGTAACGCTGCGGAATTCATCACGCGTGCCAACCAGCCCGGTGCCCGGCAATACGCCATCACCGCGGATGGCGAACCCGTCGGCAACATCGGTGCCGTGGAGCGCGAAACCGAATTCGAGCTTGGCTACTGGATTGGCCACGCCTACTGGAACCGCGGCATCGCTACCCGGGCAATAGCCCTCATCCTCTCACAGATACGCCCCACCGCCAAGCGTATCAAGGCCCACGTCTTCGCTTTCAATCCGGCCTCCGCCAAGGCCCTCTACAAAAACGGCTTCAACCGCCGCTCCGGCTACCAACTGGAACCCTCCTTCCAAGGCCCCCAAGCCCCTGTTTTCATCTACGACCTTCCGCAAAACGAACAGGATTTTGCCAATTAAGAATAAAAACGTCATTTTATATGACGTTTTTGTGTTTAATTATTGACAAACTGGCTTGCCATGGTACAATCACCTTTGCCATGAACCCGATAGTCCGCATCTGTTCCATCGACATAGAGAACATCAAGAATGTCCTCGGCGGCACCATCCCCATGCCCCACCGCGTTGCGGGTTTCAATCCCGCTGAAGGGGAAGTGCTGGGCCTCTACGGCCAAAACGGCACGGGCAAGACCGCTGTGGTCAATGCCCTTTCCCTGGTGCAGACCTTGATTCGTGGGAAAGCTCTTTCAGAGGATGCTGCTGCGTGGATGACATGCGGCAAGACCGAATCCCGCGTTTCCATCCTTTTCAATGTGGAAACGGAGCTGCGTTGTTTCGATGTGCAATACACCGTGACCTTGGCTCGCGGTGATGAAGGGGTGTATATCCGAAACGAAGCATTGAGCGCAAAACCGATTGAACCCAAGGCTCGCTTCAGCACCATCATTGAATTCAACGAGGAAAGCGTGCCCGCTTCCGGCGTTCTCGCGCCCCAGGCTACCCTTGCCAAGCTGCAGTCCCATTGCTCCAAGCAGGATATCCTCATCAACAAGGTGCTGGCCAACCGGGAAGGGCGCTCCTACATCTTCAACGAATGGATGCTTGCGTGTTTGCTGCATTTGGAGGGCGGGCACGCGGAGATATTGCGCGCGGTGCATCATTTCGCAGCGCTCCACCTGTATATCGTCTCCACTTTCAAGTCAAGTTTGGTGAAAGGCGATTTGCTGCCCATCACCGTCACCTGCGGGAACGGTCCGGAAATGATGGATACATGCCTTGTGTTCCTGAACGGCCCCAGCTCGCTTCCTGCAAGTTCCTACCACGATTTCAAAGGCTCGCTGGAGCAGATTAACCGCGTGCTGTGCAAGATAATTCCCGGGCTCACGTTGGTAGTCAAGGAGGTGGGAGCCGAGCTGGAAACAGCCGATGCCGAAAACGTGCGCTTCGAGCTGCTGGCCATCCGCGGAGACTCCCGCATTCCCCTCAAATACGAGTCGGACGGCATCAAGAAAATCATTGCCATCCTGTTGTTGTGGATAACCGCATCCAACACGCCGGGTACCTGCCTGGTGGTGGATGAGCTGGATGCCAGCATCTTCGAGTACCTGCTCGGCGAGCTGCTCTCTGTGTGGAAGGAGAATGCTCGCGGGCAGCTCGTTTTCACTGCGCACAACCTGCACCCGCTGGAGGTGCTCGACAAGCGCAGCGTGGTCTTCACCACCATCAATCCGCACCACCGCTTCATCCGCCTCAAGAACATCAAGCCCACCAACAACCTGCGGGATGTCTACCTGCGCTCCATCTTCATTGGCGGTCAGGAATTTGAGCTCTACGACGAAACCAGCAAGACCGATATCGCCCGTGCCATCCGCGCTTGCAGCATACCCCGCAAATGACGAGTCAAACCACAAGGAAGGTCCTCCTGTTCATGGTGGAGGGAGCTTCTGATGCCGCCGCGCTGGAAAGCGTGATGCAACGGTTGCTCGCCTCTGCTAAAATCCGCTTTCATGTGTTGCAGGCAGATATTACCACTATCAAGCAACCGGCTGGGCGCAGCGTCAAGACCGCCGTGGGCGACAGGGTGCGCCAGTTCATGAACGTATACCGCCTGCGCGCGCAAGATATCGCCCTGGTGGCTCATCTCATGGATACGGATGGTGCCTTTGTTCCCGCTTCCGCCGTGCATGGCGACAGCCGCTTGCCGGGCTTCAGATACACGGAAACGGATATCACCGGGCCCACTATCCAAGCAGTGCTGGACCGCAACAGCATCAAGGCCCGCCAGATGCTCACACTCGCAGGCATGGCGCAAACATGCGGCAAGATACCCTACCGTGCGCTCTTTTGCTCCCGCAATTTGGAGCATGTGCTGCACAACATCAGCCGTGAATGCACCGCAGAGGAAAAAATGCAGCTCGCCGACCAATTTCACGACCACTTTGACGAGGCCCCGCAGGGTTTCATGGAGTTCATCTCCACCGTTCCCCCGGCTATTCCGGTGGATGACATGGGGGAATCCTGGCGTTATATCTCCGCCCCGGATTCCCTCCATTCCCTCCAACGCGGTTGCAACATACACATCCTGCTCGAAAGCCTGCTGTCTGGCAAAGGCACATAAGCGCCTGTGCTTTTCCGTTTACAAACGGTGCGTCCCGCATTACAATGCGGGGAAAGGGAGAAAACAATGCAGATAGCTGGCGTACAGGGAATACGGGAAGCGGAGAGGGCGGTGTTTGATGCCGGGGTGGCGACTTCATCCGGGCTGATGGATGCCGTGGTGGGGCGTATGGCAGAGGTTTTCTTGGATTGGCGGCCTGCGCGCGTGGTGTCTTATGTGGGGCGCGGCAACAACGGCGGGGATGCCGTGGGGTTGGCTGCTCGCTTGGGATGCCCCGTGGTGCTGCGGTATCCCGGGGATGAGTTCAGGGTTTCTGTTGAGACGCAGCGGCAGCTGGATATGTGCAGCGGCGCAGAGGTGCGCGCCGCCGCACCGCAACCCATGGCGGGCACGCTTATTTTGGATGGCCTTTTGGGGTCCGGCGCGCACGGCGAGCTTTCCGATGAATACGCGGCCTGCGTGCGCGAGATGAACGCCCTGCGCGAGTCCGCACCGCGCTGCCGCACCCTTGCCATCGATATGCCCACCGGGCTCGGCACGTCCCTTTCTGTGCAGGCGGATGCCACGGCGGCCATTGGCTGTGTGAAGCCGGAGATGCTGGTGGACGGGGCCGAGGATTTTGTGGGACGCTTGTACTGCATTCCGCTGCCGGAGGTGGATATCCCGCACGAGTGCGCGGATACCGTGCTGGAGCCGCTGCACCCGCTGTGCCGCTTGCCGCGCCGCCCCTATTCCCTGTACAAGAACCGCGCCGGCCGCGTGGCCGTGGTGGCGGGTTCCGCAGGCTACCTGGGTGCGGCGCAGATGTGCGCGGAGGCCGCTCTCCGTGCAGGCGCGGGCCTGGTGGCTCTCTACTGCCATGCGGATGTGTATCCCCTGCTGGCCGCGCGCGTGGCACCGGAGGTCATGGTGCGCGCGGTGCATTCCTACGCGGAGATTGAGGAGCGGGACGCGCAATGCCTGCTCATCGGTCCCGGGCTGGGCAAAGTGGAGGGCGTGGAGGCTGCTGCCCTGCACGCGCTCGTGAATGGTTTCCCTGGAACCGTGGTGCTGGATGCCGACGGCCTGAACCTGGCTGCCGCGCAGGGCTGGGAATTCCACAACCGCTGCATCCTGACCCCGCACCCCGGCGAGATGCAGCGCCTGGATCCGCAATCCCCCGCTCCGCGCCGCGAGGTGGTGCGCCGCTTCCTGGAACGGCACGATTGCACGCTCCTGCTCAAGGGCGCGCGCACCATTGTGGCGGACCGCGCCCATGCGTGCTACAACGGCACGGGCGGTCCCTTCATGGCCAACGGAGGCCAGGGAGACACCCTTTCCGGCTGCATTGCCGCCCTGGCCGCGCAAGGCCTGCCGCCGCTGCACGCCGCCGCCCTGGGCGCCTACGCATGCGGGCTGGCGGCGGAACGCATCCACCGGAGCACCTTCGCCCCGGCCGCAACCGCCACCCAAGTGGCGGGAGGGCTCCCCGCCGTGCTGGGCGAATTGTCGCGTTGAAATTCTTCAGCGCAGGCGCTGTGAAACCTCCGTGTTGTCCATCACGCCGGAGAACTTGCCCGCGCCGTTGCCGGCGGCAAACACGGGCACGGCAAACCCGGAGTGGGAGTGCGTGCCGAAAATCACGCGCACGCTGCCTTTCTCCTTGTTGCCGTCCTTGATGGCCAAGCCGCCCGTCTGGTGGTCGGCAGTCACCACCAGCAGGGTGTCGGGGTGCTCCTTCATCCACTCCAGCACCACGCCCACCGCGCGGTCGAAATCAAGCATCTCGTGCAGGGTTTCCCGCGCCCTGCAATCGTGGGCGTAGTGGTCTATCTTGGAGCCCTCCACCATCAGGAAAAAGCCCTTGGGGTTCTTTCCCAGCACCTTCAGCGCCTGCTTCACGTGATTGCACAGGTAGTCCTCCCCGCGCTCCGCCACCTTGGGCGGGTTGGCATCGTGCGTGAATTCCGCCACCGACCCGGCTTCCGCAATCGCCTTTTTCTGCTCCTCGGAAATGGATTTGGCCCCGCCGCCGTAGATGACGGTGAACTTGGCATCCACCAGGGCCTTGGCTATTTCCTTCTTCTTGCCGCGGTCGTCCACATGCGCGTAGAAGGCGGCAGGTGTGGCATCGGTCACATCCTTGGTCAGCACAATGCCGGTGGACTTGCCCTTGGCGCGGTAGTATTCCGCCAGGTTCTCCAGCGGCTTCTTGTCGGGTGCCATGCCCAGGAAACGGTTGGCGGTTTTTTGCCCGCATGCCAGCGCGGTGCCGCCCGCAGCGGAATCCGTGATGGTGTGGGTGGCGGAAGTGGTGATGGAAAACCCGCTCACGGGCATGGAGAGGATGAAGCCCTTGCCGCGGTTGAGCATCCACGCCGCCCAAATATGCTCCGTTCCCATGCCGTCGCCTATCATCAGGATGACGTTCTTGGCATGCTTGCCGTGGTCTTTGACGGTACACTCGGGCACATCGTATGTCGGCATGTTCTCCACTTTCACCTCGCGCATGTTCTCATCCGCCGGAGCAGGGCCGTCCAGCGCAAACACCGCGCCTCCGCCCATCACGGCAAACATCCCCCAACGCAAACATACCCTTTTGAGCGCCCGCTGAATTTCCATGCCCTTCACCCTAGCACAAATCCGGCCTTGTCTCAAGGTGAAATACCCGTTTTGCGGAGCGTTTGGCGTTGAATGTACCGTTATAGGTGAAAAACGTCCTATTTTTTTTGACACGAGGACTGTTCCGTGCTTATATGGGGCGAATGAAGACAAGCAAGAAGGCCATTTGCATGGCGTTCGCCCTGTTTGCGGCGGTGCTGTCCTCCTGTGTGACCACACACAGCCGGATGTTCGACTATGGCCGTGAGGGTGAGGGCATCCTGCTGAAGGGCGAGACGCAGGATGTGAAATACGCCGGAACGAAAATCCAGACCGTGCCGACAACCGTGTACCGCGTGGGCGGCAAGCAGTATGTGGCTGCCCAAGCCGTCCGTTTCGTGCGCCGCGGTACGCCCTGCTTCTTGTCTCCTCTCGATGTTTATTTAAGCTACAATCCCACCCGCTATGAGGCCAGGCCGGATGAGGCCCGCACGCTTTACGGCGAGGTGGTGACGGACCACCGCATAGGCTGCGTGATGCGCACGCAGGCTCCTTGGCAGGAGAGCCTGCCGCCCGGTGCCGTGCAACAACTGCCCGGCAAGCTCCGCGTTCCCGCAGAGGATAGGCACTACTGCGCCGACGGAGTGGTCTTGGTGACGTCTGACCTGCACGCCTGTTCGGATGCCCTGTGGGCCTACCCGTTGGGAGCCGTTCTGGCAGTGGCGGACGTACCGCTCACCGCTGCCTTTGACAGCATAGTCATCATTGCCCAGGGTGCCATTGCAACCTACAGGGCCATCGTACCCGCCGAAAAGCCGCAGGCCGGGAACTAGCGGCGCGGCTAGCGCTCCTTCTTGGGCAGGTGGGGTTCCAGGGTTTGGCGGGAGATGCGCTCCTGGCGGCGTGCGCGCTGGCGGGCCCGGCGCTGCAGGTGGGCCTGCATGGCGAAGGGCCGGCGGTGGTTGTGCACGGGGCGGGAGGTGCCGTCCTCCTCCATGAGGGAGGCTTGCGTGTTGTCCTTGAAGCAGGCCTCCAATATATCCAGCAAGCGCTGGGCCAGCTCTTGGTTCTCCACGGGCACCATGAGCTCCACGCGGCGGTCCAGGTTGCGGCTCATCCAGTCTGCACTGGCAATGTAGACGAGCGGCGCGCCGCCGTTGTGGAAGGAGAAGATGCGGGCGTGTTCCAGGTAGCGGTCCACAATGCTGATGATGCGGGTGGCCGCGCGGCCCTTGGGCGTGCCGGGGGACCAGCAGCAGATGCCTCGCACGTTCAGGCGTATCTTCACGCCGGCCTGGGAGGCGCGCTCCAGCGCCTCCATGATTTCCACATCGTTCAGGGAATTCATCTTGGCGCGGATAACCGCCTTCTCACCCTGACGGGCGCGCTGGATTTCCCCGTCGATGAGCTCCAGAAGGCGCTGCTTCATCATGGCGGGGGAGGGGTAGATGCGCCGGAACTGCATGAGCCGCGTGAGCCCCGTGATGGAGTTGAACAACTGCGCCGCATCCGCACCCAGCTTGTCGTCGCAGGTCAGCAGCGAGAGGTCGCTGTAGATGCGGGCGGTGTCCTCGTTGTAGTTTCCTGTGCCGAAATGGCAGTAGCGGCGCAGGCCTGCCTGCTCACGCCGCACAACCATGGCTATTTTGGCGTGGGTTTTGAATCCCTTCACGCCGTACACCACCTGCACGCCGGAGCGTTGCAGGCGCTCCGCCTGGGCCAGGTTCAGGCGCTCGTCGAAACGCGCCTTGAGCTCCACCAGCACGGTGACCTGCTTGCCGGATTCCGCCGCGCGGCAGAGCGCGGAGATGAAGCGGGAGTTGGGTGACGTGCGGTAGAGGATTTGCTTGATGGCAATGACATCCGGGTCTGCGGCGGCTTCCTCCACCAGGCGCACCACGGGCTCGTAGCTCTCATACGGGTTGTGGATGAGGATGTCCCCCTGGGCGATGTTGTCGAACATGGAGAGGGCGGGATCCACGCTGGCGGGCCAGGAGGGGGTCCAGGATTCCACCTTGTGCTGGTCGTTGCCGGGCTCGAAGGCCATGCGGCCGAAATCCACCAGGCGCAGCAGGCCCGGCACGCGGTAGGTGGAGAGGGCATCCGCCCCCACCAGCGCCTGCAGGCGCGCCACCAGGGGCTCCGGCGCGCTCTCCGGCACCTCCAGGCGCACGCAGTCGGAAAACTTGCGCGCCACCAGCACTTCCTCCATCTCGCGGGAGAAGTCGCCGCCCTCTTCCTCCGCCACGGCAATGTCTCCGTTGCGGGTCACGCGGAAGGGGGTGCAGCCCAGCACCTCCTCCCCGGGCAGCAGGAGGGAGATGAAGCGCGCGGCCAGTTCCTCCAGCATCACATACCCCTGTTTGTCCAGCGTGGCGGTGTGTACGCGGCGGGGCAGGGTTTCCGGCAGGGTGACGGCCACCATGCGGCTGCCCGGCTCCCCGTTGGTGCGCAGCTCCACGGCCAGCACCAGGCTCAGGTTGGGCAGCACGGGCGGCATCTCCACCTCCATGGCCAGCGGCGTGAGCAGCGGTGCCACCCCGGAGGTGAAATATTTTTCCAGGTCGCCCAGCTGAATCTCGTCCAGGTCGTCCATGCGGAGCGGTTGCAGCCCCGCCTGCTCCATGAGCGGCAGCAGCTCTCCGGTGAGCAGCTCGTACTGCTCCGCCACCATGGCGTTCGCGCGCACGCGGATGCGCTCCAGTTCATCCGTGGGGGTGAGCCCCGTGAGCTCCGGCCGGTTCTTGCCGGCCCTTTGCAGCAGCATGAGCCCGCCCACGCGAACCTGGAAGAATTCATCCAGGTTGCTGGCCGTGATGGAAAGGAACTTGATGCGCTCCAGCAGCGGCAAATCCTGCCTGTGCGCCTGGTTGAGCACGCGCTGGTTGAACTCCAGCCAAGATATTTCCCTGTTGATGAACATAGCCCCTTTGGTGAAGGGTTATCCTAGCACACTGCGGCGCGGGGCGTCAAGCTCTAAATCCGCTATCGCGCTCGCGCATGCGCGCGCAAAGCGGGGTCCTATGCAAAAAATTCACATTTTTTCTGCATCCGTAAAATCAATTTTGGCCGCAAAAAACTATACCAATCAAAAAATCTACAACAATCAAACAATAAACCTATTACAAATTATAGAAATAATATGTACACCAAGAAATGATAAAGAAAATTTAAATATATGATGAAAAATTTTTGCGTGGAAATGCTTGACAAGGCACTGGTCGGGTGGTAGCATGCGCGCCCCATGAAACTGGTATTGACAATCATCAGCGCCCTGGCGCTCAGCACGGCGGCATTTTCCGGTGTCGTTGAAGAGCTGCGTCCTGCCATCAAGGCAGCGGCGGACGAGAACGGGATTGACCCCGTTCTGATGGAGGCCATCATCCGTCATGAATCCGGGCACGCCACATCCCACGCTGCCCGTCACAAGAACAACCTGGCCGGCATTATGGGCCGCCGCGGCCAGCGCACCTACCAAACCAAGGAGGAGTGCGTGGCAGACCTCGGCCGCATCCTGGCCAAGTACAAGGCGCGCGGCCGCGTCACCACCGCCCAAATCGGCCGTGTGTATTGCACGGTGGGTGGCTGGGCCCGCCAGGTGAACGCCCACATGGCCGCCATCCGCTCCGGCCGCCACGGCAGCCTGGAGGTCTACGGAATCCCCGCAGACCAGCCTGCGCAAGAGCAGAAGTAAACCCGGCTTCCTCGTTGGAAGCAGGGAGGAAAATGTGTGCCTGTACGCGAGCGAAAGGGCTGGCGACCCCGCATATTCAAGCATAGGGCGTGTTTCACGCGGCGATCAACGTTATTTCTTGGAATTCTTTTTCAGGGCGCGCTGGGCATCTGCGGCCTCTTGTTCCTTGAGAGCCACGTTGATAAGCGCGGCACGCTTCTTGGTCTGTTTCTCGTGGGCTGCATCTTCCTCGACCATCAATTCGACTGCCTTTTTCTGCAACTCGGGGCAGCCGCTGGCATCCAGCATGAGGTTGATGGCTGTTTCCACCTGCCCGGCGGCATTGAGCACATCATAGCAGTTCAGGGCGCGTCCCGCCGCATCATAGACGAATTCGGCGAACAGGGATTCCGTAGTGAACTTGTGGGCCATGGCCCGGACGATGACCTCCTGGCACATCTGATCCGGCACCTGCTGCACCGTGTTCATGGCGGCTTCCGCAATTTGCTTGTGGTCCTGCTGGGTTTCACGATTCATTTGCTCGAATTCGCGCGCAGCCTGTTTCGCTTCGTACGCCTTTTGCACAGCCGTGGCTTCGTTGGCCCGCTGTTCGGCCCCCTTTTCGAGAGATTTCATGGCTTTTTCGTTTCTGTCCAGCACTTCCGCCCGTATTCCCGGGTCCTGCTGCGCCTTTCGCATTAGTCTCAGGGCATCTTTGATTGCGTCTGCCGTCAGCAGCTCGTCAAACACAGAGTGCAGGCGCCCCTTGCCGTCTGCGTAGGTGGCCAGGTGCAGGTCTTGCAATGCAACATTCGCTTCCAATGCGGCAAGGAATGCAGGTCGAGCGGATTCCGGCATGGCTTTCAAGCCGCTTTGCACGGCACCAACGGCAGAGGCAAGTGCCTTGGGAGAGAGGGCTGTGGTCGCTTTCTCTGTAACGCCCTTGTCCTTCTTGGGCTCTTCTTTCGCATTGTATTTACGGAGTTTGGAAATTTGGGAGGCGAATTCCATCTCCAGCAAGCCCTTGTTGCCGCGCCACAGGGGTTTCAGGGATTCCCAAGTGGCGCTATCGCAACGATGGAATAGGTCTCCCCAGCGGTATTTGCGGTGATCGCTGCCGTATATTTTGCATTCTTGGTTGGTGCCGTTCCCTTTTGGCTCCGACCATTTGTACATCTCGGTGAAAAAGGCATCCAGCGCGCGCTCATCCACCTTCTTGAACTTTGCCACGATATCGCGCGCATGCTTGGCCTTGTCGGCATTCAGCTTGCGCAGCTTGGCAATGTCATCGGCATAAGCCTCTCCCACGGCCATCAGGTGCTTCCCGCGGAGCTCTTTCCAAAGCGCTTCCCAATTGTGTTTCTGGATTGATTCGGCAAGCACTTTGTTGAAATCCACCTGCTTTCCTCCGGGTAGGGTTAATTTGACAGGTTTGACCGCATAGTTTGATGCATCCGTGGGAACCACGGAGAACTGCTCGGCCAACATGCAGAGCCGCACGTCCGCCGGCAGTTTCTCCAGCTTGTTGATGAAGGTTTTCTCCTCTGTGCTCATCCGCGTGTACGCTGCCCGGTCCATCATAGCCCACCCCATAGGGGTGAGGATCGCAGATGTCATTGTCAGAGCCAATGTGAGGCGCACAAGTATCCTTCCATGCATATGCTGCATGCTACCATGCGCGCCGCGCATGTCAAGGCGCTTTTGCATCGCCCGAAACCCTGCGGAGGCGGAGCTGGCCGCAGGCTGCGTTGATATCGTGCCCCTTTTCGTAGCGGAGGGTGACGGGGATGCGTGCATCCACCAGGGATTGGCAGAAGGCGCGGCAGTCCCGCTCCGAGGGGCGGGTCCAGGGGAGACCGTCCACGGTGTTGTAGGGGATGAGGTTGACCTTGGCGTTGAGACTGCGGGCCACGCCGGTGAGGAGCTTTGCCTGTTCCGGGGAATTGTTGACATCCTGGATGAGGATGTACTCCAGCGTAATCATGTGCTTGCCGGTGCGGTTCCACTCCCGCAGGGCGGGAAGGAGCTTGGCGAGCGGCCATTTCTTGTTGACAGGCATGATCTGGTCGCGCACTTCATCGCACGCACCGTGGAGCGAAACGGCGAGGCGCAGGGGCTTGCCGAAGGCGGCAAGGCGCTGCAGGCCCGGCACGTTTCCGGAGGTGGAGACGGTGATGTGGCGCGCGCCGATGTTGAGCGCGTGCGGATCCATGATGACCTCCAGGGCGCGCAGCAGGTTGTCGATGTTGGCCAGGGGTTCCCCCATGCCCATGAAGACGAGGTTGTCGATGCGCTCACCGGCGACTTCCTCTGCGGCGAGGATTTGACCGAGGATTTCCGAGGCGGTGAGGTTGCGGGTGAAGCCGAGCAGGCCGCTGGCGCAGAACTTGCAGCCGAAGGCGCAGCCCACTTGGGATGAAACGCAAAGGGTCATGCGCGCGCTGTGGGCGCCGCCCTTGCCCACGGCGGCGGGGATGATGACGGATTCCACCAGGTGGCCGTCCTGCATGCGGGAAAGGAATTTGCGGGTGGCGGAACCGGTGGAGCTTTGGCTCACCTCCACCACTTGGAGCGGGCGCAGGCAGCATTGGGCCGCCAGCTTTTCCCGCAGGGCGGGAGCCAGGTTGGTCATCTGGGAAAAATCCGTGGCGCGGTGCTTCCAAATCCACTCCATGAGCTGGGTGGCGCGGAAAGCCTTGGGCTCGCCCATCCCGGCCAGCAGTTCCGCCAGCCCGGTGCGCGTGTACTCCAGCAGGCAGGTGGGCGGCATCACAGGAAGGTGTTCACGTATTCGTCCGGCTTGAAGGGCTGCAGGTCGTCGCAGCCTTCGCCTGTTCCCAGGAAGATGGGGGAGATGCCCAGCTCGTCCTGAATGGCCACGGCCACGCCGCCCTTGCCGGAGCCGTCCATCTTGGTGACCACCACGGCATCCAGCGGGGTGGCCTTGTGGAATTCCTGCGCTTGCATGAGGGCGTTGCCGCCGGTGGTGGCATCCACCACCAGGTAGCAGGCGTGGGGGGCGGTTTCATCCTGCTTGGCGATGGAGCGGCGGATTTTGGAGAGCTCCTCCATGAGGTTGTGGCGGGTGTGCAGGCGGCCTGCGGTGTCGCAGATGAGGTACTCGAAGCCCTCGTTGATTGCGCGGGTGTGGGCCTCGTAGCACACGGAGGCCGGGTCCTGGTTCTCGCGTCCCTTGTAGAGCGGCACGCTGAGCCTGGCGGCCCAGGATTCCAGCTGCTCCACGGCTGCGGCGCGGAAGGTGTCCGCTGCGGCCAGCAGCACGCGGTGTCCCTGCTTCTGCAGGCGGTGGGCCAGCTTGGCGGCGGTGGTGGTTTTGCCGGCGCCGTTCACTCCCACCATCATGATGACGGCGGGCTTGCCCTCCTGCGGTTGCGGCAGCTGCGGCAGCTCTGCAGGGAAGGCGGCGCGCAGCTGCGCCTTGATGTAGTCTGCAATGTCGCATGCGTCCTGGTCATCCTGCTCCTGCAGCTGCTCCACCAGGGGAATGACGCGCTTGGCACCGATATCTGCGGAGATGAGGTCGGCCTCCAGCTCGTCCCAGTCGATTTCCGGCTCGCCGAGGAATTTGTCTACCAGGCGTGTGAAGAAGTTGGCCATGGCGGTGGGGGGGGAGAGGTGCTTACTGCTTGGCTGCGGCTGCGAGCACACCGTGGATGAAGGGTGCGCTCTTGCCGCCGGAATACGTGTCCGCCAGCTCGTTGGCCTCCGATACCACGATGGGCGTGGAGAGTTTTTCCACGCGCAGCTCGTAGAGGGCCAGCAGCAGGATGCAGCGGTCCACCATGTCCAGGCGCGCGGTGCTGTAGTGCTCCAGCAGCCCGGCGATTGCCGTTTCCAGCTCCTCGCGGTGTTCCAGCACCTTGCCTGCCAATTGCTCTGCGGCGGGGCGCAGTTCCTGCAGGTCCTGCATGCGGCGCAGCAGGCCGGCAAATTCCTGCTTGCCCGCCAAATATGTTTCATCCGCCATGCCGGCGCAGGCTTCCATCAGGCGTCCGCGGCGCTTCACCACGGCGGCCAGCGGCTCCAGCGCGGAGCGGTAGGCGGGGAAATCCGCAAAGAGGGGCAGCATTTCCGCTCCCAGCCCTTGCAGCGCACGCGCCAGGGTGATGGAGCTCTTGGCGCAGCGGGCCAGCTCGTCCGTGTCGGTGGCGCGCTTGTTGTCCAGCTCGGCGCGCAGGGCCGCCAGGCTCTCCTCCCACTCGTCCGTGCGGTTGGTGTAGCGTTCCAGGGCTTCCCGCACGGCAACGGCGGTCAAATCCGCGTGCAGGGCATCCTGCGCCTTTTGGGTGCGCTCCGCCAGCAGGCGCGCGCTGTCCGCAGAGGCGCGGCAAGTGTGCAGCACTGCCTTGGCAAGCGCAACGCGGTACTGGTCGGTGTCGCGCTCCAGCGCCACGGGCCAGAAGAGGTTGAAGTCGAAATCTTCCCATGAGCCGCCGTTCTCAATGACGGCGTAGATGAGGTTGAGTGCGCTGCGGCGCACGCGCGCGGGGTTGATGTTGGTGGAAGCCATGGTTATTTGGAATTGGCTTGCTGCCCAAAGGCGGAGTTCATGCCGAAGCGGCGGTTGGTGCCCTCGTGCTCCTCGCGCAGGTTGATCATCTGGACGGCGGCGCGGGCGGCCTCCTTGCCGCGGTTGAGGGTGCTGGCGATGCAGCGTGCGAACGCCTGCTGCTCATTGTTGAGCAGGAGCACCTCGTTGATCACCGGAACCAGGGTCTCGCAGGAGATGTCCATGAGCTTGCGGGCCACGTTCTCTCCCACCAGGTCGCCGTGCGCGGTTTCACCGCGGATGATGACACCCAGGGCAATCACGGCCTCCGGTTGCTCGCGGGAAGCGGGTTCCAGAATGGCGCGGCGCACCATCATCGGGATTTCATACGCTCCGGGAACCTGCAGCACCTCGAACTCGGAGTGCGGGTACTCTTCGGCAAGCTCGTTGACGCAGTTTTGCAGCATGGCCTGCACATACTTGCCGTTGTATGCGGATGTGACGATGGTGATGCGGGCATCACGCTTGCGAGCCTGTATCTTTTCCGGTAATTCAATGGACATAACTTGTGCCGTGAAGCCTAGCACGCGCGCGCGTGGGAGTCAAGCGCATTCCCGGTATTAGTCCCGCACGGCACATGTGTCCCAATAAATGGCTTCATGTTTTTCAACGAGTTGATGGGCAAACGTTAGGGGAATCGCCCAAAGTTGAAGCCCCCCTCTTTGGATTTTATCAGTAAAGGCAGCCAGAGATGTGCAACGGGATAGTGGAGCCACCCCGCCATCCGTCCGCCTCCGCCAAGGCTACGGCGTGACGAGGCGGGGTCCCCGTGCCGAGACCCGTCTTCGCCCTACGGGCTACGCCGAGGCAAGCATGCCGCCGTTGGTTACCCACGGGTTGACACCCGAGGTTACCGTGCCTCCGGC
>JAZLHB010000030.1:0-30674 GCA_045616565.1 Akkermansia sp. | reverse complement strand
GGCTCCACTATCCCGAAGCACCGGAGTTTCGGAGGTGCTTCGCCACGGCGTAGCGGTATCGGGTTCGCCGATACCGCGAAGACGGGCGCACGTTTCTAAACCCCCAATCTGCGCCTTGCGTATCATCCCGCCGCCATCCTTCAATTGCTGCCCATGACCCGCGTGCTCCCCGTCTGGCCGGGAAGCATGGTAATACAAAGCTGCCCGGATTCCTCCGGGCAGCTGTATTACACATTTATCTGTTGCGTCTCGCTTACTTGCGGCGGCGGATGCACAGACCGGCCAGCGCCAGCAGGCTAAGCGCGCCTGTGGTGGGTTCGGGGACATGCTTAAATGAAGCTTCCCACTTCTGGACATCTCCAATGTCATTCTTCACCATGATATCGTTGGCGTCCAGCGCAATCCCCTTCAAAATATAGGTATCTGTTATATTGGTGCCGGCATAGGAGACCTTTACTGTTGAATCAGTACCATCACTGGAAATGTCAACACCTATATAAGAGCCCACCACTCTCTGGGCCGATTGGGTTCCCGCTGCATTTTGAGCCCAAAGAACAGGTAAGACCCCGTCAGTGCTGGTATAGGTATAATCGCTGCCGACTACGTCGAGCTTCCACGCGTTGTTACCTTCAAGAGTATTGCTGTCCTTGGTGTTCAGGCCCCAATAATTATGACCCTGATTTACAATGAAATAATTAGTTTCCAGCACTCCATCAGCCGTTCCGAGTGTTATGATACCTTTGTTCTGGTTACCAATATTAGCCATTTGGGTAGTGATGGAGAAAGCATCACCGAACGTGTAACCCTGGAATGATTTCTGGAGCTCGGCGTTGAGCTCTTCACCGGTCATGCCGTATGCGAACGGAGCAAGGGCAAGGAGTGCTGTAAGTGTCTTTTTCATAAAGTTTGATTTTTGTGGTTGATTGTGCCTTCGCGGGCGCCTTGCCCGCGCAGATGGGGAGAGTATAAGTATTCCGAATACTGTAGGCATAAATTCGGCGCAAAAGGAGCAAAATCAACACTTCGTCAGATGCGGCATTTCCGGATGCCGACAGGGGCGGGAAAATAAATTGCAAACAAAATCGGCTAGATTTCGGGGAAATTCGCTTGCGGCGCAATTTTTTTTGAAAAAAATCTTGACTACAGTATTCGGAATACTTATACTGTGCCCGTTCCTGCGGGCAAGATGCCCGCTAGGATAAATTCAACCACAAAATCAATCTACGATACCATGAAAAAGACACTTATAGCACTCCTTGCCCTTGGCAGCATGGCGTCCGCATTCGAGGACGCAGTGTGGACATTCGAGGACTCCCTTCAGGCAACGACCAAAATTCCGAACCTGAACTATTCCATTAAAGATGAGGGATCTGCCACCTATACCACGGTTACGGAAATCACCAAAGGTTCGCAGATAGGAGACTATTACCTTACCCAAGATCTTGGCAAGGCAATAACGCTTGGCGGTAATCAGCGTATATTTGTCGGCGGCAACGCATACTGGAGTAATGGTGAAGGAACGCTCGCTCTTGGCGAAAATGGAACCAATAGCTTTACCCTCATGGCTTGGGTTTACTTCGATAGCGACTCCCTCCCCGCTGAACAGTTCCTTTTTGGAACAGGCAATGGTAACGCATCCGGCCTCTCATTTGCTGTCCACAATGGCAAATTGGATCTTCTGGCAAAAGGAAAAGCCCACCATGACATTCCCTCAGATATCGTTGTCCAATCCAAGGAGTGGACCAATATCGCTATCACTTACAATGCCAGTACCGGAACTGCCACAGGGTACATCAATGGTGATGCGGTCGGTACGCTTGACGGCCTGAACGCAAGCACTGTTGCGTTCGCCAGCGCAGGTGGTGCAGCTGCTGCTATTGGTAGTGGAAGCGCCGAGGCGCAGCAGAGCCCCTTTGTTGGTAACATGGCTGAGTTCAAGATCCTTAGCGGAGCACTCGATCAGGCTGGTGTTTTGGCTGCAGCTCACCTGTCTGAGAATCCCGTTGTTCCGGAGCCGACGACCGGCACGCTTAGCCTGCTGGCGCTGGCCGGGCTGTGCATCCGCCGCCGCAAGTAAGCGGGAACGTAACAGGTATTTGTGTTTTTACAGCTGCCCGGAGGAATCCGGGCAGCTTTTGTATTGCCATGCTTCCCGGCAGGACGCGGTGCGCGCGGGTCACGGGCAGCAATTGAAGGATGGCGGCGGGATGATACGCAAGGCGCAGATTGGGGGTGGCGAGCCGTGCGGCCTGATAGTGGAGCCACCCCGCCATGCGTCCACCGCCGCTGCGCGGCGGCGTGACGAGGCGGGGTTACCCGGCGGAGACCCGTCTTCGCCCTGCGGGCTACGCCGTGGCAAGCGTTAGGCCGCCCGGCACCCACGGGTTGACACCCGTGGCTACCGGCCCCTTCGGGTGCGCTCCGTCCGAAGGACGGAGCTTTATTTAGCGCGCCTATCGGCGCGGGGCGAAACGGACGACATCGCGCCGTTCTTGCGCACCAGGCTAGCCAGCTCTTCGTCAAAACTTTGCCGCTGGTGGCGTTCCCTTTGGTGCATGATGTAGTCGTGAACATCCTTGTATTTGGAAGCGCTCACGGAGAAATAACCATAACCGGTTTGCCAGTGGAAATTCCTGTATCCGGTCAAACGTGCCTTCATGGCATGGGTGGTGGTGGTTTTGAGGCCTCTCACAAAATCCGGGATTGCAACAGTGAGGGGAAAGCAGCACAGCAGGTGCACGTGGGTTTCAATCCCGCCAACAACAACTTGGCGCCCGCCCATTTGCAAAACCACGGACTCAATAAGTTGGTGAACCCGGCATAAATCCGTTGCGCGTATATCCATGTCCTCCACATGGTACACGAGGTGTCCATAATTCTGGAAAAAGGTATGCCCCATAATTCGGTCATTCTATTCCTCTGTATTTGCTGCGTCAATGAATTTTGTTGTACTCTGCGCTGAAAAGCACGGGGGGTTCCAAAGAATTTTGCAAACCTGTGAAGTTAGGGGTGGATGATACGCAAGGCGCAGATTGGAGATGGCGAGACGGGCAACCGGATAGTGGAGCCACCCCGCCATGCGTCCACCGCCGCTGCGCGGCGGCGTGACGAGGCGGGGTTACCCGGCGGAGATGAGCAACGCCCGGCACCCACGGGTTGACACCCGTGGCTACCGGCCCCTTCGGGTACGCTCCGTCCAAAGGACGGAGCTTTATTTAGCGCGCCTATCGGCGCGGAGCGAAACACGCTTCATCTGGCATGCTGCCAGATGAAGCCCTGTGTCTGGCGCGGAGCGCGCGGGGTGAAAAAACTCCGCCGAATGGCGGAGTGCGCCGAAGGCTCGGTAGCCACGGGTGTAAACCCGTGGGCAACCTCGGAACCGCCTAGATGCGCTTGGCGGTTCCGTTCCCTCACGGCTGCAGCCTGGTGATATCCCAGGAGCCGTCCTGCTGCAGGGCGTACATGAAGCGGTCGTGCACGCGTCCCGGGCCGCCCTGCCAGAATTCCATGTGGTGGGGTACAATGCGGAAACCGCCCCAGAAATCCGGCAGGGGGACATCCCCGTTGGCAAATTTGTCCTTGAGCTGCTGGAGCTTCATCATGAGCAGCTTTCTGGTGGAGATGACCTGGCTCTGGTGGGAGACCCAAGCGCCGAGCTGGGATTCGCGGGGGCGTGTGAGGAAGTACTTGAGCGTTTCCGCGCGGCTGATTTTCTCTGCGCGGCCGTAGACGGTGATTTGGCGCTCCAGGGAGACCCAGGGCAAGAGCATGCAGACCTCCGGGTTGGCGGCAATCTCCTGCGCCTTGCGGCTGGTGTAGTTGGTGAAGAAGACATAGCCGCGGTCATCATAGTACTTGAGCAGCACGGTGCGCAGGGAGGGCATGCCCTGCGGCGTGGTGGTGGCAATGCTCATGGCGTTTGGCTCCGGGATTTCCGCCTTGAGCGCCTGCTTGAACCAGATATCGAACTGCTGGAAGGGAGAATCCGCCAGGGCGCTGCGGTGCAGCGTGTCCTTCAGGTATTCTTCACGGAAAAGGGAAAGGTCCATAATGGGGAATAACAGGGGTTATCTGAAGATGATTTCATAGATGCCGGTGTTGGGCTGCTGGGGGGCGCGCAGGCGTATCTTGCCGGCACCGGGCTTGAGCTTGAAGAGCTGGAGGCGGCCCTTGCGCTCCGTGCATTTCCGGCCGTCCACCGTGCATTCCGCGTTGGCCACCACCAGGAGCTCCGTGCGGTCCGCCGGAACATCCACGGAGATGTTGAGCGCCTTGCGCCCGCAGTTGTACGCGGTGGCGAAATTGCGGTCGCGCATGCTCTCCACCATCACATCGTCGTCTATGGCGGGGAAGGTGAGCATGAAGGTGTTGAGCTTGATTTCCTCCGTGTTCTCGGAAATGTTGGTGAGGCGCATGGCAACCACGCCGCGCTGCGGCATCTTCTCTGCGGGGAGGAAGAAATCACGCTCGCGCTGGTGGAGGGAGGGGGAGACCACACTGCCGTCGTCCAGCACCAAATCCACGCGGCCCCACTTGCCGATGCGCGAGTTGTCCAGGTTGATGTTCAGGCCCGTGGTGAGGATGGGGCTGGCGAAACGCAGCTCCAGGTAGCTGCCGGGCACGGCCTTGATGACCTCCATGGCGCGCACCAGGCCCACGGACGAGTTGTCGTTGTACGCGGCAATCCCCGGCAAATCCTGAAGCGTTTGGCGCACGGTGACGGGCAGCGGGCGGTTGACGCCGAATTCCGTGACGGTGAGGCGGCGCGGGTTGGGGCGAATGATGCGGTAGCGAATCATGCGGGCGGTCACGGGGGCATCCCGCAGGTCCAGGTTGATGGAGGGCTTGCTCTGGATATCGCCGAGGGCCTGCCAGAGCTTGCCGTCCGGCGAGATCTCGAACTGGCCCTCAGCGGCCACCTCCAGGCGGCTGTTCTCGCTTCCCATGGCCAGGTTGACGGTGCGGATGACGGTGGGGGCGCCCATATCCAGGCAAATCCAGTCTCCGGACTGCTGGCGCACGGGGCTGGTCCAGAAGGTGCCGCCGTCCTGGTCGTGCACGTTGCCGGCATCGGTGGTCTCCCGGTAGCTGTTGGAGAATTCCGGGATGATGGTGTGGAGGTTGCAGCCGGAGAGCTCCGCGTAGAGCCCGGCGTTGAGGTAGTTGTACACCGACATGAGGGCGGGTGTGAGGGCGCGCGCGCCCACCTGCACATCCTGCA
Source organism: Akkermansia sp. (assembly GCA_045616565.1). Taxonomy (GTDB): domain Bacteria; phylum Verrucomicrobiota; class Verrucomicrobiia; order Verrucomicrobiales; family Akkermansiaceae; genus Akkermansia. The sequence continues at coordinate 25,453 of JAZLHB010000030.1, read as the reverse complement.
CGCGGGTTACGCGGTTGTTCTGCCAGGCATCACGGGAGATGGCGCCCATGGCCTCCACCAGCTCGCCGGCGCGCAGGAAGGCATCAATACGGGTCTCCGTGTCGCCCTGCAGGGCATCAATGAGCTGCACGCCCGCGTTTCCGGTCATGGTGAAGCGCTTGATCCACGGCTCAATCTCCCGGCTGAGCGCGGCGGCGTCCGGCGCGGTTCCAAGGGTTTCCCCGGCCTGTGCCACGCGGGAGAATTCCGCACGCATGGCGGCACAGGCGGCGGCATCCGGCTGCCCCTCCGCCAGGCACTGGCGGAAGCGGTTCACGGTTTGGCGGGCCTCCTTGGATTCCTCCCTGGGCCAGTTGTGGCAGTTGGGCAGCAGGTCTGCGTTGTGGTTGCAGAAAAGCTGCACGGCCTCTGCGCAGCCGGGATACAGGCGCGCGATACCGCTCTTCCACGACTCCTCCGATTTGAAGGCGCAGATGTTCCAGGAGTAGTCCGCCACGCCGAAGAGGCCCACCTTGCTGGCCTCTGCGCGCTCCATGGGGTTGGCGGCGAAACCGGAGTAGAGGTTGCGCATCTGGGGCTCCTGCCCCAGGCCGTAGGTGCGGCCCATGGAGAGGCGCGCGGGCTTGAAATCATTGCAGGGCCAGTTCCACCACACAAAGGCGGGGCGCTTGAGCGCATCCCGCACCCACTGCTGCCCCTCCGGGGTGATATCGCCCACCACGCCGTCACCCGTCCAGAACACCTTGGCATCCGGTGCAAGCCCCTGCCCCAGCGTGGCCAAATCCTGCGGGCGGGCCCACTGGCGGGTGTACCCGGTGGGGCACACCACAATGCTCTGGTTCACATCCGCGTGCTTGCGGATAAAGTTTTCCACAATGTAGTTGCACAGCTGCACCTGGCGCTCCGCGCGGCTGATTTCACCGAAGGAATCATCCACCGACACGCCGAAATCACGCACGCCGATTTCATACATGGACTCCAGCTTGCGGATGAGCGCATCAAGCTGGTCGCGGCCGTCGTTCACGTTCCAGTTGACGGTGTTGGAAGGGTGGATGGACCACACGAAACGCACATGGTTGGCACGGGCCACGGCCACCAGTTGGCGCAGCTCCTCCGCCTTCTCCGGCGGGTAGGGCTCATAGCAGCCCTGGCCGTGGTGCAGCGGGTCGTCCTTGGGCGCGTACAGGTAGAAATTCATCTTGTTGCGCCCGTAGAACTCAAACTGGGATTTGCGCGCCTCAAAGCTCCACGGAATGCCGTAGAAGCCCTCAATCACGCCGCGGGTGGCAACATCCGGCCAATCCACTATGGTACCCGCGGGCAGCTCACCCAGCATGGCCACCTCCTGCACGCCGAGCCCCGGGAAGGGATCCCGCTGCGCGTTGTCCGCCCCCGCCACGCCGCGCAGCAGCTGGCTGATGGTCTGCTTGGCGTAGAACACGCCGTCCTCGTCGTTCGCGCACACCAGCACAGAGCCGTCCACCCCCACGCAAATGCCGTAGCCGCCGCATGCGGCAGGGGGCAGCTTGTCCCAAATGGCGCCACGGCTCTCAGGGCTGCGCAGCTCCACGGTAACGCGCGTGGGCTTGATGGCTTGTTCCCCCAGTTGCACCACCTGGGGTGTGGGGTACACGCCGCAGCCCGCCCCCAACACCGGGGCGCACACCACTGCCAGGGCGGCCATAATAGGGAGTATGTGCGTGCCGTACTTCACCGCCACATGGTAGCATACCGCAGGCTGGTGTTCAAGAAGGAAACGCGGGAGGGGGGGATAATACGCAAGGCGAATCTTGGTGGTTTAGAAACGTGCGGCCGTCTTCGCGGTATCGGCGAACCCGATACCGCTACGCCGTGGCGAAGCACCTCCGAAACTCCGGTGCTTCGGGATAGTGGAGCCGCCCCGCCATATGTCCCGCCGTGGCGGGACGAGGCGGGGTTCCCGTGCCGAGACACGCCACCGTTGGTTACCCCCACGTTGACACGTGGGGCGAATTTTTGGTGGCACCCCCCGTTCGTCCGTCTTCGCGTGGCGCTACGCGCCCTTGCTACGCCGTGACAAGGCGGGGTGCGAATATAGCGCGCCCTTCGGGCGCGTTCCAACAAGGCCCCGCCCTGCGGGGCATGCGCTGGCGCGAGTATGAAGCTGCCATTCATATAGCACAGCTCAGTGTTGTTGCAGTCTTGTGGGCGCGGAAGCGTCACCCTGCGAATGCAGGGTGGTGATGAATCCGCGCGCGAGGCGCGCGCTAGTTTTGCACCCCGCCGGAACGGGGGGGTGCTACCAAAAATTCGCCACGGGTGTCAACCCGTGGGTGCCGAGGGGCCTAACGTCTCCGCCGGAGAACCCCGCCTCGTCCCGCCATAGCGGGACGGAAGGCGGGGCGGCTCCGCTATCCCGTTGCACATCTCTAGCCGCCTTTACTGATAAATTCCAAAGAGGGGGGCTTCAACTTTGGGCGTTTTACCTAACGATTACCCATCAACTCGTTGCAAAACATCAATCCAATCATTGGGACACTCGCGCGCATCCACCCTGCGGGGGAGGATTGATGCGTTAGGAAGTTTGCGCCCCGCCGGCGCGGGGAATTGGCTAAATAGTACATAGTACCTAGTCCATAGTAATTTCAAAAAGCCCCGCACCGGGGGACCCGGGGCGGGGCTTGAAACCTTGGTTCTACCTCATCAGAAGCTGAAGCGGTAGCCGAGTGTGCCGTTGAACTCGGTGTAGCCGGAGCGGAAGTCGCCTGTGACATCCATGAAGATGGAGCCACCGGTTTCACCCACGGGGATGGTGAGGCCGGCACCGACCTCCACGCCGAAGGCGCCCACCTCTGCACTCTTGACGGAGTGCTTGCGGCCCACGCCGACGAAGGAGGAGTTTGTGGTGCAGTCGCGGTCACCGGCATCCAGCTTGGCGAGCACGCGGCCCTCAAAGAGGGTGGCGCGGTTGTACACGCTGGTGCCCACAATGCTCTGCAGGCGGGCGCCGAGGCCGAAGGTGACGGCATCCATGTCTGCGCTGCCCACGTTGAGCGCGGCATCGCTGCCCTTCTCCGAGTAGCCGCCCAGGCTGGAGTGGCGGTAGTTCACGTTGAAGATGGGCTGCAGGCAGGTGCTGGCATCCTCGTTCAGGGCCTTGGTGTAGCCCACCTCATACAGGAAGCCGAAGGCGTTGCCGTCTGCATCTCCCCTGGTGGCGTAGCTGCCCGTGCCGTAGTTCACCGTGCGGTCCACCTTGCTCTTGGCGAAGCCGAGCGTGGCCACGAAGGTGTGGGTCCAGGCGCGGTAGCCGTAGCGGGCGAAGAGGCTCACGTAGTCGCGGTCCAGGTCACCCTCGCACATGTCTGCGGAGTGGGAGGTGAACTCTCCGTGCAGCACGGTGAAGGCCGCGCCCACGGTCAGGCGGTTGGTGAGGTCCACATCGCAGCCGATGGTGCCGCCCCAGCTGGAGAGCGTGTAGCCGGCCAGCGTGCCGTCGGCGTCCAGCTTGCGGTAGTCGCCCTCCGCGTTCACCCAGGCGTTCACATAGGGCAGGCCCTCATGCGTGGTGCATTCTGCCAGGCCCATGGTGGTGGTGCGGTTGCGGATGGCGCGCAGCTGGCGCTGCACATCGTTGTTGAAGGCATGGCCCAGGGCTGCGGCGGATGCGCCGGCCATGGCGGCCGCCACGCGGTCCGTATCGGCCACGGCGCCCTTCTCCAGCGCGGTCATCACGGCGGCCAGGTCTCCCTGCGGGTTGGTCACCTGCGGGTTGAGCTCCAGCAGGGCGTCATCCAGCATGCCGGCGCCGGCACGGCCGTTCTCCGTGGTGGCGCGCACCACGCCATCCGAGAAGAAGGCATCGCGGCGGTCCACCAGCAGCTTGCCACCCTCCAGGCGGGCGTTCTGGTAGTACTTGTTGTACAGGTAGCCGTTGAGCAGCACCTGGTCCGTGTTGGAATCCTCCGCGCCCAGGTGGGCGAGGCAGAGACCCTTGGTCTTGCCGTTGTCGTTCACGGCCATGGCCATGGCGGAGTCATCCGCTGCATCCTGGTTGAGGATGATGGTGGTGCCGTCCAGGTTCAGCTTGGCGGCCTGCACCAAGTTGGGTGCTCCCGCCGTATCCAGGGTGGCCGCGCTGTTGATGGCGGACATGCCGGAGACGATGGTGCCGTCAACCAGGTAGGAGGCCTTGTCCAGCACCAGTGTGGCGCCGCTGTTGTCCTGCTTCGGGTCGTTGAGCGTCACCGTCATGCCGATACCCTCGATGGCGTCCATGTGGGCCTCCGGGCCGACGTAGGCGAGCTTGGCCGCACCCGGGCCGGCAACGGTGAGACCCTTACCGGCATAGAGCAGCTGCTGCGCATTCTCATGCAGGATGACCACGGCATCCTCATAGCCGCCGCGGTACGCGCCGCCCTTGCCTTCCACAATCACCCGCCCCTTGAGCAGGGAGTTGCCGTCGCCGGACAGGGTGTTCACGGTGAAGGCGTCGTCCAGGCCCTCATGGTCATGCACATCCAGCGTGGCGCCCGTGAGGTTCACATTGCCCACGCGCAGGTCCTTGTAGTCCACAGGGTCCATAGCGTCCAGCGCATCCAGTCCCACCTTCACGGTGATGTTCTCTGCGGCCAGGTTCACGTTGCTGGCGGTCGCCTCGGTGGTGATGAGGTTCACGGTATCGTCCGCCGTGCCAGTGAAGCCGATGGTTTTGCCGTCCACGCCACGCAGGTTGCGCACGCGCAGACCGGGCTCGGAGCCCACGCCTGTCACGTCCACCTCGCGGGAGACGTCCACCACCACGTGCTGCACGCCGTTGAGCGTGTTGGCCCCGTCGGTCAGGGCACCGGTCTCGTCAACCACCGTGTAGCCCCATTCCGTCTCGTCATTGGCCGTGTACCAGGTGAGATCCAGGCCGCCCACGGTCAGGTTCAGGTCGCCGCCATCAGCCACCAGGCCGCTGTCTGCACGCAGCAGACCGTTCTGAATGAGGAGCGCCTCGTCAACCAACATGAAATCGGTAGCGTCAAGCGTCTGATTCTCCGCATGGATGAGCGTGTAGGTCACCTCGTCGCCCAAGCGGTTGATGGCAGACAGGGAGCCGCCCTCACCCATCGCCTGGGTCACATCCAGAGCAATCGAGGGAATCACCATGGTGGGCGCGATGCTGTCCACCACCAGGTTGGGGGCCTCTGCGTCCAGAATGCCACTGCCGGTGGAGTCGTAGGCATAGGTGACGCGGTTGGTCTCAAGAGCATTGAACACGTTACCGTTCTGAGCCAGGTTGAGCTCGTTGGCGGTCACATTGCCGCCCTGCTCCGTCTTCTCCATGAGGGAGAGGGTGTTCATCCCCAGGTCCAGCGTGCCGTGGTTCTCCAAGCCGCACAGCGTGGTGGCGGACTCAATGTAGAGCGTGTCTGCGGCGGTCTGGCCCACGTCGGCAATCTTCAGGAGGCTGCCCTCGCTGGTCTCAAAGCCGCTCGCGGTGCCTCCGCTCACGGTCAGCGTGCCGTCCAGGGTGATAGAGGATGTCTTGTCACCCTCGATGGTTGCCACAGAAAGCTCTGCGCCCTCCGCAATTTCCAGCGCGGAAGCCTGCAAGCTGAGCTTGCCGGATTTTGCAGCCGTACCGATTTCCACGCTGCCTTCCTGTACCGAGAGCACCGAATCCGTCAGGGAAACGTCTCCGATAACATCGAGCGTGAGCTTGCCCTCACCCGTCTTGGCAAGGCCGTTGTGGCCCGTCATCTCGAACTTCTGCGCAGTGATGCTGTGGTCAGCTGCGGTCTCGAAGGTGTAGAGCTCGGGGCTGTCGATGGTGATGTTGCGAGCCGTGATATCGTCCTCAATCGTCACCGTCTTCACAGTGGCGTCTACCGTGAACTTGGCATTGTCGCCCTCCTGGAAGTAGGCGGGAGCAGCGGGAGAACCCTCCAGCCAGTCTGTCACGGTTTCATCATCCTGCACCCAGCTGTGCTCCGCCTCCGTGCCGTTCCATGTGAGCGTGTGGGCGGAGGTGGCCTCAAAGCGGATGGAAACGATACCCTCGTCGTAGTCCAGCCAGTAGTCGCCCTTGTCGCTCAGGGCTCCCAGGTTGGAGAAGTAGAGCTGGGCCTGCGTGGAGCCACTATAGGGTGTGGTGTCCAGCGTGAGCGCGGAAACGCCTTTGAACAGGTTCACGGATGCGCCGCTGTCCTCCAGGGCTTCAATCGCGCTGTACAGGTCGCCAGTCAGCGTGGAGCTCTGCATGAGCGTGAGCGCGCCGCCGTTCATATCCAGAGGGGCATTCATGTTCAGGATCACGCCATTGTTGACGACCAGGTTGGCATCCAGAACCGAGTCTGTAGCCGTGGTGAGCGTGGAACCCGCGCCCATCACCACCGTCTGCTTGGCATCGCCGTTGGCCACCTTGAACGTCTTGTTCGCCCCAATACTCAGGGAGCTTCCCACGGTCAGGGGAGCCGTTACGTTGTTGAGGGACAAGCTGTGGTTGAGAGCAAGATTGTCAGCGGAAACGTTCGTCAACACATTGTTGACGACAACATCGTTATAACTCAAGAACTGGAGCTTGGCACCGTCCACGGTGATGTTCTCATTGTCCAGGCTGTAGGTCTGCTGCGCTTCGGCACTGTTAGTGATGGTGGCACCGTCAGTGCCGCCCACATAAATGAGGCCCTGGTTGTCTGCATGGCCCATGTTGGCGTTCTCTTCAAGAACCACCTTGGCGCCGGCACCCATATTGAAATTTGTGCCGGGTGCCATGCTTTCCCGTATGGTGAGGGTCTTGTTATCAGCCAAGCTCAAATTGCCTGTACCTGCAGACAAGATACCGATGGTGCTGTCCTCCTTCAGTGTGGTGGCACCAGTCGTAACGAAGGCTCCTGCCATCACTGCCTTCTCAAATGTGGTATTGACGCTCGCCTCCACGTACAGATTGGCGGCATAGGCAGGCTTCCCATCAGCATCAAGCACTCCACCCACGGTACCATGAATTGTCTTGGCGACTCCGTTGAGAAGCAGCGAGTTAATGACTTCTCCACTGGAGTTGTCCACAAAGTTGCCCGTCCAATCATCGGTGGTGCCGTACAGAGTGAAGGTGGTGGCATCACTGCCTTCACGGACACCCAAATCGCCGTCACCCTTGAGAGCCCTGGCAATGAAATTATCGCCTCCGGTACTGGTGCCGAAGCCCCATTTGTTGTTTTCATCGGCCTTGCGAAGCTCCAAGGCGTAATCCCCTACAGTGTTGCCCAGCGTACCGCTCGCGTTCTGCAGCGCCACCGTGGAGTTTTCGTTGCCCCAGTCTTCGGAGAGCCCGGTGGTGAGAGAGGCATCCTTGAAGGAAACCGTACCTTTCCAATCGGCTTCATCCAGCTCCACGCCTGTGGTTGTCTCGCCAGAAGCCACAGCCAGCTCGCCGGTGCCCTTCAGTGTCAGGCCCGTCTTGGTGGTGCCGTCCGTGGTCACGGTGGAGCCGGAGTCAATCACCAGGTTGGCCGCAGCATCGGCGACCAGTGTAATCTGGCTCATGGCTACGGTGTTGTTCTTGTCCACCTCCAGAGTGGTGTTGTTGGCCAGAACAAAGGAGCCGAGCTTCTGATCGGGGTTTTCCAAGGCCTTGCTCACCTTCTCTGTGGTACCGCTCTTGTTCACATAGAACTTGTCGTACTCGGTGGCGCCGTCGAAGGTCACCTTGCCCTGCGCGTTCATTTTGTCGATGGCCGTGCCGTTGTAGGTGAGCGTGGCGCCATCGCCGTTGGCTGTGCCCTCATCGATGATGGAGACGATCTTCTGCGCCTTCTTGAAACCGTTGGCAGTATCTTCCCCCCCCACATAGACGGCGTCACCGTCAACCGTAGTGCAGTTACCCACATCGAAATTACCCACGAAGGTCACCGTGCCGTCCGAGGCATTGTCCACGGTACCATTCAGGGCGATTCTGAGGGGGGCGGCGGTGGAGGTAATGGTGGTGGTGCCGGAGGTGGCCAGGCCAACTCCGCTGCCCAAAATGGCGGCAGAGAGCTTGCCGTTCTCAATTTTCAGTGTGCCCGTGCCGGCGAGCGTGCCGGTGACCAGCTCGCCGCTCACGGTGGCAACGCCCTGCAGCGTCACGCCGGCGGCGGTCAGGGTGTCGTCACCCGTCACGGTGGCGGTGGCGTTATCCCCCAGGGTCAGGGTCGCCACGGTGGCATCTCCGTAGCTAACCGTCAGCGTGTTTCCCGCCGTGATGGTCAGGTTGGCGCCCGCGCCGTTCACGCTGCTGGCGGTCAGGTTGCCGAAGGTGTAGGACTGGCCGGAGGTGAGATTCAAGGTGTTCATACTTGCATTGCCGCCGGCGGTGGTGCCCTGGGTCAGGGTGAGCGTGCCGCCACTCACCTGGCCGGCGTTCGTGAACTCGCCGGTCACGGTCAGTTGGCACTCCAGCGACCTGATGGCGCTGCCCGCGCCTACTTCCACATCCTTCACGCTGCCGCTGTTGTACAGGATGATGGTACCGCCGTTCTTGGCAATCAGCTTCAGGTCGGTTCCGCTCAAGGTCATGTTGAAGGTGGCCGTGTGCGCACCGGACACCTCCACGGAATCCGTCACCGTCAGGGTGTGGCCGCTCGGATCGAAGGTGTAATCCGCGCCGGATACGGTGATGCTGGCTGCAGTGATATCCGCGTCCAGCGTTACGGTGCCGCCGGTGGTGTCAGTAAAGTAGGCGTTGTAGCCGCTCTCGAATGCCACATCAGAGCCACCGCCGTCCTCATCGGTCCAGTTCGTCTTGGTATAATCCCATGTGTCGCTTCCGCCCTTCCAGTAGCGGTCGTTGTCCGCAGCGCGGGTGACAAAGACGTTTCCGTTGTCATAGGCAAGATTGTACTTGCCGGATTTGATGTCGGAACCATGGGAGAAGATGGAGGTCAGGTCAACCGCATCGGTATATGTAGAGCCCGCAAGCTTGAGGCCGCTCACATTCGTGAACAGGTTGAATTTGCTGGTATCGTCTCCCGGCGTTAGAGTTTGGAGGGAATCCCACAACGCATCCGAGATGAGCAGCCCACTCGCAAGGGAGAGGTCGTGGTTGTCCAGGGAGGCAGTGCCGTCCAGCTTGGCGCCGTTGGCCATGGTCAGCGCGCTGCTCACCGTGGCACCGCTGCCGAAGCTAGCCGTGCCGTTCACGGTGATAATGCTGTCTTCCGTCTGCATGGCAACGGCGCGGTTGGCGCCTACCGTCAAGTTGCGCAGGGCAAGCCCGCTGGTCTTGTTGGTCAGGTCGATATTGCCGCCCTCGGCCGCGAGTTCATCGTACTCGGCATTGGCGGAAACATCGGTCATCTTGCCAGAACCCGCGTTCACCACCTGACTGGTAGAGTCAATCACATGGCCCAATTCAAAATCCGCCGTGGTGTTGAAGGTAATGCGTGCACCCGTGATGCTGTACTCGGTAAAACTCGGGTCGTACATCGGCAGGTAATCGTCAGAGGTTATGACGATGTCTGCCTCCGTGCCGCCATCCACCGTGGCGAAGCTCACTTCGTTGAGCACCAGTGAAGCCCCCTCCTTGAGCTTCACGTTTGCGTTGCCGATAGTGGTATAGGACGTTTCGGGCAGCAATTCCACCTTCACGCCCTCATCAAGCGTGAGAACGCCGTCAAAGCCCAGGTCCAAACCATCCGTCTTCAACGTGTGATCTTTGCCCGTTATAGTGAGCTGCACGGCCGCCTCCTCCGGTGCTCCTGCCACGGACAAGGAGCCAATTGTGGCATCCGTTGTCAGCGCGATGGAGGCATTGGCTCCCACCTCTGTGCCGATAGTCACCGCGCAGTCGCCGTCGATGGTCAACGAGGAAGCGTCATCCATGTACAGGACAAAACTGTCCAGATGCTCGCCCTCCAGCATGGAGGTCTTGAGGGTTGTGGAATCGTTGGTGAGAGACAGGTCATCAGCTTTCACCACGATAGTCTTGAGCACACCTGTGCCGCTGCCCTGTTCATCCGCATAGTTCATGATGGCCTGCACCGTGGGCTGGCTGGCATTCTCCACGTTGAGCTGGTAGATGGTCCAGTCCGCGCCGCCCAGGGTGATATCGCCGTTGTCATCCATCGATGCGGTGTAGTCCGTATCGCCTTTCATCACCTTGATATCGCCACCAAGCGCGGCGGTGGCGGGTGTGTACACATGCATCACGCCGCCCTGGGTGAAGCCGTTTCCGGTTGAGGCGCCGCCCACATCCTCAATGCCACCGCCGTCCACGGGGAAATCACTGGCGAGCGTGAGCGTGCCGCCGTTGATGGTGCCGCTGGTGAGCGTCTTGTGGATGAGAACGTTGCCGGAGTTGGTCACAACCTGCCCGCTACCGAGAGCATCTCCCACAGACAGCTCCAGCGTGGTGTCGGCAGCCACGGTAACAGCGCCCGTACCAAGCGCGTTGGAGGCCGTTGCCTTGAGCGTGCCTTCATTGAGCGCGATGGTGGCAGAGGAGGTGCCCGCGCCGGCAAAGACCGCAGTGCCCGCACCCTTCTTGATAATGCTTCCTGCAGCGGAGGTCATGCCCAGCGTCATGGTCTTCCCGGATGCCACATCCAAGTTGGTGGTGCCGGCAAGATTGACAGTGATACCCTCAGTCGAAGTCAGTGACCAGCTGCTGGTTTCCGCCTTGAGCGTGGCATCGGTCAGGTTCACCTTGTTCAAATCCACAGCTTGCGTGGGAACGTTGGTGCCGAGCATGCTAACAGCATTGCTCACATCCTTGGTGAAAGTGAGCGTGCTGCCATTCAGGTTCACCTCGTTGTGACCACCGTAGAACTGAATCTCGCCAAGCGTGACAGTGCTGCCGTCCGTAGCGGTGAGGGTGGAAAGGTATTGCCCGGCCGCGTTGTTGCCTTCATGAGCCATCTGCAAGGCGCCGCCCACCTCAAGGGTGCCGTTCGCCATGTTGACAAGCTGGTGGTTTTTAAACCACGCATCGCCTGTCACCTTCATGGCGTTGTCACCAATAGCATACGTGGTGGCGTTCCATGTATTGAGCTGAAGATTGCCCTGAATTTCCAAGGCTGCCACGCCCATGTTGTATGTGCCGCCGCTGGTTCCCTGTTCCACTGCGTTGACGTTGCCCTTCAGCACCAGTTTGCCGCCGTCCTGCACGCCCACGGCCAAACCCTTGAAGGTCTTTGTGAAAGCCAGCGTACCGGCAAGCTCGCCGCTCTCACCGTTCACAAACCCCTGATTGTCCACCTTGGAGGCCGTGCTGATGGTGAGGATTCCGCCGCTCAGCACTTGAATCGCCGGTGTCTCGGCTGATGTCAGTGCCATGGTGCCCATATCGATATCACCGGCAATATCAAGCGTGCTGTTAGCAGCCATGGACAAGGCCGTGGCCGTTACCGTGCCGGTTCCGTCCAACGTGAGGGCTGCGTCAGACACGAGAGATATAGTGCCGGGCGTGAAATCCTTGCTAAGCTCCACCGTCGCAGATGCACCTTCAACCACCGTCAGACTGGTCAAGGGGGTAGTCTCATCGGCGGCCAGGGTTGTTCCATCCTTCAGGATTACCGTGGTAAGTTCTCCACCGGCCTTGGTAACAGCGTTTGCCAGGCTTTCCGTGGTGCCAGTCTTGTTCACGTAGAAGGTAGTGAGGGTCTTGGTACCCGACATTTCGATGTCACCGTTCTCATCCATCGTATAGGCGACACCGTTGTACTTCACCTGCACGTCTCCGCGGGTAAGCGTGCCACCGTTGATATTGACAACATCAACCTTACCGGAAACAGTAGCAAAGCCGTTGCCCTCATTCTGACCATCTGAATAGGTGGTTTCTATGCCACCACCGCTTATACCGGAGACATCTAGCACCGCATTGGAAACATCCAGCGTGCCCTTCTGCAAGTCAATGGTATGGGTAATGCTGTTCTGCAGGCCGGTAAACACCAGAGTACCCTCTCCCTTTTTGATGATGGTGCCATCACCGGTGATGTTGCCAGAGATGGTCAAGGTGCCTCCGTCGGTGCCCTTCTCCAATTCCAACTCTGCATCGGAACCGGTCCAAGTGTACACAGCGGTATTGAAGGTGGTACCTGCACCGGAAAGGGCCACGTCCTTGGCAATTGTTACACTAGCGGCGGAGATGCCCACTTCGCCGGCACCGAGGCTGACGTTGATAGGCTTCTGGCTGGCAATGCCGTTGGCGCCAAGGACCAGCTTGCCACCATCTTTCAGGTTCAAATTGATGGTTTCCGTCTTGTCGCCCTTATGCTGGTTCTGTGAAAGCCCCTTCACCGCCATGAGACCGCCTTCCTCAATGTTGAAGGTGACCGTGCTGTCGCCCACGTATGCGGTGGCGTTATCGGCGTAGAGCGTACCGTAAATGTTAGCGGTGGAAACGCCCTCCCACTCGCCCAATATCAGGGCTGTGTTAGGGTAGCTGTTGGCGACATCCGTACCCTTCACGTGCAGGGTGGCGTTCGCCTTGATGTTCAGGACGGATGTAGCCGCACTGCCCGTGTCGCCGAACTCCACGCGGTTGGTCTCCACGCGCACGGTCTTCGTGCCGTTGCCGATGTTCACCGTGCCCGCCGCATCATACAGGGCGCCAGAAATGTTGGTGTTGCCCAAAAGGTTGATGGTTGCATCGGCACTGGTAACTGCCAAACCGAGCTTACGGTTGGGGTCACCCTTACCTTCGCCGCCACCGGAGATATTCAGGCCGGAGGCGATGGTGTGCGTGCCACCCGTTACATTCAGCGTAGTCACGTCAAACGTGCCCAAGCCGGTCAAATTGAGACCAGCGGTGTTACCCAGCGTTATGGGCGCATTCGCTGTCACCGTTGTGCCCTCGGCAATATCGATGGCTCCGACGAGCGAGCTCAGCGCAATGGAGCCAGTGCCTGCGATACTGGCCTTCTTACCAGTCTCCGCAATCAGGGAAACAGTACTCAAGCCGGTACCATTGCCGACATTAATAGTAGCGTTGGAAACGGAGATTACAGAAGCTGTGACCGTGCCCGTGCCAGCCAAAGTAAGAGAACTCGCATCTTCCACCGTCATGGCACCTACTTGCAAGGCCTCGCTAACATTGGCCGTATGGTTACCACTTCCAAAAATCACATCGTCACCATTTGCAAAAGAGGTTGTCGTCCCCCCCCCATCGGTCCAGTGTGTTCCCTTGACCTCCCACGTGCCCTCACCCCCTTTCCATGTCAGGGTCATGTTCTTGATAGCCGTCCCAACGTCATAGGTAACGCTCATTCCACTTGCATCATGGCTGATTGTGTATGCGCTGCTGTCAAGCTGCGTTCCCTCGCGGAACACGGCCCAGCTGTCTACTTTCCCATACAAATCAGCTCCGGTAGACATGAACTTCTTGGTGAGCTGCCCACCCAAGGTGCGGTTGGTATAGCCCTCAAGACTTATAGGCTCGCCGGCATCAACATTCAGCTGCACATTCCATGCCTGGCTTTTAACCACGTTGCTAACACCGGAAAGGTCAACAAACCCTTCTTCTCCGATAAGCCAACGCTGGGCGCTGTTGCCATCTGTCATCCACAGATTTGCGCGCCCCGTGATTTTGAGCTGCCCCTCCACATAAACGGAGGCCTCGTTTTCACCAAGATTATGGCTCTTGAGGTCGTTGTTATAGCTTGCAGTGAGGGAGGACCCCTTCCCCACAATGATATAACCAGCCCAGCCGCCCAAGCTTGTGGTCACGATGCTGTCACCAGACACTCTAATACCACCAGAATCGGAGGTGTCGGGGATGCCACCAGAAATGTTAACAGTACCGACATCCTCAAAATTGAGAACCGGCCCCATCCCGCCTTGTCGGGAAGGATTGCCCTCTTGCCACGCTCCGCCGACCCAGTGATATTCCGGGCCTCCAAAAGTGGGCTGGGTGTACATGGTATCAGCTTGGGCCTGTGTGAGCGTAAAGCCGACGGCAGTGAGAGCGGCGATGAGGGCCGCGCGGAGACCTGTGGGGAGGTGTAATTTCATATGTTGTAATTTTGTTTGGTTTAGAGGTGTCTACATACGGTGGGAGAATACAGTTCCCCCAAGAGTTACCCTACCAGTATACCAAAGCCCCCGCGCCCTGCAAGCAAAAAAGAGAAAAAAATGCTGAGGGGGCGGAGAATTTTTGGTGAGAAAGGAGGGGGCGGGAGGAATTTGGGAATTAAGATTAGGATTAAGATTAGGATTAGGAATGAGTTAGCGCGCCCGCCGGGCGAGTGGGCGCCGAATCGTTTGGATGGTGTATCGCGCGAGGCCACCCGTCATCGCCAAGGCTACGCCGTGGCCTTGCAGAGAATAGTTGAGCCTCATGGGAGGTGAGAGACAAGGCGGACTGCTCAAAAAAATATTGACAAATGTGCTTATTTCCACTATATAAAGAAGCACAGATGCCAATAAAAAAAACAGAGCAGATAATCGCGTGGGCACGCGAACACGGCGGAGCCATTACCCCGGCGCAGGTCACGGCTTTGGGAGCCTCCCGCGGCAACCTGCAGTATCTCCTATCCAAGGGGGTGTTGGAAAGGGAAACGCGTGGAGTCTACTTTTTGCAAGACATGTGGCCGGACGATTTCTACAGTGTACAAGCCCGGTATTCGCGAGGGGTGTTTTCCCATGATACGGCACTATACCTGTGGGATCTAACGGACCGCACGCCTTTGAAGTTCAGAATGACCTTCCCCACGGGTTACAACCTGAGCAGGGTGAAGCAGGCGGGTGTGAGCTGCACACAGTGCCTTCCAAAATGGCACGAAATGGGAGTAGAAACCGTGCGCACACCCTCCGGCAAACTGGTGCGCGCATACAATCGCGAGCGCACTCTTTGCGATATCCTGCGCGCACGCCCGAGGATGGATATCCAAGTGATGACCGATGCGTTCAAGCGATATGCAGCATTGCGGGACAAAAACCTGCCGCTGCTGGCGGAATATGCAGGCCGCTTGGGAGTGGCGGGCAAAGTACACAGCTATATGGATGTTTTGTTATGAAAAATGCCATGCAACTCAAGGCCCTGGTGCGCAACAAGGCGGCAAAATGGGGAATATCCGCGCAACTGGTCATGCAAAACTTGATGTTGGAGCGCCTGCTGGAACGGGTGTCCCGAACCCGCTACCGCGATCATTTCATATTGAAAGGGGGCTTTCTGCTAGCCTCCATCATAGGCCTACATTCGCGAGCCACCATGGATATGGATGCCACGCTCAAGGGCATGCCGCTCACCCGCGCCTCTTTGCGTGAAATGTTTGCAGAAGTATGCGCGATTGATTTAGCCGACGACATCACGTTTGAATTCCAGAATATCGGAGAAATACGCGAGGACGACCAGTACGCAGGGTATCGCGTTTCCGTGTGCGCGCATTTCCCTCCTCTTGCTGTTCCCTTGAAGCTGGATATTACCACCGGGGACGCCATAACGCCAGAGGCCGTTGAGTTCCAATACCGGCTCATGATGGAAGAGCGCTCCATTTCCGTTATGGCGTACAATGCGGAGACCCTGCTGGCAGAAAAGCTCGAAACCATCATTTCACGGGGTGCGCTCAACACAAGGCCAAGGGACTTTTACGATGTATATGCCTTGCTGAAATACAAGGCCGGAGAAATAAACCGCTCCCTCCTTGCCCAAGCACTGGCAGCTACGGTAGCTCACCGCGGCACAGCAAAGCTCATAGAACAATACTCTGCTATTATGGATGAGGTGTCTGAAAGCGAAGTTATGCAACAAAGGTGGATTGAATACAGCCGGTCGTTTGGGTATGCCCATGGCATCCCGTTTACGGACGTGTGCTCTGCCGTTAGGCATTTCCTTGCTTGAGGCCCGCTTCTGCCCATGTTGCCAGAAAGGCGAGGGCGAGATATGCAGGCAGGAGATGACCGCAAAATGAAACTTTTATCCACATTTATTGCGTGACATGCAGATAAATGTCAACACCTATATTCCCGTGATAGGATGCCGGCATTCCAGCGCGCTGATGGATGAGGAGCGGGTACGCCCAGGGATAGATAGGCGGGATAGAGGAATTAGGATTAGGATTAGGATTAGGATTAGGATTAGGATTAGGATTAGGATTAGGATTAGGATTAAGATTAGGAATGAGTTAGCGCGCCCGCTGGGCACGTCCCCACGCCTTGTCCTGCGCGCGAAGCGCGCTCTTTCCCCCCTTCTTGGATGAGCGGCAATGCAGCCCTATTCGGAGCGGAAGGCCTCATCCGGGATTTCCCGGCGCGGGGTGTTGGGGCCTTCCCATTCCAGCTTGATTTTACCGGGGGCGGAAGCGCCCTGGACAACGGTGAAATCAATGGCGTGGGGGCCTGCGGCCAGGGGAATGCCGCGCTTGCCGGTGGAGGCGGCTGCGGCTTCCTGCGCGTTGATGGCGGAGGATTCGTTCACGGTGGTGCCGGGCTTGTAGTTGAAGTCTGCATCCACCAGCTGGAAGCGGTGCATGCGCAGGTATGCCTTGGAGCCTTCCACCTGGTCCAGGGTAAGGTAGAAGTGCCACACGCCCTCTGCGGGGATATTGAGGTAGCCCTTGAAGTTGGTGATGCTCTTGGCGGGGAGCTCCGCCTTGCCGGGATGGGGCACGGTGGATTTCACGGCTGCAGCCAGGGCGGCGGGCGGCAGGGTGTCGAACTCCGGCACCCAGGGGCAGGCGCAGTTCTCCACACGGCGGCACTTGAGGCCGGAAGCGGCAGGCTGCACGTCATCGGCGGGAACGTTCAAGCCATCGTATGAGCGGGAGCCGCTGCAAGGGTTGTTGCGGTGCCCGGCGGCGCTGTCGCGCGTGTAGTCGTACGCGCGGCGGTTCTGGAGCACCAGGGCCTTGAGCCCGGGCTGGAGCCGGGCCATGCGCGGGGCCAGGTTGTGCTCCTCGTGCGGGTCTGCCGCGGTGTCGTAGATTTCAAAGTCCTCGTTTCCGGAGGAGATGTTGCAACGGATGGCCTTGAGGGTCTTTCCGCCCGGCCCCTGGAAGAAGAGCACCTGCTGCTCGCCGCGCTGGCGGTTGCGCTTGTTGTCCGCGTAGTCCGGGTAGACAGGCATGGCGCCGTTGAAGTTGTACTCCGTGTAGACGGTGTGCGGCTGCACATCCCCTTCCCTGGCTTGGAGGACGGGCAGCAGGGAAACGCCGTCGCACCGCATGGGGCTGGGCACGCCCGCCAGCTCCGCAAAGGTGGCCATCCAGTCGTGGAACTGGCTGGGGGTCTTGTCCTTCAACCCGCCCTTGACAATGCCGGGCGCATACACCAGGCAGGGCACGCGCAGGCCGCCGTCCCACACATCGCGCTTAATACCGTCCGCCCCGCCGTAACTGCGGAAGAAGGCGGGATTCTGCGCGGGCGCAGGGTGGCCGGGGGAGGTTCCGGCGGCTCCCGGCTCGTTGTGCGGGCCGTTGTCGCTCAGGAAGACGATGAAGGTGTTCTTGTCAATCTGCAGCTTGCGGCAGGTATCCACCAGGTCTCCCATGGCATCGTCCACGCGTGCAATCATGGTGGCATGGCGCTGCTCCGCCTGCAGGATGGCGGAGGCATTGCCCAGGGAGGCGGCGCGGTCCCGCCACTCGGCGGTTTCGGCGGCGGATTTCACGCGGGGGTCGATGAAGGAATCCCAGTCACCCTTGGCGGTGTTGATCATGTGGCCGGGCGTGCCGAGCCACTCCACCCCGCCCTTGGGGTACGGCCCGGCAGGGATAGCCAGGCGCGCATGCGGGGCAATGAGCGTGAGCGCCAGGAAGAAAGGCTGCTTGGGGTGCGCGGCGTGGTGGTCCTGAATCCACTTCTTGGCACGGGCGGTGAAAAGGTCCGTGCTGTAGCAGTTGTCCAGGTCCTTGGTAATCATCTCATCCTGGTCCCAAATAGCGTTGGCGTGCATATCCGGATCGGCGTTGCTTTCCTCCTTGGGGTAGTGGCGGTGGCCGGCAATGTGGTTGTGGTAGCCGAAAAAGTAGTCGAACCCGCGCTTGGTGGGCCAGGCAGCTGCGGTCTGCGGCGTACCGCCGCCCTCCGTGCCGCCGCCAATGCCCCACTTGCCCACCAGGGCCGTGGCGTAGCCGGCCTCACGCAGCACGCTTGCGAGCGTGTGGGAGTTTTCCAGCGCGGCATCGAAACTGTTGTTGCGCACCACCTCCGCATGCCCCTGGTGCACGCCGGAGAACAGGGAGGCGCGCGCCGGCGCGCACACCGGCGCCGCCGTGTAGTGCCGGCTCAGCAGGGTGCCGTTCCTCGCCATGTCCGCCAGGCGGGGCGTGGGAATTTCCGGGCCCTTCCCCGTCTTGTCCGGGCAGAAGGACAAATCACCCCAGCCCAAATCATCCACCAGCACCAGGATGATATTCGGCCTGGTGGCATCCGGCGCTTCCGCGCCAAAGGATACCATGCCGAAAAACAGGGAACAAACGAAGGCAAGCGCGCGTACCTTGAACATGTACCCTATCATACAGGGGAGAATGGGAAAAGCAAGGCAAATAAAATGTACGATGTACGATGTACGAGGTACTATTTTGAATTTCGGATTTGGAATTTCGGATTTAGAATATGAAAATTTCCCCGCGCCACAAGGCGCGGCCAACTCCCCAAATCGTAAATTGTCAATTGCAAATCATTGCATATGGGATGGCAATGATTTTGAATTTGGGATTGAGATAATGGAGGCGGCGGGGGTGCCATGCTACCTGCGGTACTTCTTGCGGAAATCCAGCATGGCCATCTGCTTGGAGATGGAGGCCTCCAGGAAGGTGAGCTCCTCACGCGACATGACGGAAGATGCGTTTTTGATGGCCTCCTTGGCTCGCGCAATGGCCTCTTCCACGGTGTCGGTGTTGATATCGTTTGCCTCCAGCGCGGTGTCCGTGACCAGGACAATGTGGTCGTGCTCCACCTGAAGGAAGCCGCCGCCCACGAAAAGGCTCTTGCGCGCACCGTCGGCAGCGGCGCGGTAGATGAGCTCGCCGTTGGCAACGGAGGAGATGAGGGCGGCGTGGCCGGGGAGGATTTCCATCTCACCCTCTGTGCCGGGGAGCTGGATACCGAGCACCCCGGTATCCAGTGCGGTTTTCAGCGGCGTGATGATTTTGAGGTGCATGGCTGGTGAGGTCAGGCTTTCTCCACGGTGTCGATACCGCCCTTCATGTAGAAGTTGCCTTCCGGCACGGCATCCCACTTGCCGTCCAGGATTTCAGCGAACCCGCGCACGGTTTCCGCCACGGGCACATACTGGCCCTTGATGCCGGTGAAGACCTCCGCCACGGCGAAGGGCTGGGAGAGGAAGCGCTGAATCTTGCGGGCGCGGCTCACGGTGAGCTTGTCCGCCTCGGAGAGCTCGTCCATGCCCAGAATGGCAATCATGTCTTGCAGGTCCTTGTAGCGCTGTAGGGTCTGCTGCACGCCGCGGGCCACGCGGTAGTGCTCCTCGCCCACCAGCTCCGGGGTGAGGGCCTTGGAGGTGGAGGCGAGCGGGTCCACGGCGGGGTAGATGCCCTGCGCGGCGAGCGCGCGCTCCAGCACCACGGTGGAATCCAGGTGGGAGAAGGTGGTGGCCGGTGCGGGGTCCGTCAAGTCGTCTGCGGGCACGTAGACGGCCTGCATGGAGGTGATGGAACCCTTGCGGGTGGAGGTGATACGCTCCTGCAGGCCGGCCATTTCCTCTGCCAGGTTGGGCTGGTAGCCCACGGCGGAAGGCGTGCGGCCCAGCAGGGCGGACACCTCGGAACCGGCCTGGGAGAAGCGGAAGATGTTGTCCACGAAGAGCAGCACGTCGCGGTTCTCCTCATCACGGAAGTACTCCGACATGGAGAGGGCGGAGAGGGCCACGCGGAGACGCGCGCCCGGTGGCTCGTTCATCTGGCCGTAGACGAGCGCCACCTTGGAGTTTTCCGGGTGCTCCTGGTCGATCACGCCGGATTCGGACATCTCGTTGTAGAAATCGTTGCCCTCGCGGGTGCGCTCACCCACGCCGGCAAACACGGAGAGGCCGGAGTGCGCCTTGGCAATGTTGTTGATGAGCTCCATGATGAGCACGGTCTTGCCCACGCCGGCACCGCCGAAGGAACCGGCCTTGCCGCCCTTCAGGAAGGGGCAGATGAGATCAATGACCTTGATGCCGGATTCCAGCACTTCCGATGAGGTGGCCTGCTCCTCCAGGGAGGGGGCGTCACGGTGGATGGGGTAGCGCTTCACGTCCTCCAGCTGGCCCTTCTCATCCACGGTCTCGCCCAGCACGTTGAAGATGCGGCCCAGCACTTTCGGCCCCACGGGCACGGAGATGGGAGCCCCGGTGTCCACCACTTCCATGCCGCGCTTCAGGCCGTCCGTGGAGCTCATGGCCACGGTGCGCGCCCAGCCGTCGGTGAGGTGCTGCTCCACCTCCAGGGTGAGGGTCTTGGGCTGGCCGTCCACCTCGTAGGTGACGGTGAGTGCGTTGTAGATGGCGGGCATCTGCGCGCCGGAGAAATCGACGTCGACGACGGCGCCGATGATTTGGACGATTTTACCGATGTTCATAGTGAGGGGGATGGTGGGGGGTTATTCCATGGCCTTCATGGCGGTGGTGATTTCGAGAAGTTCGTTGGTGATTTGGGCCTGGCGTGCCTTGTTGTATTCGAGGGTGAGGTCACCGATGAGGGTCTTGGCGTTCTCCGTGGCGGCCTTCATGGCCACCATGCGGGCGCACTGCTCAGAGGCCTTGCCCTCCAGCACCAGCTGGGTGATGGCGTTGCTGAAATAGAGCGGCAGAATGGCGTTGAGCAGCTCTGCGGGGCTGGGCTCCAGGATGAAGTTGCCGTTGTCGGAATCCGGCACGTCGTCCTTGGCGGCCACGGCCAGCAGCTCCTCCTTGGTGATGGGCAGCAGCGGCGCCACATACGGTTTCTGCACCATCACGTTCACAAAGCTCTGGTAGGCCACCAGCACCTCCCGGTACGTGCCGTCCGTGAAGGTGTCGCGCACGTGGTCCAGCACGGGCTTGAGGTCGGAATCCGTGAAATCGTCTCCCAGGGAGAAGGAGGCCACCAGGTTGCGGCCGGCCTTGGCAATCTGGGGGTTGAGCTTGGCTCCGATGGTGATGAAATCCGCATCTGCGGGGGCCTTGGCGAGCACCTCCTTCATGAGGTTGGAGTTCAGGCCGCCGCAAAGGCCGCGGTCCGTGTTGACCACGAGCACGAGCACCTTGCCCGTCTCCCGCACCTGCATGAGGGGGGATGAGCTTTCCGCGATGGTTTCCTGCAGGTGCTCAAAGACGTTTGCAATGGCGGCGATGTACTCCCTGCCGCGCAGGGCGAGCTCCTGGGCGCGGCGCATCTTGGCGGAGGCCACCATCTGCATGGCCTTCGTGATCTTGGAGGTGTTGGTAACCGAGCGGATGCGCCGCTTGATGTCTCTGAGGCTTGCCATGTTACTTCTTGATGCGCGTCTTGAACGCGGTCATGTATTCCTTGAGCCGGGCGTCGATGCCGTCCGTGAGCGCCTTCTCGCGCTCAATGTCCGCCAGCAGGTCCGCCGCGTTCACCGTGGCGTCCTCCTCCAGCGAGTCGCGCACGCTGCGGATGTCGTCCACCGGCACGTCGTCCAGGAATCCGCGCTGGATGGCGTAGAGGTTGACAGCCTCCGTGGCGAGGCTCTTGGGCTCGTACTGCCCCTGCTTGAAGAGCTCCACAATGCGGCGGCCGCGCTCCAGCTTGGCCTTGGTGGCGGCATCCAGGTCTGAACCGAACTGGGCGAAGGCCTGCAGCTCCTCAAACTGGGCGAGGTCCAGCTTCACGGAGCCTGCGAGCTTCTTGACGATCTTGGTCTGCGCGCTGGAACCCACGCGGCTCACGGAGATGCCCACGTTGATGGCCGGGCGCACGCCCTGGTAGAACAGGTCCGTGTCCAGGAAAATCTGGCCGTCCGTGATGGAGATGACGTTGGTGGGAATGTACGCGGAGACGTCGCCGGCCTGGGTCTCGATGATGGGGAGGGCGGTGAGGGAGCCGCCCTTGCGGCCGCCCTCGCTGTTGATGCGCGCGGCGCGCTCCAGCAGGCGGCTGTGCAGGTAGAACACATCGCCGGGGTAGGCTTCTCGGCCGGAGGGGCGGCGCAGGATGAGCGACACGTGGCGGTAGGCCACGGCGTGCTTGGAGAGGTCGTCGTACACAATCAGGGCGTCCTTGCCCTGGTCCATGAAGTATTCGCCCATGGCGCAGCCGGCGTAGGGTGCCAGGTACTGCATGGCGGCGGAGTCCGATGCGGAGGCCACCACCACGATGGTGTAGGGCATGGCGCCGCTTTCCTCCAGCTTGGCCACCAGGCGGGAGACGTTGGCGCGCTTCTGGCCGATGGCCACGTAGATGCTGTAGAGCGGGCGGAAGGATTCGTCGCCGCTTTCCTCGCCGCGCTTGTTCTGGCGGGCCTGGGAGATGATGGTGTCGATGGCGATGGCGGTCTTGCCGGTGGAGCGGTCGCCGATGATGAGCTCGCGCTGGCCGCGGCCGATGGGAATCATGGCGTCGATGGGCAGGATGCCGGTCTGCACGGGCTGGTTCACGCCCTGGCGGGAGATGATGCCGGAGGCAATCTTCTCCACGGGGTAGTAGTCCGCCGCCTCAATGGGGCCCTTGCCGTCCAGCGGGTTGCCCAGCGTATCCACCACGCGGCCCAGCAGCCCGGGGCCCACGGGCACCTGCAGCAGGCGCCCCGTGGTCTTGCAGGTGTCTCCCTCCTTCAGGTCGGCCCCCTTGCCGATGAGCACGGCGCCCACCTCGTTCTCCTCCAGGTTCATGGCCAGGCCCATGACACCGCCGGGGAACTCGATCATCTCGTTGAGCATGGCGTTGCTGAGGCCCTCGATACGGGCCACGCCATCTCCGATGGCCTTGATGGTGCCG
The DNA here is from genome assembly GCA_045616565.1 of Akkermansia sp. Classification (GTDB taxonomy): domain Bacteria; phylum Verrucomicrobiota; class Verrucomicrobiia; order Verrucomicrobiales; family Akkermansiaceae; genus Akkermansia. Next base: position 2,633 of record JAZLHB010000030.1, on the reverse strand, counting down.
ACGTTTTCGGATGCGGCTTCCGTGGTGATGTTGCGGATTTGGGCTTCAAGTTCTTGTACGATGTTGCTCATACGCGTTCGATTTTGGAAAATGGTTCTTGGGGAGGGTCAGGAGATGCGGGAAAGGCGGTCGATGCGGGATTTCACGGAGGCGTCCGTCACGTTGTCGCCCACCTTCACGGTGAGCCCGGCAATCAGGGAGGGATCCGTCTTCCACTCGTACTCCAGCCCGGTGTGGCGGGCATCCAGGCGGGCGCGGATGGCGGCCTGCTGCTGCTCCGTGAGCGGCACGGCGCTGGTGACGGTGGCGGTGCGGCGCGCCTGCTCCAGGCGCAGCAAATCCGTGAAGGCGGCCAGCAGGGGCACATAGTTGCGGGGCTTGCGCTCCTGCAGCGTGGCCGCCACGCGGCGCACAGCCGCCTCGTCCGGCAGGCCGTCTGCGCCAATGCACGCACGCATGAGCCGGCGCGCCTGGGCCTGTACTTCCTTGCTGATCTTCATCTGGGGTTAAAGGTTGTTGATGGCTTCGTCGTTGATGCGGCGGTGGTCCTCCTCGGTGAGCACCTTGCCGGTGACCTGGGCGGTGGCGGCGGCCACCAGGCGCACGAATTCGCCCTTCAGGGCCTCTTTCTCGCGCTGGCTGTCCATGGCGGCCTGGCGGTGCGCGTTGTCGATGACGGTCTGCGCCTCTGCGGTGGCCTTGGCGGAGAGGTCCGCCTGCAGGCGGGCGGCGGTCTGGCGGGCGGCATCCAGCTCCTTCTTGCCGGAATCGCGGGCCTCGGTGAGGATTTTCTCGCCGGTGGCCTTCACGTCTGCCAGCTCCTTTTCGGAGCGGGCGTGCATGGCCTCGCCCTCCTCAATACGCTTGCGGCGCTCCTCCAGCTGGGCCATGATGGGCTTGATGCCGAAGAACACCACCACCCCCACCACAATGGCGAAGGCGATGAAGTGCGCGATAAAGGCTTCCGTGTGCAGGCCGAACTTGGAGGCGAATTCCTGGAGGTCGAAGGCGAGGAAGATTGGCATGGCGTGATACGGTGAAATATTTTGGAAAGGGAACGGTGCCGCGGCGGGGCTGCCGCGCGCGGCACACGGGCTTTTTACTTCGTGCCCATGAAGATGGCCACGAAAGCTACACCTTCCACCAAGGCGGCCAGCACGATGGAAAGGGCGAGGATCTTGCCGAAGGCGGCGGGGTTGCGGCCGGCGGCTTCAGAGGCGCCGCGGCCGATGAGACCGATGCCGATGCCGGCACCGACGACTGCGAGACCTGCTCCGATTGCGGGTATGACTGAGGGTTCCATAATAATGTATTTTTTTTGGTTTCTGTTTCTCTTTGTTGAACCCCCGGCCTCACGTGGTCATGATCCGCCGGGGGAAATTTTTCTCTATGCGGTGGTTTGGGGGTTCTCCTCCTCTTCCTCCTCGCCGCCCACCTGGGTGGAGAGGAACAGGGCCGTGAGCATCAGGAACACCAGGGCCTGCACAAAGCCCACCAGGATTTCCAATGCCATGAACGGCATCACCGCCAGAAAGTTGATTTCTCCCATCTTCTCCATGATGGCCTCACCGGCGAAGATGTTGCCGAAAAGTCGCGCGGCCAGCGACACCGGGCGCACCGCTATGGAGATGAGATCAATGATGCCCACAAAGAAGAAGATGGGCATCAGCAGGTATTTCAGCACGCCCGTGAGCCCGCCCTTGGGGCCGAAGATGTGCTTCAGGAAGTGCCACGGCCCCTGCTCCGCTATGCTCCAGATGAACCACAGCAGCGCATAGAAGAAGCCCAGGAACACCGTCACGCCCAGGTCCGCGTTTGCGCCGCGCAGCAGCGGCTTGCCATCGTAGGTGATTTCACCCACACCGGGAATGAGCCCCATATAGTTGCTCACCAGGATGAGCAGGAAGATGCTGGCAAAGTACCAAAAGTATTTCTTGGCCAGGTATGGGCCGGTAAGGCTCTCCACAAAGTTGTACAGGCTCTCAAACACCCATTCCACAAAGTTCTGCAGCTTGCCGGGTATGCGCGCCATCTTGCGCGTGGCCAGCCGCAGCAGGATGGTCAGCACCACCACCGCCAGGCAGAACATCACCAGCGAATTGCTGATGGGAAGCGAGTGCCCCGGCCAGAACGGCAGGTCGATGTTCCAAAGCACGGGCGCATCCGTGGTCAAGCCCTCCGCGTGCTCTGCCGCCTGCATGGGCGCCGCCCCCAACATCAGGAGCGCCGCCGCGCCGTACACCGTCTTGTGCCAAAGATTTCTCATCTCTCAAAGCGGTATTCTACTCTCTGCCCCTTCTCGGGTCAAGCAGAAAAGTTGCGGTTTCCCGCTTGCGGGCCCTTTCGGTGCGTTTTTATTTTGAGGCATTACGCATGTGTCCCAAAGATTGTTTCCCTGTCTTGCAGCGAGCTGATGGGTAATCGTTAGGAAAATCGCCCAAAATTGAAGCCCCCCTCTTTAGATTTTATCAGTAAAGGCAGCCAGAGATGTGCAACGGGATGGCGGAGCCACCCCGCCATCCGTCCGCCGCCGCCAAGGCTACGGCGTGACGAGGCGGGGTTCCCGTGCCGAGACATGCCGCCGTTGGTTACCCACGGGTTGACACCCGAGGCTACTGGCCCCTTCGGGTGCG
>JAZLHB010000029.1:0-14445 GCA_045616565.1 Akkermansia sp. | reverse complement strand
GGTTGTTTCTACAATATGTCTCGGTGGCACGCCACCCCGTCAACTCCAAGGCTGGTATTATGTTCACAACCAATTCTAGCACACGAGTCTAGGGGGGCGTGCCGCTTTTCTGCTCCGCTACAAATCTGCCGGAGTGCCCGAATTTGGGTGATGGTGCCCTTGGTGAGTTTAGCCGCTGGACCTCACCTGACAGCGGGAACAAATTCACGGAGGAATATGTGGTGCAGCGTTTGCGGGGCGCTACGATACCGCGGGGCGCCAAGGTGGTGATTTCCACCATTCAGCGCGTGTATTCCCTGCTTTCCGGCATTCCTCTTGCACCGGAGGACGAAGATGAGTCCGCCTGGGAACGAGAACGCTTGGATGAACCGCAAAAGGAGGTCCTGTACAACAGCAAGATTCCGCCGGAGTTTTTTGATTTCATCATTGTGGATGAATGCCACCGCTCCATCTACAAGAAATGGCGCGGCGTGCTGGAGTATTTCGACGCCACGCTCATTGGCTTGACCGCTACGCCTACACCCCAGACGCACGCCTTCTTCAACGAGAACCGCGTAGCGGGGTACACTTATGCGGAATCCGTGCAGGATGGCGTGAACGTGCCCTACACGATTTTCCGCATCAAAACGCGTATCTCTGAGAATGGCGGCGTCATTCGACCTGATGCAGAGTTCGGCAACTACCGCAAAAACCAGTATACGGGACAGTTGGAGGAAATCGAGCTGGTTAGGGAGGAGGAATATCAAAAGCAGGAGCTCAACCGCCGTGTGGAGGCTCCCAGCCAAATCCGCCTCATTCTGGAAACCTACCGGGATTCCATTTACACGAAGCTTTACCCGCAGCGCCGGAGCAATGACCCCGTGTACGATGCCAATTATATTCCAAAGACATTGCCATCCCATAAAAGGGACGGGCAAGAGAAAGAGAGAGGCGTTTGACTTTGTGTCCGATTACACTCATAATCGGAAATATGAAACCAAAAGCAAACGCCAAGAGGAGTATATCGGTATTGGGGCAGCTGTGCAAGGAAATTGCGCCGCATCTTGTTGCGAAAGTCGTCCGGCAGGTGGAAGCCCGGCTGGGGGAGCGCGACACGGCGCGCAGGCTGGACGTGTGGAGCCAGACGGTGTCGCTCGTGTATTGCCACAGCACGAATTGCCTGAGCTTGAACGATGTTTGCGACGGCCTGAGCTTTCACGCCTACGAGCTCAACGCCATCAGGAACGCCGTGCCGCCCACGCGCAGCACGCTGTCGCGCGCCAATCGCGAGCGCAGCAGCGAGTACATCAAGGGAATCTACGAGGCCGTGGTTGAAGATCTCAAGGTGCGCCACCCGAAGTTCTTCGGGCGGGGGGAGCGCTGCTTCTTCCGCCTGCCCAAGCGCTTCAAGCGCGCCGTGCGCGCGATAGACTCCACCACCATCGAGCTGATAGCCAACTGCATGGACTGGGCGCAGCACCGCAAGCGCAAGGCTGCGGCAAAGATGCACCTAAGCCTCGACACGGCCTCGTTCCTGCCGGTGCGCATCATCGTGGAGCCCGCCAAGGGTCACGACGCCAACTACATGGTGGAGCTGTGCGCGGGGATGAAGGCCGGCGAGACCGCCGTGTTCGACAAGGCGTATGTGGCCTATGCACACCTCAACACCCTGACGGAGCGGGGCATCTGTTGGGTCACCCGCGCCAAGGAGAACGCAAAGTTCAGGACCGTGCGCAACCTCGCGAAGGGAAGCAGCCGCAACGGCCGCATCGTGTTCGACAAGGAGGTGGTGCTGGTGGGCCGGAAGAGCCGCTCGCTCCACCCGGGACACCTGCGCCTCGTGCGCGCCTGGGTGAAGGACAGTGCCGACAACGACAAACTGCTCACCTTCCTCACCAACAACTTCGAGTGGACTGCGGGCTCCGTGTGCGACCTCTACCGCAGCCGCTGGGCCATCGAGACCTTTTTCAAGGAAATCAAGCAGACCCTGCAGCTCAAGACCTTCATCGGCTACAACAGGAACGCCATCGAGTGGCAGCTCTGGTCCGCCATGCTCACCTACCTCCTGCTGCGCCTCAAGGCATGGCTGACCAACTGGCGGAAAGATTTCAAGCACTTCTTCACGCTCGTCAAGGGCGTGGTGTGGAGCATGCGCAACCTCGCCGTCCTCATCTCCTGCTATGGGACAGCAAAACGCCTGCCGAGGGCGGACCTATGTCCGTCAATGCCCTATTTGCCCGGGTTTGAAGAGCTGCAATTCGGTTAACTATGGGACAGCACACGGACACCAGTGCCGCAAAAGCGAGAAATTCCTAAACCCAACTTTTCAGAACGGCCTCCCGCAATCCCCTGTTTATCACACTTGCACCGGCTCATCGCCAGTGTTACGAGGAGTTATGGGATGGCAATGTTCCAAAGACGCTCATTTTTGCACAAACGGATGCCCATGCGGAGACAATCTGCAAAATAGCCAAAGAGGTGTTCGGGCGCGGCGATAAGTTTTGCCAGAAAATCACCTGCACGGTCACGGGTACAACTTCCCAATCCCTCATCCGCGAGTTCCGCACGGATTCCGCGTTCCGCATTGCCGTCACCGTGGACCTTGTCGCCACCGGCACGGATATTCGCCCGCTGGAAGTGCTGCTGTTCATGCGGGATGTTCGCAGCAACATCTATTTTGAGCAGATGGTGGGGCGGGGCTGCCGTGTGATTGAGGACAGCATGCTGCGCAATGTGACACCCAATGCCACTTCAAAGGATTTGTTCTACCTGGTGGATGCCGTGGGCGTGACGGAGCACGTCAAGGTTACTCCCCAGCCTACGCTGCGCGGCGGGCGTCATGTCGCCTTGCTGGAGCTCATGGAAAGCGTGGCAAATTGGCGCAAATCGGAACCGGATGTGGATGATGTGCGCAGATTGGCGCTTCGCTTGACCCGTCTGGCGGTGAAGTGCCGCCGTTTGTACTACAACCGGGAGCTGAACGCCATTCAATTCTCTCTACCCGATGCTCCGGCTGGGGATGGCGCGGATTTGCTGGCAGCGGATCCGGCAGACCCGCAAGGCAGCACTTTCGGTTTGGAGCGCATGGCGGAGCGCCTGTTTGAATGTGTGGAGAACGAGCAATGGGATGAGGCGGCACACCGCCTATTCGACTGCTTCACGTCCGCCAAGCGCAACCGCATTTATGATTTGCTCCGCTTGCACGGCATCCTGCTTTCGCAGGAGATGGATGTGCTAGCGGAGATACCTGATTTCACGCACAACGAGGCGGAGCTCCGCACTAGGGCTTTTGAGGAATTCCTGGAGGCCAACAAGGATAAGTACGCCGCCCTGCGTTTCATCTATCAGGGGACCGCCCGGCAAGAGCCCTTGCTCGCAGAGCAACTGGCAGAGCTGCTCCATGCCATGGAGCAGGCGGATGGTCTTTTCAAGCCGGCCACCCTGTGGCGCTACTACCAGCTCCTGCACCCGGAGCAATGCCGAGAGCCGTTCGGCAAAGCCGCAGTGGAAGGCAACCTCATCAGCCTTGTCCGCTATGCTGCCCATCTGGTTTGCACTCTGGATGATTTCGGGCGGCTGGCACGCCGCAATTACGAGCTTTGGCTGGGGCGCAAAATCAATGCAGGCATCACCTTCTCCGATTCCCAGCGTGACGTGCTCGACAAGGTGCGTGATGCCGTCATCTTCCAGTTCGCAGGTGATGTCAACCGCATGCAGGTGGTGGACCCGTCTCTCTTCCCGCAGTGCGTCAAGGAACATGTGCACTCCTATATCTCTGAACTTACCTTAGCCCTTATCGCATAATATGGCCATTGCTGACAAAGTATGGAAAATGGCGGATGTCCTCCGCAAAACAGGTGTTTCTTTCACCGATTATGTTGCCCAGCTCACCTACCTTCTTTTCCTGAAGATGGACGCCGAACAGGCGGAAATATACAAACAAAACCCGCTTGTGCCGGAATCCTGCCGCTGGAGCTCGTTGTACGCGCTCGATGGGGAGGAGCTAGCAGACGCCTACGCCGATGCCCTGGACACCCTTTCAGACCAGCCGAACATTCTGGGCGTCATCTACAAGGATGCGCAGAACAAAATCACCAAGCCCGCGCACCTGCGCCGCGTGATGGAGATGATTCATGAGGAAACGTGGCTTGCGCTGGATGTCGATGTGAAGGGCGCTATTTACGAAAGCATCCTGGAGAAGAACGCATCTGCGGAAAAGGGGGCGGGGCAGTATTTCACGCCCCGCGCGCTTATCCGTGCTATCGTGGATGTCATGCGTCCCACCGCTAAGCTTGACATCCACGACCCTTTCTGCGGCACTGGCGGCTTCCTGCTGGGTGCATACGAGTTCATCCGCAAGCAGAATCCCGATTTCAAGGATTTGGAGCGGCTGCAAAAGCGCGGGCTCTCCGGTAATGATATCTCCCCGCTTGTTGTCAGCCTCGCCTCCATGAACATGTACCTCCATGGTATTGGTGCAGCGATGGATGCCAACCTACCCGTCACCTGCCACGACACCCTAGTGGAGCCGGAAGCTCGCAGTTTTGATATGGTGCTGGCCAACCCGCCTTTCGGTTCAGGTGCCAATGTAGGGGAAGGGGGCGGATCTGTGTCTCTCACGGATGACCGCTTCTTCGCCGTTACCTCCAACACCCAGCTCAACGCCCTGCAGCACATTATGGCTGTTTTGGCTCCCACGGGGCGCGCCGCCGTGGTCCTGCCGGACAATGTTCTTTGGGGTGGTGACACGGCCGGGCCTCAAATTCGCCGCAAGCTGCTGGATCAGTTTAACCTCCACACCATCCTGCGGTTGCCCACGGGCATTTTCTACGCCCAGGGCGTGCAGGCTAATGTGGTTTTCTTCGACAAGTGCCCGCCTGATGTCGAGAAGCACCACACGCAAAAAATCTGGGTGTACGACTACCGCACCAACATCAAGCACACCCTCGTGCAGAACAAGCTCAAGCGGGAACACCTGGATGATTTCGTCTCATGCTACCATGCGGAGGATATCACCCAACGCAAGGAAACATACAGCGCAGACAATCCTGATGGTCGCTGGCGTTGCTTCAGCTATGAGGATGTTCTGAAACGCCCCAACTTCAGCCTGGATTTTTCGTGGATCAAGCCGCAGGAAGATACCATTGATGGCTCCGTGGAAGATTTGGTCGGCATGCTGGAACAGGAAATTGCCAAGCAGCAGAAAGCCTTGGCCGAACTGAAAAAACAGCTCCAATTCTGATCCCGTCATGCTTGTTGCTGCACTTAGACAGAGGATTCTTGACCTTGCCATTAGAGGCAAGCTCGTTCCCCAGCGCCCGGAAGACGGTACCGCTGAAGAACTCTACCAGCAAATCCAGCAGGAAAAGAAGAAGCTCATCGCCGCCGGCAAGCTCAAAAAAGAAAAGCCCCTCCCTCCCATCTCCGAAGACGAAATCCCCTTCGATATCCCTGAATCTTGGAAATGGGTGCGGTTACAATCAATATGTTCCAGATTTTCCACGGGCCCCTTTGGAACTATGCTGCACAAGTGTGATTATTCAGTCAGAGGAATCCCCGTTGTCAATCCAACAAATATCATTGATGGTAGTATTGTAACAAAGAAGGTTGAAAGAATTAGTGAAGAAACGCGCGATAGACTTGCTGCATATAAATTGAATGTCGGTGATATTGTATTGGCTAGGCGGGGTAATTTAGCTAAGAGTGCGGCAGTAGGGAAAAATGAAAACGGATGGTTGTGCGGTACTGGCTCGTTCATGATTCATCCAATTTATGTATCAACGCAGTGGTTTTGTCACCTGTATGTCTCGCAATATGTCCAAAGTTATTTGTTGGCTGATAGTGTGGGCACTACAATGAATAATCTTAATCAAGGCTTACTCGGTAAATTGCCAATCCCACTCCCCCCATTGGCAGAGCAGCAGCGCATTGTGGAGAAGGTCGGCGCTCTCTTTGCAGAATTGGAATCCATAGAGCGTTCACAGGAAAAGGTAGCTGCCATACAGGGCGAGCTGAACAAGCGTATCCTCGAACGCGCCATCCAAGGCAAGCTGGTTCCCCAGCGCCCGGAAGACGGCACTGCAGAAGAACTTTATCAGCAAATCCAGAAGGAAAAGAAGAAGCTCATCGCCGCCGGCAAGCTCAAGAAAGAAAAGCCCCTCCCTTCCATCACAGAAGACGAAGTCCCCTTCGATATCCCAGATTTCTGGAAATGGGTGCGTATGGGAGATATATTCATGCACAACACTGGCAAGGCCCAAAATTCAACGGCTGAAACGCGGAACGGCATCACCCGAAAGTTTATCACTACCTCAAACGTGTATTGGAATCGATTCGATTTTACCAAGGTGAAGGAAATGCTGTTCACCGAGAAAGAAATCGAAAAATGTTCCGTACAGAAAGGCGACTTGCTCGTGTGTGAGGGAGGTGATTGTGGTAGGGCCGCCATCTGGCAAGATGGCGAGAGCATGTGCATCCAGAACCATATTCACCGGCTTCGCCCCTATGTGGGTGTGGAGATCATGTTCTTCTATTACGTTTTCTGGTTATTGAAGCAAATGGGGTATATAAACGGCAAAGGTGTGGGAATCAAGGGCCTTTCAAGCAATACACTCCACAAACTCCCATGCCCTCTGCCTCCCTTGGCAGAGCAGGAGCGAATTGTCAAAAAGCTGGAGCTAATGCTCCCGCAGATCGGACAAACAACAGCCCCAACCAATGCATGATGGCAACTTGCAAGGAGCCGATGAAACACTTCAAATCCCTCCAGCCAAAGGAGATTTTGTCGCAGGAACAGGAAAAAGTTCAAATAATTTTAAATGGCAGTATTCCGCATGGTTGTCGGCAATAGAAGCGTAATACGCTGTAAGACAAAATGTAATACCTGAAAAAAGTTCTTGACAAAATCAGCATGGCTGAGGAAAATAAAAGCATGACCATAGACGAACAAATCAAAATAATAGATGAGAATATATACAAAACTCTTTCAGAAATGGAAGAACAGAAAAGAGGGCATATTTCACAAAATGTGCTATCTCAACTAAGAAATCTAGTTGAAGCTGCAGGAATTAAAATAGTATGCAAAGATGGAAGCAAAGAATATAGATATGCAGATATTCTACCATCTTTTCAGAAACTGAACCATATCAAAGGTTTGGATTTCCTTGTCAGATTAAAAAAATACATCTCAGAAGTTGCATCACATTATACTTTAGATGAATACAATTCGAAATTCGTAGTTCAAAAGTATGTAGCGTACCTAATTCGATTGCGCGACTACATGAAAAGTGAATTTGACGAAAACTTGTTAGAAAATGTAGAAAAGTTATTGGCTCCAAAGAACGAGAATTTGCAGAAATATTATAGCGAAATTTCAAAAGGAATAAATGAATATAGATTGAACAATGAGGAGCTAGACGAATACTTTTACCCAATTTCGTCTCGTCCAATCATAGTTGGCGGGAGAATTATATATGAGACTGCGCTTTCTAAATCTCACCGCAAAAGTAGCAAATTAGGAAATATTATAGCATATTCTAGTGTTGAAGTTGATACATGCTACCGCATAAAATGCAAACTTGCTAAATTAATTCTTGAAATTGAAGGAGCCTCATTACCATATAGCATATTAGTATCCTACGATGTTGCGGCTTATCCAAGAGAGATTAATATGCTAGGTAAAATAGTAGGTATTTCAAACTCTCTGAGCGGCCGGCATCGCGAATATAAAAATCTAATGTCGTACATCTCCGCGACTGCCAAGGATTTGTTGGACATAATAGAATTCGACAATCTGCACTTCAATCAATTTTCAACGATATTAACGAATAATGTTGATGAGCCAATTATAATTAAAATACTAAAGAAATGCAGAAATCATATTTCTCGCTGTCGACCTGGGACAAATGTGTTGAGGTACATATTAGAAACCTTAAGTAACGATATTCTTTCTCAAGTCGTTCAAGATACGCCTAATGATTGGTTTGGCAACCTTTGTATTAATAATCAGTGCAAACCTTTCGATTCAATGCCATTTTGTTCATCACTGCCTAATCATAATCCACAATTAATAACAGTTATGGAGGCAATTCTGCCAGAAGGTAGAGAAGATGAATTATTTGCAAAGTCAGTTCAAATGAAGGCAGAAGAGGAAGGGCGCATTTTCAATACATTTGATGATTTGAAGACAACTCTTGAAGATGCAAAAGCATTGATAGATAAATATAACAGCAAATTGTGGCGTGGCCATAGTAATAGGATGCTGAAGATTTATGCCAATAAGTACGTATATATAGAAGGCTATGCAGAAGTCACAGCTTCTATTATTAATAATCTCAGGGATTGTTCGAGAAGAGGTATCCAGAATTTCGCCAACTATGTTAATTCTCAAATTAATGATGCTAACAACAATTTGTTAGATAAGTATTCGCATTATAATAAAGAAAAGATTGATTTAATGTTAAATATGTTCAGCACATCTGGTGTATGCATAGTGAATGGGCCTGCTGGAACAGGGAAAACGACAATCATAGAGTGCTTTAATCAAATCTTTTCAACATATAATAACGTTTATTTGGCAAATACAATTCCAGCAACGGAGAATATAAGAAGAAGATGTTCTGGATTGTCAAGCGATAAGTGCATGACTTTAAAGAAATTCTTGCGCAAGCATAAAGGTGAAAGTGATGTGGAATTAGATTTCTTAATTTTAGATGAATGCAGTACGATTCCAAACCGAGAAATGCAAGTTTTGCTTAATATGGTTAAGTGCAAAGGAGTTCTTCTAGTGGGAGATCCTTTTCAATTGGGAGCAATAACTTTTGGGAATTGGTTCAATCTAATTAATAGATTCCTTCCTGATACTGCGCATTATGAGTTAAAACAACTGTTCAGGGCTTCTGGAAGCTCTCTTTCAAATCTTTGGGAGGCAGTCAGAAATTTAGATGATGACATTCAGGAGCGCATGGCGCATTCAAACTACTTGTCAGGACTTAATAATTCCATTTTTTCACGTGTATGTGAAGATGAAATTATATTGGCTTTAAATTATAACGGACTGTATGGTATTAATAATATCAATGCTTATTTTCAGGCAAATAATTCGTCACCATCTGTTTCATACGGGGCTCATATATATAAGGTTGGAGATCCTATTTTATTTGAAGATACTGAAAGGTTTAAGCGAATATTTAATAACAATTTAAAAGGCATTATATGTAAAATAATTGATTCTGCGGAGTGCATTGAATTTCATATTTATGTTAACAAGGTTATTCTTTTTGACAACGCCGATTGTTCTGTTCTTCCTATTCCCGAAGGGGCGCAATATGATGCAGATAAATGGTCCCTTGTCTCCTTTAAAGTTTATAAGAGAAATGAAGATGCAGATCAAGCCCCTTCGGAAATATTTGATGTGCCATTTCAAATCGCATATGCTGTGTCAATCCACAAAGCACAAGGCTTGGAATACGATTCTGTAAAGATTGTTATAACTGATGATGTTGAAGATTTGGTTACTCATGATGTTTTTTATACTGCCATTACTAGAGCAAAATCACATTTGAAAATCTATTGGGATAACCCTTCAATGCAATCAATATTTGATATGTATCGCACTGCGCATTCTGGACTTGACGCCACACTTTTAGCTAATGTAAAACCATTGGCTGATATAAGTTAATTTCAATTCCTCCTTTTCTAAAACCAGCATATTCATAATAGTGCGTTTAGTGTCATTATTTGTTGCGGTTCTTTCTAATGTTATTGTCAATCGATGCGTCTCGCATTTGCGAGCGGTATAATACTTTGCTGGCAAATTCTCCATTGTAAGCATTATGCAAATCCTTATTGCCGTACGCTTTGGCATCTTTGCATAACGTCATCATTATTTTGTAAGTATTAAACCGGCAGCCTTGTAGACGGGTGTGGTATAGGCGGGGGCGTTTAGAGGCGGCACTCCTTGGCGGGGGCGGCTTGCGGCAGGGGTAGGCTGCCGGGCAGCAGGGCGGCGTAGTCCGCGCCGCGGTAGGCTGGCAGGATGCGCAGCACGTGCGTGGGCCAGGCGAGGGGGTCCACGCAACCGCGCCTTGCACTCGCCCCGCATGCGGATTGAAAAATTGGGCATGTGGTGGCTCATGACGTGGTACTTTGTGTGGTAGGAGAATGAGCCTGCCCGAGGGCGGTATAGTTAGGCGGGGTGCGATTAGGGGATTGGGGATGGGGAGTGGTGGGATGCAGGATGGCAGGCACATGGATTTACGATGCACTAGGTACGAGGTATCAGTCTTCGCCTCTGCGCGGCTTCCGTCTTCGCTCGCTACGTTGACTCGGGCTCGCCCCTCGCGCCCTCGCCCCTGTCGGGGCCAACGCGCCTTGCGGTTGGTCCACCCCGCCTTACCGCGCCTTGCAGCGCGCCCTGCACGGGGCCGTCGGCGGTGTTGAGACAGGCCGCCGACCCGGCTTCGACAGGTCTACGCCGTGGCGGGGGCAGGCAGGGGCAGGCGAACTTCACCTCGAAAAACATATCGGGCGCGGTTACCTTGCGCGCAAATTTGCGTCACTTTTGGGCAAAAGTGACGCTAATTTGCTAGCGGAACACTCCCCTCTTGCGGGTAATATGCGGGCGGCGGGGCAACGCGCCAACCAGGCCGCGCGACACACTACTACCACCACACTACTATCTCCCTGCGAATAAAAACGTTCCGCCGCCCCCTTATTCAGCGCTTGTTTATCGGGCAAAAATGAGAAAAGTTTGCGATTATGTTTGACATTTGTGCGGCGTTTCGGCAAATTGCCGTTGCAAAGGAAAGTGGATGCGAGGTGAGCCTCTATGAACAGGTTGCCGCGGAGGCTGGGACAACGGGTGGAATCATCACGGTTTCACGCGCGGCGGAGCTTGGGGTGAGTCGGCAGATGATGCAGGGCTACGCACGGCGGGGAAAGCTGGAGCGTTTGAGGCACGGGGTGTACGGGTTGCCGGAGACAGTTCACGATGAGATGTACACGCTGCAGCTGTGCCAATCCAAGGTGGTGTTTTCCCATGAAACGGCGCTGTACTTGAACGGCATAGGGGAGCGCGCGCCTTTTGCCTACGCGGTTACGCTGCCGCGCAAGGCATCGCTTTCCAGCGCGTTGGCCGGGGAGTGCGAATGCTTTTACGTGAAGCCTGCCTGGTATCCTGTGGGTATAGCGGAGCGGCGGACGCCGTTCGGCAATGCCGTGCGCTGCTACAATGCGGAGCGAACGTTGTGCGACATGCTGCGCTGCAGCAAGCGCGCGAATGTGGAGGCCCTGCATGCCGCGCTGAAGAATTACGCTGTTTCCCCGCAGAAGGATCTCCACCTGCTGGGGCAATACGGGGCCATGTTCGGGGTGGAGAAGGAATTGCGTATGTTTGCGGGGTTGCTGTTATGAGTGCCCAGGGAATGAGATTGAAAGCCTTGCTGAAGAACTACGCCGCTATCCATCGACATCTCCACGGGAGATGCCATAACCCCGCATCCGGTGGAGTACGAGTTCGGCGGCATGTTCAGCGACGAGACGAAAATATCCCTTTGGGGCTACAATGTGGAAACCATACTGGCGGAAAAGGTGGAGGCCATCCTGAGCTTGGGCACGCTGAGCACGCGCCCCAGAGACTTTTACGATGTCTACATCTTGAGCCGAGCGGGTCAGTTCAGCCCGCCCCTGTTTAAGGATGCCCTGCACGCCACAGCGGAACACAGGGGCACAGCCGCCGTGTTGAGTGATGCCGCCGAGCGGTTGGACTTGCTGAAGCAAAGCTCCGCGCTGCATGAACAGTGGAAGGTGTACAGCGCCAAGTTCCCCTATGCGCGCGGGATTTCCTTGGAGAGCACTTTGGAGGCTATTGCGGAGCTGGTGGCGGGGTGGGTGCCATGAGCGCGCGGGTTCCTGTCTTATGGGGGCGCGGGCTCCGGGCATAAGCCCTGGTGTTATCGCTGGGGCTGCTGAACCTTTTTACAACTTCGCATAATTCTTTTGAACGGTTTGGGGGTGTGAGGTGTCAATACGGCATGAATACGAATTTTACCACAAAGATGGTTGAGGCCTTGAACACGGCGGCGCAGAGTGCGGCTGGCGGGGGCAGGGCGGTGGTTTATCCTGCGGAGGTGGTGCTTTCCCTGCTCCACCAAGAGGGCGGCTTGCTGGGTTCTATCCTGCAGAAGGCAGGCGTGGAACCTGCGGGGCTGGAGCGCGAGCTTGCCGGGTGGCTGGAGCGGCAGCCGCGGCAGCGGGGGGCTTCTGTGCAGGGTGCCGGTGTTTCTGCGGAGCTGGACCGCGTGCTGGCGGCTGCGGAGGAGCAGCGCAAGCGCATGAAGGATGATTTTTTGAGCGTGGAGCATTTTGTGCTGGGCGTGCTGCAGGCGGATGCGGAGATGCGCCGCGTGCTGGAGGGCGCCGGCCTCACTGAGAAGGGCTATCTGGATGCCCTGAAGGAGGTGCGCGGCAACCAGCGTATCACGGACCAGGACCCGGAGGGCAAGTACCAGACGCTGGAGAAGTACGGCACGGATTTGACCGCCCGCGCCCGCCAGGGCAAGATTGACCCCGTCATCGGCCGGGATGCGGAGATCCGCCGCGTGCTGCAAATCCTCTCCCGCCGCACCAAGAACAACCCTGTGCTCATTGGTGAGCCGGGCGTGGGCAAGACGGCTATTGCAGAGGGCCTGGCGCGCCGCATTGTGGATGGCGATGTGCCGGAGGGCATGCGCGGCAAGCGCTTGGTGAGCCTGAATATCGGCTCCATGCTGGCGGGCGCCAAGTACCGCGGCGAGTTCGAGGAGCGCTTGAAGGCGTTCATCAAGGAAGTCACGTCGTCCAACGGTGAAATCATCCTGTTCATTGATGAGCTGCACACGCTGGTGGGCGCGGGTGCGGGGGGAGACAGCTCCATGGATGCGGCGAACCTGCTCAAGCCAGCGCTGGCGCGCGGAGAGCTGCGCACCATCGGCGCCACCACGCTGGACGAGTACCGCAAGTACATAGAGAAGGATGCGGCGCTGGAGCGGCGTTTCCAGCCGGTGTATGTGGCGGAGCCGAGCGTGGAGGACACCATTGCCATTCTGCGCGGGCTCAAGGAGCGCTACGAGGTGCACCACGGCGTGCATATCACGGATTCCGCGCTGGTGGCGGCCGCCACGCTGAGCAACCGCTACATTACGGACCGTTTCCTGCCGGACAAGGCGGTGGATTTGGTGGACGAGGCGGCGGCGCGGCTCAAGATTGAGCTGGATTCCATGCCCAGCGAGATTGATGAGCTGAACCGCAGCGCCATGCAGCTGGAGATGGAGCGCCAGGCCCTGGCCAAGGAGAAGGATGACGATTCCCGCCAGCGGCTGGAGAAGATTACCCATGAGCTGGCGGATACCCGCGAGAAGGTGGATGCCATGGTGGCCCGCTGGAAGAGCGAGAAGGACGTGGTGGTGCGCGCGCGTGATGCCCAGAAGCGCATCGACGCCCTGCGCACGGAGGCGGAGCAGGCGCAGCGCGGCGGCAACCTGGGCCGCGCTTCAGAAATCCTGTACGGTGAGATTCCCGCCGCAGAGGCGGATGCCAAGCAGGCGCGGGAAGCCCTGGCCGCGCTCCAGAGCTCCGGTGAGGGCCTGCTCAAGGAGGAGGTGACAGAGGCGGACATTGCCAAGGTGGTTTCCACCTGGACCGGCATTCCCGCCGCGCGCCTGGCAGAGGGCGAGCGCGAGAAGCTCGTGCACATGGAGGAGCGCATTGCCGCCCGCCTCATCGGCCAGCGGGATGCCGTGAAGGCCGTGGCGGATGCGGTGCGCCGCTCCCGCGCAGGCCTGCAGGATGAGCACCGCCCGCTCGGCTCGTTCATCTTCCTGGGCCCCACGGGCGTGGGCAAGACGGAGCTGGCCAAGGCGCTGGCGGAGTTCCTGTTCGATGACGAGGCCGCCATGGTGCGCATCGACATGAGCGAGTACATGGAGAAGCACAGCGTGTCGCGCCTCATCGGTGCGCCTCCCGGGTACGTGGGGTACGATGAGGGCGGCCAGCTGACGGAAGCCGTGCGCCGCCGCCCCTACAGCGTCGTCCTGTTCGATGAAATCGAAAAGGCCCACCCGGATGTGTTCAACGTGCTCCTGCAGGTGCTGGATGACGGCCGCATTACCGACGGCCAAGGGCGCACGGTGGATTTCACCAACACCGTGCTCATCATGACCAGCAACATCGGCAGCCAGTTCATTCTGGCAGAATCCGATGCCGCCGCCCGCAACACCAAGGCGCTGGATGCGCTGCGCGGGCACTTCCGCCCCGAGTTCCTGAACCGCATTGATGAAATCATCATCTTTGACCGCTTGCAGGAGGAGGACCTGAAGCACATCGTGCGCATTCAGCTGCACCGCGTGGAGAAGCGCCTTGCCGCCCGCGGGCTGAAGCTGGAGCCCACCGATGCCGCCGCCGCGCTGGTGGCGGAACACGGCTACGACC
>JAZLHB010000028.1:0-1454 GCA_045616565.1 Akkermansia sp. | reverse complement strand
TATGGTGGCTCCCTGTTTTTGACAGTTGGCGGCCATCTTTAATCCGCGCTGACAGAGGGTAGGTTCCTTATACAACTTGGGAGTATTGTTTGTCAAGCCATTTTTTCAGCGATTTTGGAGCGGAGGCACAGCGGCCCGAGCGTAGCGAGGGCGCGCCGCGACAGCGGCGCGAGCTGTGCCGGAGCGGAAAAATCGCTGAAAAAATCGCCGCCGGGGGGGCTCCCCGGCGTTTCCGGTATTCCTCAGGCGACATGTTGCCCAGGGTTGCGTGGGGACGTTCGGTGTTGTAGTAGTCCATCCACGCGGCCGTCGCGCTGCGGGCGTCCTCCAGGCCGTCCGGTTCGCGCAGCAGGAAGAACTCGTGCTTGTAGGTGCGCCAGAAGCGCTCCATGACGATGTTGTCCGCCCACTGTCCCTTTCCGTCTTGGCTGACCGCGATGCCGTTCTCACTCATTCGCTCCTGCCATTCCCGCGACGTGTACTGGCTGCCCTGGTCCGTGTTGAACACCTTGGGCACGCGCCCGCTTCCGAGCGCCATGTCCAGCGCCTGCATGCACAGCGGCAACCCCATGTCCGCCCCGAGGGCCCAGCCCAGCACGCACCGGCTCGACCAGTCCATCACGGCGCACAGGTAGTAGTTCCTGCTGCCGATTTGCAGGTAGGTGATGTCGCTCGTCCAAACCTCGTCCACGCCTATCGCCTCCATTTCCCCCAGGAGGTACGGGCGCTTCCCCTCCCGCCCGCGCCCTGGGGTGCTGGTCCGGGGGTGGCAGTAGACGGTGCGCAGGCCCATCTCGCGCTTCAGGCGCAAAACCCGCTTCCTCCCGACCTTGATGCCGTAGCGCCTTTCCAGCACGTCCGGCATGCGCCGCGCCCCCAGGCACGGATCCTTGGCGTAGGTCTCGTTGATGGCCGCCATGGCCGCTGCATCTCCCTCCCGGGCGCGCGGCTTGTAGTACGTCCCGCTGCGCTGCAGGCCCAACAGCTCGCACTGGCGGCTGCGGGACGGGGCAGTTTCCGAGTCATCCTCCAGGTCTAGGAGCTGGCGGCGCTGCCCTACAGCCCCAGCTCCCTTGATTTTTTTGTCAGCCAATCCAACTCGAAATCCCTCTTGCCCAGCAGGCGTTCAAGGTGGGCTATGCGTGTCTGCAACTCCGCCTCCCTCGTCTTCCTCTTGCGCTTGAAGCCCTCCGCGAGGTGTTCCTTGGCCTGCCGTTTCCAGTCTTGCACCAAATCCGCGCTTATCCCGTGGTCGGACGCGATTTGCTGAATCGTCTTGGCGCCTTTGAGCGCCTCGAGTGCCACTTCTTGCTTGAATGCCGCGCTGTAGCGGCCTCTCTTGTGTATGGGGTGTGCCATAATGTGTATCCTTTCTTGGTTATTATACACCCTCCTGCCAAAAGCGGCACCTTTTCCCGGCTTAGCCTACCGTCCTAATTTCTGGGGCCACCATA
>JAZLHB010000027.1:0-8714 GCA_045616565.1 Akkermansia sp. | reverse complement strand
GATGATATCGCTCTTGGCCACGGCCTCGTTCAGGTCCGTGGTGAAGGAGAGGCGCCCGGCGGAGACGTTGGAGACAATCATGTCTTCCAGCTCCGGCTCGTAGATGGGCATCTTGCCTTGGCGCAGGCATTCCACCTTTTGTTGGTTGTTGTCCACGCAGATAACGTTGTGGCCCACTTCCGCGAAGCACGTTCCGGTGGTGAGGCCAACATATCCGGTTCCAATGATGGCAAGGTTCATAAAAGTTCTAGAACAAAGTGAGGCATGAAGAAAGAAAAATCAAGTGTAAAGTGTGTCAACGCATTTCTAAAAACTTGCCAAACGAGCACTCTGTCGTTATACTGATAGGCAGCACTGCACTTAACTGACCACATCCATGTTCACGATAACTCCGCGTTGGCAAGCTCCTTCCATCCCCGTAGTATTTGCTTCGGACGGCAACTATATACCCTACCTCTCTGTGGCGATTCTCAGTCTCATCGAGCACGCAAGCCCTGACTACAAGTACGATATTATCATTCTTGCCGATGAAGCTTCTCTGGCAGAGGCTCCAAGATTACAAGGTATGTGTGAGGGGCGAGACAATATATCCATTCGCTGCATAGACATGACCTCTTTCCGTGAATCGTGTATGTCTTTCGGGGTACGTGGTCACCTAAGTATTGCCGCATACTACCGTCTGTATATTTCCTCTATTTGCGCAGATTATGATAAAATCCTCTACATGGATTGCGATGTGCTATGCAATGCGGATGTGGCCGAGCTATACAATACTGACATGGGTGATCTCCTTGTGACGGCGGCGTACGATAAACCCATTCAAGCAGTGAACAGCGAGTGGTTGAACGGGGCACGCGCATACATTGAAAGCATCGGCATGAAGGATGCAAAGCAGTGCTTCAATTCCGGCGTGATTGTCATGAATTTGGCTCAGATGCGCAAGGAGAATACAGAGGCACGGTTTCTGGACGTGGCCGCGCGTAACAAGAAATATTGGCATGATCAGAGCGTGCTGAACATCTGTTGCCAAGAACGCGTTCTTTGGGTGCCGGAGGAATGGAACTTTACACTGCACATGTACGAAGAAAATATGCTTGAGCCCTCATTCATTGCTGAACGCAGAACGCTGTTGCGGGACAAAACATATCGCATTATCCATTATGCAGCCAATCAAAAGCCATGGAAACAATTTCATTCTCCGTTGATGGATGAGTGGTGGAAAGTTGCGTTTAAATCACCATACAAGGATGAGATTGTCAGAAGAGTCGCATCCCGATACACCATGTTCCTAACTCCTTCACGCAGCGCGAAATTGGGAATGCTGGGCTTTTTGAGCTCCATTATACCATCCCGCTACAAGAGAAGGCTGGAGAAGCGTATAGACCAAATAGCAGAGGAAAGGGCGGATTATGCCAGATGGCGGCATCTTTGGGATAACTGCCAGGAATAAGTTTGTGCCAGCGAATAAGTGTCTGTACGGGCATCGTGAGCATTACACCTTTGCACACTTGACTCGATTTTCCTTGTATTATACTATCAGCTTATGCCTGTTGTTCCCTTCACCGTTGTCTCTCAAGAAGCGCCCGAACCAGAGTACCAGCTCACGGTCATCACCGTGTGCCGGAATGCGCTGGCGGATTTGAAACCCACGGTGGAGAGCGTGCTGCGGCAGAAGGCCAAGGGCACAATCAGCATTGAGCATGTGGTGGTGGACGGAGCATCCACGGACGGCACGCCGGAGTGGCTGGCGGAGCAATTGGCCGCCGGCAGGATAGAACGCTACGTTTCCGAGCCGGACCGCGGAATCTACGATGCCATGAACAAGGGCATCAACCTGGCGCGCGGGGAGGTGCTGGCCTTCTTGAATGCGGGAGACACCTACACGGATGAGGATTTGGCCCCCTGCGTGCTGCCCGTTTGCCGCAAGGAGACCCAGAGCGTGGTGGCCAGCGTCTACAAAATCAACTCTACATGCCGTCTCGTTCACACGCCAAACTACGAAAAGATTTTTCTTGACACACCATGCTGCCACCAGGCTTATTTTGCCTCAGCCTACGCATACAGGGAACTGGGAGGGTATGATGCCAAGGGATATCGCTGCTGTGCTGACGCAGACGTGATGTGCCAGATATACCGCAAATGGGGGGCACCCGTAATCTATGATTGCTTTGTGGCCAATTTCGATAACAATGGCATATCTGTGAATTGCGTGGATAATTTTCGCAATGAATATGTAGAACTGCTGTGGCGAAATTGGAATGAGATAGAGCAAAGATGCGGCGGAGATAGGGATTTCAAAGTATTGATGGAAGCCATTATGGTGAACCATTGCTTTCAGTTTCGGAATTGGCAGGCGCAGCACAAGAAAAAGATTCCGGATGAACTGTCCAAACTGCAGGCAATGTGCCGCATGCTCGCGCGGCAGGCGCACTGCCTTTATGCCAAGAGCGCCCTGCGCTGGTTTGCCCGATACTACCTACCCGTTTTGATAGACGGGCGTGAGTGCACCCCCTTTCTCTTCCGCATTGCCCGCTTCTGGGCGCATGCCTGCTATGTTCCCGACACAAACAAGTTCAAGCATCTTGTATGGGTGCCATTCAAGCCTTTGAGCAGCCACCCTCTGTTGAGGAAATTCTTTCCCTCCGCCCAATAGCATGCCGCGCGCTTATGAACTCCCCGTTCATCCCTGTCGTCATCCCCGTGTACAACACGGAGCCGTACCTGCGCAAGTGCCCTGAGAGCGTATGAGGCAGACCTACCGAAACTCGAAGATTCTTTGCGTAAACAGCGGTTCCACGGATGGCTCACAGTCCATATTGGATGAATACGCGGCGCGGCATGCACGGGTGAAGGTACTGGTGCACGAAAATGCCGGGTAGGCGGCGGCCCGCAACCGGGCCTTGTCACATAACCCCAAGGGTAGCATTTGCGGCGCTGCAGCTCCTGCGCACAGCAAAGGCGGAGATAGGCCGCCAGCTTCTTCAAATCTGCCATTTTTTAGGTGAATATGCCTTCCCGGCATGCGTATCTTGTTTGGGAATAGGTGCCTACCTCCTGCGGCGGCGGGTGACCAAAGCGGCCAAGGCTGCCAGTGAAAGCGCACCCGTTCCGGGCTCAGGCGCAGGGGCAGCAGATGCCATCACAAGGCCAAAGCTGTTTTCGTTTGCCATGATTCTGAAAGCTGCATCTATGTTGCTGAAATATGTGTTTGCAGCGTTGCCATCCAAGTCCTCCGCATAGCTGAGGCCCGCACCTGTTCCTTGAATCAGACGCAATTCATCCCCTTGCTGCATGCTCCCCATACTTGCGAGCAGTTCACCGGATAGAATAATCCCCGTTCCAAGGGAGAGCTGACCGTTCATGGTCAACACGTCATCAAACACCATGTGCGTGCCCGATTCCAGTGTCAGGCTGGCATTGAGTTCCGCACCTGTTCCAAATTGCGCCGTTCCATTTTCCTTGATGCTAATGCCAGACGCAGGCGACGAAGCCGGACTCCCTGCGGAGACGCGGTCTTCCATCAACCCCGGTGTTCCCGTAAGCAGGGCATTTTCCGCATTCCCGGCAACTTTGCTCAGCGCAGCGGCCTCGGCAAACGGCACGCTGTTGTTTCCTTGAACGCTCACCCCTTGCAGCACCGGCTCCTCTGCGGCACATACGGAAACCTTTCCTCCATCGGCCACAACCAAGAGTTCAAGCGTGACCGCCACAGCGTTCTCCAACGGCACGAGCTCCACCTCTCCCCCGGAAACCCTGATACCGGCCAAACTTTCAGCTCCCACCTTTGCTATCAGTTTTGTGTCTGCCTGGCTGTTATCAAGCAGCACGTTTTCCAGCCCGGCAGTGATGGTTAGCTCCGCCGGGGCATCTTCGTTCACGCAGACCACGGCATTCGCTACGGTGAACCCAGCCTCTCCGCCGCGGATTTCAGCATCATTTGCTTGCCCCCGATTGCTGATTGTGATGCCGCCGTGCGAAACAGAGGCACCCTGACCGTCAAGCTTGGCAACGGCACCCTCCCCCAAGCTGATGGAATCTACAATCACCACCTTGCCC
This sequence comes from Akkermansia sp., assembly GCA_045616565.1. Classification (GTDB taxonomy): domain Bacteria; phylum Verrucomicrobiota; class Verrucomicrobiia; order Verrucomicrobiales; family Akkermansiaceae; genus Akkermansia. The sequence goes on along the minus strand of JAZLHB010000027.1, from coordinate 4,658 downwards.
TGAATGGTGGCTGTTCCGGTGCTGCCGGACATGGAATCAAAGGTACCGTCATCTATCGTGGGTGCCGTAGAAACATCCAGCTCGCGGTATGGATCCGGCTCGCTGTATGGATTGGGCGGCCCCTTGTACACAATTGATAGTCCATTCCCATCGGAGTTCCATCTAAGACCTATTTCCCCGGCGCCAAAGGGCGTTTTTGCTATAGCAATCTCGCTGCGCAAAGTCAGAGCGCCGTATTGGGAATCCATAAATCGACCTTCCAGTGTGATAGAGCTCGTATCATCGATGGTCCATTTACCAAAATTCGCTATTATTTCACTCGACTGGCTGGCATTTGTGGAGAGTTTCTGGAGGAGCGTCTCCACCCAGACATCGTCCATGCGGATGACGAGGTGTGAATTATTTGTGACACTAATTGCAGCTTTTGGGGTTAAGGAAGTCTCTCCAACAAGGCTATACACACTTGTGCCGCCATTCACACTCGGCGCAAAGGTGAGAGTCAGGGTGGACCCGCCATCCACATTCAGGCTAGATCCTTGATTGATGTAGCAATAGTTCCCTTGCAAACTCAGGGAGGCATCAGCCCCATTGAGGACATTGATTTGGCTGCCGCCGACTTGCATATCCTTCTGCAGTAGGATGCCAGCCTGCACGCCATCGATTTTGAGAGTTGAGCTAGAAAGGGCGAAGGGTGAGTCCTGGTCCACAATGAGCATGCTGCCTTCAGCCAAGCTGATGTCATAGTTTGTAAAGGTGATATGGCCATCCTGATTAGAGATTCCATCCTTGCCGACGATAATATCAGAGGTATGCACCTCCCCCTCAAACGTCATTTGGTGCTCTGCCGAATACGCATAGGTACACGACACAACACAGAGACAGAAAGAAACGAAGGCGGAATATCTGCTTGTTTTCATGGTGTAAAATTGAATTATCTCCCCAAGTAAGTTGAAAGCATGTACGAGTGACTATGAGCGCTACATCGTCTGCGGCGGCTGGCGGACCAGATTGCCAAACCGAGAAGAGAGAGCGCACCGCCCACCGGCTCCGGAGCGGGAGCGCCCTGCGGAATGCGCGCCACCACAGACAAGGTGGCAAACGTATACGCAGTGGCTGCGCCCTCCGGCTTCTGCACCCCGCCAAACAGCAGGCCCACCTCTCCCGCGCCCAAATCATCCGGTGAGGCAATGACACCACGGTTTTCAAGCCCCGGGATGCTACATTCCAGCACAAAGGGCTCGTTGTTGCCCGTACTCACACGGTACGGCTGCTTGGAGGCATCGAAAACAAGCCAGCAGATATCACCGGTGGGTGGGGTATCGGGATCCAGCCGTATGGCAATGTGGCAATTTTGGCCGATAATAGGGGCAGAGCCGGTATCGGTAAGGGTGAGACAACCATGCTCATTGGCCACCTCCAGGCACAACCCCTCATTTGATTGGAAGTAGACATACTTGGCCCCCAGCGCGGTATCCAAACGCACCACCGTTTCAAAGAAACTGCTCTCCAAACTCAGCTCTCGGATACCTGCGTAATAAACCTGGGGGCCCGCATAGTCGAGTATTTTCGTGGCTGTCACCCTCTCGTTGCTTACAGTGACGTAGCCCCCATCCGCACCATCGGGCTGCATTGTCATGCCCATACCCGGCAGGCAGCATGCCAGCAAAAGCAAGGCAATGATAGATTCCCTTTTCATAATCAGCTGTTTGATTCTGCACTGCGGCATGACAATGCAGACACGCCAATGCATTGCTCCCACAGTACCACATGGAATGTGAACAATCAACATAAAACGTGAACGAAAACAAAAAAAAGGGCGGACCGGCCGCGCGCCGCGCACAGCCCCATGCGCGCGTACATGCCCGCGATATCCGAGCTTGACAAACACAGCCTTTTTGCTAGCATGAAACCGGTTCCCCTGTCATTTTCCCATGCTCCACTACATAAAGATGCGCAACATTGGCCCTGCTGCGGAATTGGAGTTCAAATTCTCCAAGCGTCTCAACCTTATCACAGGAGACAACGGCTTGGGCAAGAGTTTCCTTTTGGATATTGCCTGGTGGGCCATGACACGCACCTGGCCGGCCAGGGTCAACCCCTCGTTGACGGTCGGCAGAGAGGTTCGCCCCTTGAACCCGGGGAATGCCACCATCAGCTTCGCCCTGGACGGCAAGAGCAAGAAAGCCATACCCTATACCGGCACGTTCGCCCGCCTGGAGCAGGCGTGGCTCGGCAAGGCGGGGCGCCCCCTTATACCGGGGCTTGTCCTCTATGCCATGTCGGACGGAAGCTTTGCCGTGTGGGATCCAGCAAGGAACTACTGGCAAAAGAAAGGCAACATAGATGTTCAGGAGCGTGCTCCCGCCTATGTTTTCAACCCCTCCCAAATATGGAACGGCATCTCCACCGGCAGCGGGAATGAAAAGAAATATCTCTCACAGGGATTTTTGACCGATGTTACCAACTGGAAGCTCAAGAACGGCCAGGCATGGGAACTTTTCTCGCAGGTCGCATCGCTCATATCACCGCCAGACGAGCCGCTGGCCATGGGGGAACCGCGGCGAATAGACATAGAGGAGACCCGAGACATCCCGACCATCAACACTCCCCTTGTTGAAAACCTGCCCATCCTTTACGCCTCTGCGGCAGTCAAACGCATCCTGGCGCTGGCCTACTGCCTGGTGTGGGCCTGGCAAGAGCATATTGAGGCCGCCAAACAGCTGGACCAAGAGCCGGAAAAGAACATCATCTTCCTCATTGACGAAATTGAACAGCATCTGCACCCCAAATGGCAACGCCTTATCACCGGGTCCCTCTTGAATGTTGTGAAGGCTTTGAACAAGAAAGCCCATGTGCAGATGTTCATCACCACGCACTCTCCCTTGGTCATGAGCAGTTGCGAGGATTTCTTCGATGCAGCCAAGGACAAGTGGATTGACCTGGACCTCATCGGCGGGCATTCCCTCAAAATTTCAGACAGGGCCTTCATCAAACAGGGAACGGCGGATTCATGGCTCAAGAGCGAGGCATTCGACTTGGACTCCACCCGTTCCCCGGAAACTGCGGCCCTTTTGTCCAAGGCATTCGCCCTGCTGGAGCAGAGGCCTTTGGACAAGGCTGCACTGCATTCCATGGACGAAGAGCTTGCCTCCTCGCTCAGCCTGGAAGACGACGACCTTTTCATGTGGCGCGCAATCTATCGCAAACTGACAGGAAGGCCATGATCCACGTCACGCCACAGCCGGAACCTCCGGATTTCGCGGATAAAGTTGCCACACCGGGGAGCAAGTGGCTGCTGGAACAGCCATGGTATGATGGCGCCCACCCGGAAAACGAGCAAACCGTGCCGCCAAGAACCAAATGGAAGCCCTGCTGGACCAAGGTCGGCTATGACCTCTACAAGGCATACGGCGGCGTGTGCGCTTATCTGGGTATCCGCTTTGAATATGCAACCGGCGCCTCCAGTGTGGATCATTTCCTGCCCAAGCATCAATTCCCCGGCCTAGCATACAGTTGGAGCAACTTCCGCCTGAGCAGCCTGGCGCCCAACCGCAGAAAGGGGCAGAAGACGGATATCCTGGACCCCTTTGAGGTGGAAAACGATTGGTTTGACGTGGACATGCTCACCGGGGCGGTACGCCCCAATCCCGCCCTGCCGCCAGACCTGCAAACCAAGGTGCGGGACACCGCAGAGGAGCTCGACCTGAACAACGAAGCCAGCCGCAGGATGCGCCGCACCCGCATTTTGCACTATTTCAAGGGAGACATCACAGGCTCATTCTTCAAGCATGAGTCTCCTTTCCTCTGGCACGTCATGAACCGTCTCGGCTATCTCTAAAAATCGGTCACGGTCTGCGGAACTTTCGTTGAAAGCAAATTCAAGGGAGGGTTCTTGCGCTTTCTCCGCAGGTGCGCAGCGGGCGTGGCAGCCCTGTCACGTACCCCCGGGGGTGCCTTTGCGGCGCTGCAGCTCAAGCTCGCAGCACAGGCGCAGGTAGGCCGCCAGCTTCTTCAGGTCTGCCACGTTGTAGTAGCAAACGGTATGTACGCCGTGCCCCGAGTCCTGCCGCACACGCCGTGTGCGCACCCTGCCCTTTCCGGCATGCCGCAGAAGCGTGGAGCGGGAGCGCCCCAGCAGTTCCGCAGCCTGCCGCCAGCCCACCATGCCGCGCGGCACCCCGCTGCGCACGGCAGCTTGCCCCCGCACCAGCGCCAGCACCCTCTTTTTCAGCCAATATGCCGCAATGGGGCCACCCGGCAGCTGCACCAGGTACTTGCGCACCTTGCAGCGGTTCAGCCGGGCCCGCGCAGAAACCGGGCGAATGCCCAACAGCTCCGCAGCCTGGGCGCTGGATATGGTGTTTTTCGGCGGCTTGCCGTAGGGTTTGCCGGTTTTGGGGTGCATGCCGGGCCGTGCCTTCAATGCGCTCTCCGGGTGGATAGCCCCGGCCACGTTTATCAACCGCACGCCGCCCAGCCCTATCCTGGTGCGCGGCAGCTCAAATGGATTGTTATTCGGCACTCCGGCAGATTTGTAGCGGAGCAGAAAAGCGGCACGCCCCCCTAGACTCGTGTGCTAGAATTGGTTGTGAACATAATACCAGCCTTGGAGTTGACGGGGTGGCGTGCCACCGAGACATATTGTAGAAACAACCGCG
>JAZLHB010000026.1:0-7424 GCA_045616565.1 Akkermansia sp. | reverse complement strand
ATGAGGGTGAGAGTCTTGTCCTCGCCCACGGAGAGATTGCCGTTGAGCGTGCCTTCGGTGATGGAAGCTGTGCCGCCCAGGGTGACGGAATGGGAAAGGATGTGTTTGTTAAGGTTCAGCGTGGCATCTTCGCCCAGGGTGATGATGCCCGTGCCGTCAAGGTCGCCAATGAGGGTGAGAGTCTTGTCCTCGCCCACGGAGAGATTGCCGTTGAGCGTGCCTTCGGTGATGGAAGCTGTGCCGCTCAGGGTGACGGAATGGGAAAGAATGTGTTTGTTAAGGTTCAGCGTGGCATCTTCGCCCAGGGTGATGGTGCCCGTGCCGTTCAAGTCGCCCTCTATGGAGAGCTTTGTTCCTGCGTCCACGTCAAGGTTGCCGTTGAGCGTGCCGCTGGTGATGGAGGCAGAGCCTTTCAAGGCAACGTTGTTGGAGAGAGTGTGACCGAGCAGCACCAATGCGGCACTACCCTCCATGGTGATAGTGCCTGTGCCGCCAAGGTCATCCCTTAGGAAGAGCTGCCGGTATGTGCCATTCATGGTGATGTTGCCGTTGAGCGTGCCGTTGCCGATAGAGAGCCAGCTATTTACGACAACGTTGTTGGAGAGGGTGTATTCGTTGAGGTTGATTATGCACGTATCTATCAGGATGGTACCTGTGCCGTCAAGATTGCCGGTCAAGTTGAGTGTTTTATCTGAGCACAGGGTAAGGTTGCCGTTGAGCGTGCCGCTGCCTATGGAGGCGTTGCCTTCCGTGGTGACAACGTTGGAGAGGGAGTGGTTGCCAAGGTTCAGCGTGGTCTCGTTGCCCAATGTGATGGTACCCGAACCCAGGGCGTTGTCGCTGCCCACTACCACCTTGCCGTTTGCAATCATCGTACCTCCCGTGTACTCATTGGCGGTGTTGACGGTCAGCGTTCCGCTGCCGTTTTTGGTAAGCTGCATGGTGCCGGTGAGCTGACCATTGCCGGAGAATGTGTAGTCGTGGTTGGAGCTGTTGTTTACCAATACGCTCGCCGGGGCAAGCGTACCCGCCAGCGTGACCTCTCCATAGCCGGTGTCTCCGAACTCCACGGCGTAGCTGTCTGCATAATTGGCAGGGGTGCCCCCCTGTAACCAGTTTTTGTCCTCGGTGTTCCACGTCATGTGGCCCTCAGAGCCTTTCCAGGTCAGTGTTTCCGAGCGGGCCGCCATTGAGAGCCCGCTGAGCAGGAGTATGAGTGCAATTGTCTTTTTCATGGTTGAAGTACGCCCGCAGCGCGCAATCTCTCCACTTGAATATAGGATTCAAAGCGAAAACGCAAGCCAATTTCAATTTGCAGCCAACTGTTTTGAGTTCGGCTGTGTGTCCAAAAGATTGAATTCACAGGTTTGCAAGCACCTTTTGGGCTCCTGCGGGCTGACGCATTCTGCGCCGCGAATGCGGACACCGTGGGGCAGGTTTTAGGTGGTGGTGAGATGATAAGAAGGCCCCGGTTCCCTCCTTGCGGGAACCGGGGCGAATTTTCAAGTGAGTGGGGCTTTGTCAGCGGCGGCCGCGGGGGCCGAAACCGCCGGCGCCGCCGCGCGGGCCACTCATGCCGCGCGAACCGCCCATGCTGGGGGCGGAGTGGACGCGGGAGCCGCCAAAGGAGGGGGCGGCGGCGCGGCTACCCCCAAAGGAGGGGGCGGCGACCCTGCTGCCGGTGAACGCAGAGCGGCCTGCCCCGCCACCGGGACCGTAGTTGCGCATGGTTCCGCCGGGAGTGCTGATGGTCTGCATGCGGTTGGGGCGTGATGCCGGCTGGAAGCCGCCGCGCTGTATGTTGGAGGGCTGCATACCGCGCTGTATGCCGTTGCGCTGCATATTGGCGGGCTGCACACGGTTGTTCACGCGGTTGGGCTGCATGATATTCGGCTGCACACGGTTGTTCGCACGGTTGGGCTGCATGATATTCGGCTGCATGCGGCCGTTGGCGCGGTTGGGCTGCTGCATGTTGTTTATCATGCCGCGCTGGTTGTTGCCGGGCTGCATGGGGTTGTTCATGCCGCGCTGGTTCCTGCCGGGCTGCATGTTGTTGTTCATGCCGCGCTGGTCCCTGCCGGGCTGCAGGCCGTGGTTCATACCGCGCTGGTCCTTGCCGGGCTGCATGGGGTTGTTCATGCCGCGCTGGTTCCTGCCGGGCTGCAGGCCGTGGTTCATGCCGCGCTGGTCCCTGCCGGGCTGCAGGCCGTGGTTCATACCGCGCTGGTCCCTGCCATGCTGCTGGGGACGCCCGCTATCCGGCACTCCGCGGTGGCTGGGCTCTTTCACGCGCACGCCCTTGCCGGGATGCGGTCCATCGTGGTGCGGGCGCACATGCGGGTGGTGGCCGCGCGGGCAGCGGTCCGGCGCCCAGCACTTGTGGTGGTGGCGCGGGCAGTAGTGGATATAGATGTCGTGACGGTGGCACCAGTGGGCGCATCCCCAGCAGGGCAGGTAGTATGCGGTGGTGAGCGCCGCCAGGGTGAAGATGGCCACGCCTGCCGCCGTGTAGCCGTACACGGGGCGCCCGTAGCTGTATCCGTATATCGGGTAGCCGCTGGCATCGTAGCTTGCATTGGTCCATTCTGCGGAAGCGGAGACGCCCACGCCGCCGGGGCCCGCGCCCACGGCCACGCCGCCGTACGCCGGGTACGCTTCGTAGCAGGAGGTTACCAACAGGGAGGAGCAGGCCAGGATGGCCACCATGATTCCTTTTTTCGTTTTCATTGCTTTGTTCGGGTGAGATGCCTTGCTGCATCCCGGCCTTTCATCCGTTCAGGCGCACGGCCTTTTCTTTTTTGTTTTAATTTTGAAACTAAATTTTGCAGGTGGACACATTCCACCGTTCACCGGGCATTCTACCTTATGCGCGCGTGCGTGTCTACACGTTTTTGCGCCCTACCGCAGAAGGGCTGCGGCACCCGCCGGGAGAGTTTTTGGAAAAAATCGGATAGTTTTGCTTGACGCGGTGGAGAAACCGTGTATAATAACCGCCCACAAGAACTTAACCGCCAGTAAAATTTATGTCCAGAATCTGCAATATTACGTTTGCCATGCCCCACAAGGGCCGCCGCATCCACCGTTCCGGTCTTGCCAAGAAGAAGGGCGGTATCGGTCGTCACGTGACCAAGACCGTCAACCGCACGGTTTACCCGAACCTCCAGGAGAAGCGCATCTGGGTGCCCGAGCTCAACGGCGGCAAGGGCGGCTACATCCGCATGAAGCTTTCCTGCAAGGCCCTGCGCACCATCTCCAAGAACGGCGCGCTCAATACCTTGAAGAAGGCCGGCATCCTCTACTAAAATTTTTTTGAACGGTTTGGGCGCCTGCGGTGTCTATACGCCAACAGCAGGTACCCACCTTCGAAAACGTTTCGGGCGCGGGTGCAACACAACCAATCCTGCTTTAACAAGCATTAAAGATCATGACTCCGCAACATACAAAGATTGCTCTTCGTATCAACGATGAGAACCTGAACCACCATCTGTGGAACAACCGCGGTGTGTGGTGGTGCCATGTCACCGTCCACAAGCCGGATGCCACAGCAGAACGCCTGCGCTTCTCCCTGAAGACGCGTGATATCGAAAAGGCCCGCCGCCTGCGCGACCGCATTTTCGAGGACATCCAGCGCCACTTCGGCATTGCCGCCTGATAGGTTCAGAAGCACAAACACAGCTTTCAGGCGCGCCGGCCAATCTGGGCCGGGGCGCCTTTTTTCTCATCCCGTAAAATGGGGTTTGCGTGTGGTGCTGCGGGCGGTGGACGCATTTGCGGCTTGTATCTTGGGGGAATCATGGTTAAATAGACATGTTATGGCTAGCATATACGAGGAGATTACCGAACAGATGAAGACAGCGATGCGCGGGAAGGATGCCGTGGCGCTCGGGGCGTTGCGCGGGCTTAAGACCGCGCTGCAGAATGCCCAGATTGCCAAGGGCAACGTGCATGACGAGCTGCCGCAGGAGGAAGTGATGACGGTCATCCGCAAGCAGATCAAGCAGCGCGAGGATTCCATCGTTATGTTCGAGCAGGCGGGCCGCGCAGAGGCCGCCGACAAGGAGAAGGCGGAGATAGCCGTGCTGTCTGCGTTCCTGCCCAAGGAGATGGACGAGGTGGAAATCCTGCCCATCCTGGAGGCGGTGATTGCAGAGCTGGGCGCCGCCACCAAGAAGGACATGGGCCGCGTGATGAAGGAGATGCAGGCCCGCACGGAGGGACGCGCCCCCGGCAAGGTGCTCTCCAAGCTTGTGGGAGCCAGGCTTTCCTGACAGGTACCGCCATGTTCTGTGCCGTTATCGTAGCCGCCGGAAGCGGGCGCCGGGCCGGGTTCGACAAGCTCGCCGCCCATCTGGACGGCGTTCCGGTGCTGCGCCGTAGTGTGGATGCCTTTGTTGCCGCCGGGTGTGATGCCGTGGTGGTGGTGTGTCCGCCGGAGCGCTGGGAGACCACCGGGCTGGCAACTGCGCGCTTCCCCATTCCCGTGACCCGCGTGGATGGCGGAGCCGAGCGCCAGGATTCCGTGGGCGCCGGGCTGCAGGCCCTGCCGCCGCAGGCGGAGCTGGTGGCCGTGCACGATGGCGCGCGTCCGCTCATTACGCCGGAGGGTATCCGCCGCTGCGCGGAGGCCGCGCGGGAGACCGGGGCGGCCGCCTGCGCCCACCCGGTGGTGGACACGCTCAAGCGCGCGGATGCTGCGGATTGCACGCTGCCGGAGCCGGTGAGCCGCGATCACCTTTGGGGCATGGAGACGCCGCAGGTTTTCAAGCTGCCCCTGTTGCAGGAAGCCTACCGCACCGTGAAGGCGCGTGGCCTGGCAGTCACGGACGAGGTTTCCGCCGTGGAGGCCGCCGGGGTTCAAACCCGTTTGGTGCAGGTGGGCCCCAACATGAAAATCACCATGCCCGGTGATTTGGAGCTTGCCGAACTGATTTGGAAACACCGCCCGCAATGACCGCGCCGCCCCACATGGAGCCGCGCCCTGCCTGGGTGCTTGGCACGGGTTTCCTGGGGAGTTGCCTGCTGCGCGCGCTGCCGCATGCCGTAGGCATTGACAGCGCCGTGCCCGCAAACGTTTGCGGGGATGCGGCGGATGCCGCCGTGCTGGCCCGCGCAGGGCATTTGCTGCAACCGCAGCTGGTGTTCTGCTGCACTGCCACGCACGGCGGGGATGCGGAGGCGTACCGCCATGCGTATGCGGATGTGGTGGCAGCCCTGCCGCAGGGCGTGCGCGTGGTGTTCTGCTCATCCACCTCTGCGGAGCGCGCCGGTGGCGAGCGCCGGCAAATCCTGCGCGCGGCGGAGGATGCCGTGCTGGCCCGCGGCGGGGTGGTGGCACGTCTGGCACCACTGTACGGCCCCGGCCGCTGTGAACTGCTGCGCCGCCATTTGGCGCGTGAGCCCCGGCTGGCAGGGGAGGACGGCCGCGTGCTCAACTACCTGCATGTGCAGGATGCCGTGAGCGCACTGCTGCTGCTGTCCGCATGCGGGGAATCCCGCTGCTATGCCGTGAGCGGGGAATCTTTCACCAAGGCGGAGGCGTACGCCCTGTTGGAACGCCTCACCGGCATTCCGGCATCCGCAGAGGATGCCGCCTATTCCTGCCGCGGCGGCGGCTCCCGCGCCGTGGACAGTTCCGCCCTCCGTGCGCTCGGTTGGAAACCCGCCCACACCTTTGCAGATTTTGTGACCGCCCAATGCCATGCGTGACGACCTCTACCAGCTTTTGGATGTTTCCCCCTCTGCCACGCAGGAGGAGGTTAAGGCTGCGTACCGCCGCCAGGCCATGAAGTACCACCCGGACCGCAACGCTGGCAACTCCGCTGCAGAGGAGCGGTTCAAGGCTGTGGTGGAAGCCTACCGCATTCTGGGAGACCCGCAGGAAAGGGAGGCGTACGATGCCAACCTGGAGCGCGACCGCAAGTATGCGGATGCCCCGGAGCTGGCCGCCATGCGCCGCCATATCCGCGTTTCCGCCCGGCACGGTCGCGAGCGCCGTGAGAACCGCGGCTCCCAAAAACGCCGCAACGAGCGTGAAAACGCGTATCCCGTGCGGCCCCGCCTGTTTTTCATAGGCCGCCGCAAGAAGGTGAGCATGTGGCACCTCATGGCCTTCTACGCCGCCGCGCTTGCCCTTTTTCTCCCAGCCATCTCCAAGTCCTGCCAGGTGGCGGAGCAGGATGCAGCCGTTGCGGACACCCCGGCGGAGAGCCAGCTCACGCCGGAGGAAATCAAGGCGCGCGCCCTGGATATGGTATCTGTTCTGCGAACCCGTGCGGAGGACGGCGACACGTATGCCCAGGTGCGCCTGGGGCTCATCCTCTATGCCGGTACCGGCACCGTGGAGCCGGACCGCGCCGCCGCCCGCGAATGGTGGCAGAAGGCGGCTGACAAGGGGGATGCCCGTGCCAAAGAATACCTGGAGCGCTACACCAACACCGACCCTCCGCCGGGATTCGACCCCAACGCGGAGGTTATCCGCGCTGCGGAGCAGAAGAAGGAGTGACGGCGTGCGCCGTTTTGGCGCGCTTGGCGGGCTTGCGCCTCATGCGGCGGGGCTTGCGCTTGGGTTTGCGGGAGCGCAGCATCTCGTTCTGGATGAGCATGAGCGCAAACATGGAGCCGCCATCCACCTTCACCGCAGAGGCATCCGACACGGAGCCCGCCATCTGAATCAACTTCTGGATGAAGGTGGTGTACTCGTCCTCGTCGAGCGCTATCTCCGCCTCGTCCATGAGGGAGAGGAACTTGGTGAGCGAGCGGTAGAAGGCGAGCCAGTTGCCGCCCGGTCCCACGGGCAGGCTCGCCATCAAGGTGTCCGGCAGGGAATTGAGCGCCTTTTCCAGGCGTTTGAGCCGGGCCTTGCGAACAGCGGTGTTCTGCTGGCTGGCCGCCGCTTCCAACAGGTAGCGCGCGTGCGTCTCGAACTCCCCGTATGCATGCAGGGTCTCCACGGGAACATGCCCCGGCTGCGGGGCCGCGCCACCGCGCGTCGCCGCCTGCTCAAACAGCCGCTCCAGCACCATCAACCGCCCCTTGGACGTCAGCTCTTTCTTCTCGAATAGCATCTGCCCCCATTCTACCAACTCCCATCCCCCTAGGCAACGCAAAAGATGCGTTTTGTCCCACCTGTGTTCCAACAATTGTGGCGGGCGAACCTATGATTTCGTGTGGAAGGGTGGATGAAATGCAGGGAGCGCGGGGTGCAGTGTGTATACACACAAGGCGGGTTGGAGCGCGGGGCAATGTGTGTATGTTTTTGCGCCGGGGGCGTGCAAAACAAACTTGGCCGCTCCGGCAGATTTGTCGCGCTTACGGGTGCAGAATGGGCGGGGTGTCGAGAACAAGGGCAGCTATCCGGCAAAAAGCGTTGCAGGGCATCAAGCCCAACCCATACTACCCTAGCCTGGAGGGGGTAAGGGTGCGGG
>JAZLHB010000025.1:0-1913 GCA_045616565.1 Akkermansia sp. | reverse complement strand
TCGCCATGGACAACGCGTGGTTGCAACGTGAAGGGTTAGTCTCATTGAGTCAATACCTCTGACTCTGGATGGAAACCGCTGTATGCCATAAATGGCACGTACAGTGGTGTGAGAGGGGGGCGAAAGCCCCCCTACTCGATTACGCTTATGCCTTGCCATTTTGGCCCCCGTGCCCTATCATGCCGCCATGCGCTCCGTATTCATCCTCTATGCCGCCATGTGGCTCTACATCGCCCTGCGGCTGGGGCTTGCCATGCCGACTTGTCTTGGCAAGGCTTTGCGTAGACGGAAGCGCGGCGGTGGCGGGCAGCCGCTGCGCGTGAAATGGGTCTGGAGGGTGCCGGTGCTGCTCCTGCTGGCCCTGGGGGCGTTCAAGTTCAGCATCCTGCACTGGCTCAACCCGGCGGGCCGCTACTTTGCGCCGGAGGTGGATGCCGCCCTGCTGCTGCCGCTCTCTTGGCTGAACGCTTTTGTCATCCTGCTCTCTGTGCTCATGCTGCTTGCGGAGCTGCCGCGCCTGGCGGCCTGGTTTTTTTTGCGCGCGCGATACCGGAACACGGTGAACCTGGCCCTCGTTGCGCTGGCCGCGCTCGCCACGAGCATGGGCATGTACAGAGCCTACTCCATGCCGCGGGTGCGCCAGGTGGATATCACGCTGCCCGGAATGCCCGCGGATGCAGCCCCTGTTACCCTTGCCCTGCTTGCGGACCTGCACGCCGACACCGTGAAGCGGGAGCCCTATTTCCGCAGGCTCGTGGAGCAGGTGAACTCCCTGCACGCGGATGCCATTGCCATCTGCGGTGATTTTGTGGACGGCACCGTGGCGGACCACGGGCGGGATTTGGCGCCCCTGGCGGATTTGCGCGCCCCGCTCGGCGTCTTCGGCGTGCCCGGCAACCACGACTACCCCTCCGGCTATGCAGACTGGATGGATTTCTTTGCCCGCTGCGGCATCCGCATGCTGCCGAACGCGCATGCGCCGCTGGGGCAGGGCATGGTGCTGGCCGGCGTGGCGGATCCCGCCGCCGAGCGGGCGGGCGCGGAGCCGCCCAACCTCGCAAAAGCCCTTCAGGGAGCCCCGGCGGGCCTGCCCGTGGTACTGCTCGCCCACCAGCCCGCACTGGCACCGCAAATGGCGCAGGACACCCGCGTGGAGCTCCAGCTCTCAGGCCACACCCACGGCGGCATGTTCCCCATCCTCTCCCGCATTGTGGCAGACCACAACGCCGGCTTTGTGGAAGGACTCTACCAAGTGAACCGCATGCAGCTCTACGTCTCCCCCGGCACCAGCCTCTGGTCCGGCATGCCCATCCGCCTCTTCCACCCCGCAGAAATCACCCTCATCACCCTGCGCCCAGCGCAAAGAATTGACTAGGTACGAGGTACGAGGTACGAGGTACGAGGTACGAGGTACGAGGTACGAGGTACGAGGTACGAGGTACTATTTTGCAAATTCCCCGCGCGGACTTGTCACGCCAAAGCCCCAAAGGGCGGCGGCGGAAGCCTCGGCGTAGCCGTATCGAGTTCGTCGATACGGCGAAGACGGGTAAATTGCTCGTCACGGCGGCCTGTCTCGGCGTAGCTTGAGCGAAGACGGAAGCGCAACGCGCGAAGACGGATAAATTGCTTGCCTCGGCGAAGCCTTGGCGGAGACGGGTACATCGTAAATCCTCATCTCCCTGCGCCCGCCGCGCGTCTAACTCCCCCAATTCTAAATTCTAAAAAATTTTAAATTGTACGCAGCATGGATAGAGCATGGATAGAGCATGGATAGAGCATGGATAGAGCATGGATAGAGCATGGATAGAGCATGGATAGAGCATGGATGGAGCATGGATGGAGCATGGATGGAGCATGGATGGAGCATGGATGGAGCATGGATGGAGCATGGATGGAGCATGGATGGAGCATGG
>JAZLHB010000024.1:0-2117 GCA_045616565.1 Akkermansia sp. | reverse complement strand
TCGAGCTTTTAGCTCAGGAAGCGGCCGGGCTCGGCACATTCGGGATCCCTTGGTAGCTACCCTCGGAATCCCTCTCCGGCTCGGAGATGATACTCCGAACGACCTCGTTCTACCACAAAATTTGAACCGAGCGAAGACGGGTACCTTGTAAATCAACGCTTGCGGCGTCTTGCGGCAAGAGCCGCAAGCGCAAGCAAGCTGAGCGTGCCTGTGGCGGGTTCCGGGGTTTCCACCAGATTCTTGAATACAACCTTGCCCTTTTGGTCCAGGTTCAGGGAGGGGCTCCAGTAGTTGCCCAGGCGCATATCCAGCCCGGTGGCTTGCTGAATGTTCACATCATCCCCGAAGTCGAACGCAACGGCATCCTTGGCCAAGTCGAAGTCCTGCGGCAGGGTGAGCTCGGAGGCGTCCAGTATAACGTTCTTCATCATCAAATCGCAGTTGATGAGGGATTTCAGGTCGATGGTGAAGATGCCGTTGACCAGGGAGCAGACATCATCCGAAATCTTGATGGTGACATCCTTGAGGGTGATGGTGTTGTCGCCCACGTGTATCTCGTTGTTGGCGGTGATGGTCATGTTCGCAATCATCAGGTCCGCCTCGGATTCGATGTAAAGCCCGTCCGCCAGGCTGGCGGCACGCCCTGTTCCGGCAATGAGGCCGTCAGACACGCTCAGCTCCTTGAGCAGTCCGGGGGCCTCCCTCGCGAGAACCCCAACGGCGGTGGCCCCTGCAGAAATACTGCCGTGGGAGTCGACGAGGTCATTTTTAATGTGCGTTTCGCCGAAGAAGAACGCGCCTATCCCCTCGTCCACAGACACTTTGCCGCCAATGGTGCCGTTGCCGATGGAGGCATGCCTTCCCAGTTCGGCATCGCTGGTGAGCGTGTTGCCCCCCAGGTTCAACGTGGCATTGTCGCGCAGGGTGACGCTGCCTGTGATGGCGGTTTTCTCCAGCAGGGTCAGGTTCTTGTTCTCGGTTACAGTCAGGGCGCTGTTGAGCGTGCCATTGCCGATAGTGGCGGAGCCTTGCAGGGCCACGGTATTGGAGAGGGTGAAGCTGTTCAGGTTCAGCACGGCCTGGTCTCCCAGGGAAACGCTGGCCGTGCCGGAGAGGTTTCCGCCAAGCATGGCCGTTTCCCCGCTCCCCACAGTCAGCGTTCCTCCGTCAACTGCGGCAGATAGCCCCGTGAACGCAACCCGGTGCAGCCCGGTTGCCGCCCCGCCCAGGTTCAGTCGCGCGCCATTCCCCATGGTGAAAGTCGCGTTTTCCCCAATCGTCGTGCCTTGCAGGGAAAGGCAGCCGCTTCTATCGCTCACCACCACGGCTCCGTTGAGCGTGCCGCCGCCGATGGTGGCAGAGCCTTGCAGGGCCACGGCCTTGTCAAGCTTGTGGCCGCCCAGGTTCAGCGTGGCGTTGTTGCCCAGGGTGACATCGCCCTGGCCATTCAGGCTGCCGCAGAGGGTGAGGACCTTGCCCTCGTCCACAGAGAGGAAGCTTTCGAGCGTGCCGCCGCCGATGCCGGCATCCCCGGTCACGCGTACCCTCTTGCTGGCAAGGGTTTTGCCGTTCAGGTCCAGTGTGCCGCCCTGCAGTTCGAGGTTGGTTGAATGTGCCCAGAGGGTCGAGCCAAGCGTGACCGTATCCCCGCTCTTCACCAACAGCTTGCCGCCGCCGCCAACCACCGAGGATTCCCCCGTGAATGTGAATCTGGCCAGCCTGGCAGTTGTCCCGCCCAGGGCCAGCTGCGCATTGTTCCCCATGGCGAACGTTGCGTTCTCCCCAATCGTCACGTTGTCCAGCGTGAGCTTGCAGATCGACCCTACGCAGGATTCATCAATGATTTCCACGGCTTTGTCAATCACGCCGTTGCTGAGGACAGCATCCCCGGCCACGCGCATGGCTCCCATGGAGAGGGAGTGGTTGGCCATATCCAGCTTGCCGCCCCGCAGTTCCAGCACAGCCGTGCCGGATAGGCCCTCGCCAAGCTGGGCCGTTTCCCCTTTCCCCACAAACAGTTTGCCGTTGTCAACCGTGGCGGAGTGCCCTGTGAACGTAAACCCGGTCAGCCGGGCCTCTGCTTCACCCAGGTCCAGTTTCGTATTGTTCCCCATGTT
>JAZLHB010000023.1:0-8181 GCA_045616565.1 Akkermansia sp. | reverse complement strand
GACAGCACACGGACACCAGTGCCGCAAAAGCGAGAAATTCCTAAACCCAACTTTTCAGAACGGCCTCCCGCAATCCCCTGTTTATCACACTTGCACCGGCTCATCGCCAGTGTTACGAGGAGTTATGGGATGGCAATGATTATTTATCGCCATGCTTGCTGCCGCCCTGATAAGCAGTGCGTACGCCAATACCGATTTTCGCGCCAAGCCTGGGACCCTGAAAACGAACCCGCCATCTGATATATACGGTACCCACGCTGAATCGGGCGAAGCCGCTAAGGGCTTAGTTGAGGTGTTTGAGGTGACGACAGGTGGCTACGACTCCTTTGAAAATGTGTATGGCGGCTGTGTGGTGTCTGGCGTTGCATCCGGCAATTCCGTTACCATGAGTGGCGGTGAGGTCTTCATGTTTATGTCAGGCGGTAGTTCGATATATGAAGGGGATGCTGTCGCTAACTCTGTAACTATTTCCGGTGGAGCAACTCATATTGTTCATGGAGGCGATGCGGTTGAAGGAGATGCATCTGCCAACGTTGCTGTCTTGCTCGACGGCGTTGTCGACCATACCTTGTCGGGCGGCCACTCGTATCTCGGCAACGCCACCCAAAACTCCGTAATCATGAGCGGTGGGCGTGTCGGGCTTGGTGTGAGTGGCGGAGAAACAACATCGGGAGACGCCTCCGCCAACTCTGTAACTATGCTCGGTGGCGTTGTAGCCTCAAACGTGATGGGCGGCTACACCGATACCGGAGAGGCCTCCGGCAACGCTGTAACTGTGGGCAATGGCGCTGTTGTCGAATGTCACGTGTATGGCGGCTATACTGAGGTTTCCGGCAATGCATCCGGCAATACCGTAACCCTGAACGGAGAAGTCAAATGGAACGTGTATGGCGGAGCCGCCTCTTCCGGCAAAGCGACCGGCAACTCTGTAACCATGAACGGGGGGCATGTCGCTATGGATGTATACGGAGGTGTCGCTAAATCCAGCGATGCATCCGGCAATACTGTAATCATGAACGGGGGGGAAGTCGATTCGGGCGTGTATGGCGGTAATTCGAACACAGGCAACGCTACCCATAACACTGTAATCATAACAGAAGGTTCCTCGGATAGCATATATGGCGGCCAATCAAATTTCGTCGACGCTTCCTACAACACCGTCATTATGACTGGCGGCTTCTCTGATACCATATACGGCGGTGCTGCAATCGGCGGTGAAAAAACTTCCAACAACGCTGTCCGTCTGGTGGGCAAAGGTGCCGCCTACACCATAGGAGGCAACACCTATCAAGGCAACAATGTGAACATCAAAAGCAACGTGTATGCTGGTTATAGTGATGAAAGCCAGGGCAACTCCGTCCATGTATATGGAACCGGCATTAGCATTGGTAACACTATCTCATACACTCAGCAGCTGAACTTTCATTTGGTTGATGATCTGGCGGGGCAGACTTCTTCTCCCATGATTACGCTTGGTGGAACATTGGACTTGGAGGATGTAAAACTCGGCTTTTACGGCGATGCCGTGACGGATTGGACCGCCTTTGACGGAAAGACTATAACACTTGTATCAAGCGAGCAGGTCATTGCAATTGGATGGGAAGGAAGTCTGGCTGACGTGCAAATCAAAGCAGAGGACGGGGCTGTTATTGCCACTGCCAGCTTGGGGCTTGAGCTCGAGGGCAAGTCTTTGGTGCTGAGCAACATCAAGGAGGCTCCCGTACCCGAGCCCGCCACCGGCACGCTTTCCCTCCTCGCGTTGGCTGGCCTTGCCGCGCGTAGACGCAGAAAGTAAATTGTTTGGCCAGAAACCTCACACAGCCCTACCCGTCTTCATGGCGGGTGGGGTTCGTCATTCCCGGTGTCTCCGCGAGTGGTCACCACCTGGTGACGGAAGTGACGGAAAATTCCGGCTTGGGGTGATGGAATCGGTCCGTCCCCTTCATCCCCGCGTGACAGGCAATGATGTTGACCCGCGCGGCGTTTCTGGTATAGTGGCTTGTGGACACCGATTCGCCCGCGTATAGATGTTGCCATGAAAAATTTGACGCCCATGAGGAAAGCGCTCTTCACAATAATGCTGGCCGCCGCCCTCACCGGCGGGCAAGTACTCGCAGGTTCTGTTTATACCGTAGTCGAGGGAGACCTCGGATATGATGCCCCCTTTATTATAGCGAGAGCATACAAGGGCATCTACCAATTAGACGGCATTGATGGGATGAGCCTCACCATCAGGGCTCCGGAGCAACCTGAAACTGGCCGGGACTTGTCAGAATACAAAGTTATCGTTGCCTGGCGCGAGTTTATTGCTCCTACCGAAGGTACAAAGACAGGAGATGTCACGAACAATTCCCTTGTGATGAAGGGGGGCGAGGTCAACAGACTCTGGGGAGCAGCCACCTATGCCAGACTATCTGTAGCCGCAGGAAATAGCGTTGTGATGACAGGAGGCACGGTGCTTGATTCTGTTGTAAGTGGATATAGCGAAAACGCCGGCGCGTCGCAAAATGCAGTCTATTTGGTGGGCAAGGGAGGGAAAGCAACCATCCGGGGCGTGGAGTATACTGGAAGCGATGCAGGCATTCAGATAAAAGGTGCAGTTCAAGTGGGGAAGGGAGCATACTCCACAAGCAACGCCTTGGACATCTACGGCACGGGCATTTCCGCTGGCAGCATCGACACCCAAAGCACCCAGATTCTCAACTTTCATATTGCAGATACCCAGCTCTCCACTGAAGACGCCCCCATGGTTGCGCTGACGAATGCACCGCTTGACTTGACCGGCTTCCTCATTCCAACGGATGATGACCCCACCCCGGCACAAGCCCTTACCTTTGATGCCTTGGGCAGTATGGAGTGTCAGCCCGGCACTTCCGTGACGCTGGTGAGCGATGCTCTTGGTATTAAGATAGACGAATCTCTGCTCAACAAAGAGTACAACATCTATTCCCACGATAATCCCGCAACTATCGTTGGAACTGGCAAGATTGAGCTGGAACAGAACAACACGGTTCTCAAGCTGACGATTCAAGGTGTCCCCGAACCCACCACGGGCACCCTCAGCTTGCTTGCGCTCTGCGCGCTGGCCGCGCGCAGACGCAAGCGCTGATTTGGAATTTTGCATTTCGGATTTAGCATTTGAAATTCAGGCGGCTACGCCGCGTGGATGAATCGCCCCGCCCGGCCATGCGCTAGGCGGGGCGGCTCCGTTATCCCTCTGAAACCGCCGTGTGCCGCAATTGGCATGTGCGGTGATGTGGAAAGGGGGGGCGAAAGCCCCCCCCCTGCCCGGTTGTTGGAAAACCTCTCTTTTGGGAAATCAGTTTGCCTGGGGCTCCGGTATGGGTTCGTTTGCGCCCAGGTGGTCATCCTCCTGGTTGCGCCAGCCGCCACCCAACTGGGTGTAGAGGGTGGGGATGCAGGCGGCATACTGGAAGCGCATGGCGGCCAGCTGCGTTTGGGCGGGGAAGAGCCCCTGCTGCGCGGTGAGCACCTCGTAGTAGTTGGAGAGGCCCTGCGTGTAGAGCTCCTTGGCCAGGCGCACGCTCTCCTGGTAGGAGGCCACGGCCTGTTCCTGCTTCTCCATGACCTGGCGCAGTTTCTGGCGCTCAATGAGGGTGGTGGAGATTTCAGACATGGCGTTGAGCACGGTCTGCTCGTAGTCCGCCTTGGCTGCCAGGAAGGCTTCCTTCTTCATCTTGTAGCTGCCGTACAGCGCGCCGCCGTTGAAGATCGGGCCCGTGAGGTTGGCTCCCACGCCCCAGCCCGTGCGGTGGCCGGAAATGCTGTGGCGCAGGTCCGCAGAGGCATAGCCGAGCGTGCCCGTGAGGTTGATGCTCGGGAAGAAGTTGGTGATGGCCACGCCCACATCCGCGTTCGCGGCGCGCAGGGCGAGCTCCTTGGAGCGGATATCCGGGCGGCGGGAAAGCACGTTGGCGGGAATGCCGGCAGGCACGCCGCTGGCATCCGCATAGTCGTCCAGCGAGCCGCTGCGTGCAATGTGGCCGGGCATGCGGCCCGCAAGCACGGAGAGGGTGTTCTCCAGCGCGGCAATCTGGCTTTCCAGCTGGGGCACCTGGGCCTCTGCCGCAGAGAGCGCGGCCTGTGCGGAGGCGGTCTGCAGCGAGGTGCCGATGCCGCCCTTGAGGCGGTTGTTGAAGAGTTCCAGGGATTCGGAGTAGGACTGCACGGCCTCCTTGGCGATGGTGAGCTGCTCATCCAGCATGATGAGCTGGAGATAGCCGCAGGCCACGGATTTCATGAGCGAGATGCGCATGTTGTTGAAGTCCTCCTCAGCGGCCTCCGCCTGGGCCTTGGCGCTTTCACGCTGCTTGCGGGTCTTGCCCCAGATGTCGAGCTCCCAAACGGCGCTGAGGTTCATGGCGCCGGGCATGGCGGTGTGGCCGCCGGATTGGGCCACGCTTGAGCCGCCGCCCTGGTTCATGCCTTTGCTGGAGTTGCCGCCGTAGTTGACCCACGGGAAGAGGGGGGCGGTCTGCACGGTCACAAAGTGGCGCGCGGCGGTCACGTTGTGCTGCAGGGCCTGCAGGTTGCGGTTGTGCTTGAATACCTCCCGCAGCAGGTCCTGCAGGTCGGAATCATGCAGCACGGCCTGCCAGGGCAGGTCTGCCATGGTGCTCTCGGAAATGCCTGCCCCGCGGAATTCGGCGGGCACGGCCATGTTGGGGGCCTGCCAGCGCGGCCCGATGGCGCATGCGCTCAGGAAAACGGCTGTTCCCGCAAGGGTGAGTATCACGGATTGTTTCATCGTTATATGCGTGTACGGGTTGATTATAGTTAAAGAACGATAAGAAATAAAGGCTAAAATCAGTTCTGGCTGTCGGTGGAGTCATTGGCGTGCGCGGCCAGGTAGCGGCGCGCTCCTTCCTCATCCGGGTCCTCCGCCAGCTCGTTGAGCTTGAATTTGATGCGGAAGAGACGCATGATGAACACGTACGAGCAGGGAATCAGGAAGACGCCCACCACGGTTGCCACGCTCATGCCCAGCACCACCACCGTGCCGATGGAGCAGCGCGCCATGGCACCGGAGCCGGTGGAGAACATCAGCGGCAGGCAGCCCAGGATGAAGGCGAGCGAGGTCATCACAATCGGGCGGAAGCGCAGGCGCGCCGCCGCCAGCGTGGCGGCCATGAGATCCTTGCCGCGCTGCATTTCCAGGTTGGCGAACTCCACAATGAGGATGGCGTTCTTGGCGGCCAGGCCCACGAGCATCACCAGGCCCACCTGCGCGTACAGGTTGAGCTCCAGCCCCATGAGCCACAGGCCCGCGTATGCGCCGGCAACCGCTATCGGTACCGTCATGAACACGGAGAGCGGAAGCGTCCACTTCTCATACAGCGCCACCAGAATCAGGAAGGCGAACACGCCGGACATGGCGAAGATTTCCACCAGGCTGGCAGAGTGCCGCACCTTGTTTTCCTGGAAGCTCATGTCCTCGTAGTCCATGCCGATGCGGGAGGTGTCCATCTCCTGCTCATAGAGCCTTTCCAGGGCCTCCATGAGCTGCTGGGTGGAATACCCGGGCTTGGGCATGACGGTGAGCTTGGCACCGTTGTAGATGTTGTGGTGCATCACGAATTCGGTGTCGGCCATTTCCTGCACGTTCACAATGGCGGCCAGCGGCACGCGGTCGCCGTCACGGTTGGTGACGAAGTAGCCCTCCATCTTGGTGAGGTCGGTGCGGTCCTCTCCCTTGGCCTGCAGGTAGACGGCCCACTGCTGGCCGAAGTTGTTGAAGAAGTTGACAAACAAGGAGCCGTTGTAGGTGGAGAGGATGGCGTTTGCCGCGCCAATGTCCACCTTGTGGAAAAGGCATTTCTCCTTGTCCAGACCCAGGAATTTCTGCGGCGTGTCCGGCATCATCATGTGCATGCACACCGCCACTTCCGGCAGGCGTTCCGCCGCCGCCTTGAACTTCTCCACGTTCTCATGCAGGTACGGCACGCCCTGGCCCTCCAGGTCCAGCAGCACCATGGAAACGCCGTTGCACACACCCACGCCGGGAATGGCCGGCGGCTCCATCACCATGGGCAGGCCGTCCAGCCCGGCTGCGTGCACGCGGGCCTCGATACGCTGTTTCACCTCCTTGACGGTGACACCGGGGCGGTCTTTCCAGTCCTTGAGCTCCACGAAAACCACGGCGGCGCCGGGAGTCTGCACGAAGTTGAGGATGTTGATGCCCACCACGCTGGCAACGTGCTTGATGGCGGGGTCCGCCTTTTCCGGCTCCTTGGCGTAGTCGCAGCCCCAGATGGCTTTCTCCAGCTTGATGGCCTGCTCAAAGGAGACCTGCAGGGAGTTGTCCGGGCGCATGATGAGCGCGGTCAGCAGGAAACCCTGGTCCTCATCCGGCAGGAAGGCGCCCGGCACCTTTTGCGCGAGCGGGTGGATGGAGCCCCAGAACACCACCAGCAGGGGAATGGAGACGATGAGCGCGCGGGAAAGCCCGCCGCATATCCGGGTGTAGACGTTTGCCACGCCGTTGTACGTCTTGTTGAAAAGGCGGAAGGCCAGGCCGAGCGTGGCATCGTGCACGCGCATGTACAGCCGCTTGAGCAGGCTGTGGCCCGTGGAGCGGTCCGCGCTGGCCGGGCGCAGCAGGATGGTGCACAGGGCAGGGGAGAGCGTGAGCGCGTTGAACGCGGATATCAGCATGGAGATGGCGATGGTGATGGCAAACTGCTTGAACAGCGTGCCCGTGATGCCCTCCAGCAGCAGGGACGGCAGGAACACCGCCGCCAGCACCAGGGCAATGGCCACCACGGGGCCGCTCACTTCCTGCATGGCGGCAAAGGCTGCCATGCGCGGGTTGAGCCCCTTGTCGATGTGGTGCTGCACCGCCTCCACCACCACAATGGCGTCATCCACCACCAGGCCGATGGCCAGCACCATGCCCAGCAGGGAGATGGTGTTGAGCGTGAAGCCCAGGATGGGGAACACGGCAAAGGTGGTCAGCAGGGAAACCGGCACGGCTATCAGCGGTATCAGCGTGGCGCGCCAGCTCTGCAGGAACACGAACACCACCAGCGCCACCAGCACCACGGCCTCTATCAGCGTGTGCCGGATTTCCGTGATGGATGCGCGCACCGCCGTGGTGGTGTCCAGCGCCAGCTCGCCCTCCAGGCCGGGGGGCATGGCCGCCGCCTGCTTGTCAAAGACCTCCTTCAAGCGGTCCACGGTTTCGATGGCGTTGGAGCCGGGCGCCTGGAACACGACCACGCTGGCGGAGGCGCGCCCGTTCATGCGGCCGGTGACAGAGTAGTTTTCCGAGCCGAGCTCGATTTGGGAGACATCCTTGAGGTAGACAATCTGGTCTCCGTCCTGGCGCACGATGATATCGCCGAATTCCTCCGGCGTGCTGAGCCGCCCCTGCGTGCGCACGGTGTAGGTTTTCTCCTGGCCGCCGGGCACGGGATCCGCGCCGATCTTGCCGCCGGGGTTGGTTGTGTTCTGCTGTGCAATGGCCTGGCGCACCTCTGCCGCCGTGATGTTGAGGTGGGCCATGGCCACGGTGTCCAGCCACACGCGGATGGCGTATCGCCCGGCGCCGTAGACGGAGACTTCACCCACGCCCGGCACGCGCTTCAGCTCGTCCACCATCTTGATTTGCGCGTAGTTGGAGAGGTGCACGGGGTCCCAGGATTGATCGGGGGAGGTAATGGAGTACATCACCAGCGGCAGGCCCGGCATCTGGCGGATGGTCACGCCGGAGTTGAGCACTTCCGTGGGAATGCGGGAGGATGCCTGCCCGTAGCGCATGTTGGTGAAAACCTGGTCCAGGTCCGGGTCGGACTTGGGGTCGAACACGACCGTGAGGTTGTATGCGCCGTTGTTGGAGGAAACGGACATCATGTAGTTCATTTGCTGCACGCCGGAGACTTCACGCTCCAGGGGCGTGCCCACGGAATCCGCCACGGCCTGGGCATCCGCTCCGGGGAAAATACCCTGCAGCTGCACAATGGTGGGCGTGATTTCCGGGTACTGGGCAATCGGCAGGCTCTGCAGGCACACCAGGCCCAGCAGGGTTGTCACCACGGCAATGACCGTGGCAATCACGGGATGCTTGATGAAAAAGGCGCTCATGGTGCTGCGGTGTTAGTGCTGGCTGCCCTGCGCGGTGACAGAGGGGGTGGTGGAGACGGGCACGGTGTATTGGAAGGG
>JAZLHB010000022.1:0-15192 GCA_045616565.1 Akkermansia sp. | reverse complement strand
CTTCCTGACTTTCGCACGTGCGTTTTTCAGCACTACGCTGGGGACGGAAGGCATCCGGGCCGTGGGTTTCCGCATGGCCTATACGGAAACCCACGCCGGCGCAAGGTATCATACCTTGAACGCCTCCCTTTTACCACAGCGGATTAATAGAGCGCTGGGGGTAACCACCGTCCTAACGTCTCTACACCGAACCCCGCTCTGCGGGGTGGATGGCGTCTCCCGGTCGCATGCTTGCCACGGCGTAGCTTTAGTCGAAGACGGGTCTCTGAACCACCAAGATTCGCTTCGCGTACCATCCACCCCACCACGTGAATTCATAGGTCCCCAAAAATCATTGGGACACATGTGATCGTAAATCGTAAATCGTAGCATGCGCGCCTGTCGGCGCGTTCCCATGACTTGCCACACTCATGCAGGGGCCTCACCGCCGCGCCATTTGTTGCCGTCCCCCTGTCGCGGGAGCGCCTGGTTATCCCGCACCGAAGGTGCGCTATATTTGCGCCATTTAGATGGCGACACAAATTGAGCCCTTTCCGTAAGGATGGGGACTGTCCACGGTAGCACGGTCTCTGTACCGAACCCGCCCTATGGGCGGGTGGTTGGCGTCTCTCCTCCATCTATCTCTGGGCGTGGTTACTGTCATTGCATATGGGATGGCAATGATTTTGAAAGTTAGGCGGCGTTGCCGCGTCCTGCTTGGCACGCCGCATTACAAAACGGCAATCCGCCCGGTGGGCCGGGTATGGATTTTGCCCCGGTTCCCGCAAGAAGGGAACCGGGGCTTTGTTATCATCTCATCACTACCAAAAACCTGCACACGGCAGGTGAAAGGCTGTCCGGCGCGGCGCTAGAAGCTTCGTCCGAAGGCGAGGCGGTCGTACTGCTCATTGGCAAAACGGTGGCGCGGGTGGTTTGCGTGCATGTAGGCATCATTGCGAGCGTGCAGAGATCGAAGTTCACGGCGATTGAGATTGCCCTGTGCTACATCGTGGCGAACATGCCGGGGCCGACGCTGTGGCCGACCAGAACGACGACGATGCCTAGGACCAGGCCGAGGGGCGGTTGAGAAAGCTGTTCGACTGCTGCCCTCCTGTGAAGTCGCTCTACCCCGGCGACCGCTACAAGCTGCGCAACACGACCATCCACTTCGCCAACGGCATGACCTTGTGGGTGGCCGGAGCCTACAACAAGTCCAACCTACAGCGGCGTTCCATCCGCTGGCTGATTGGAGACGAGACGTGGCGGTGGCCGCAGGGGCACATGGCCAAGGCGGAAGCGCGCCCCCAGCCGGACGACTTTCACAACAAGATGCCGCGCAAGTTCCTTGCACCCATGTCAAAAAAAATAGTCACTCGATGGATAAAAAAAATATTGACATATAGAAAAAAGTCAATATAATTCAATTCATGACCACGACACCTCCCAAGACCTGCGCCTGTGCCGCTGCGCGGGAAACAGCGGAACTGGCCGCCTTTTTCAAGGCGTTGGGGAATCCTGTGCGCCTGCGTATTGTCGAACAGTTGATGGCGGGGGAACGCTGTGTCTGCGAGTTGCATGCCGATTCGGGGAAAGAACAATCGACGATTTCCAATCACCTGAATGTGCTGCGCCACAATGGCGTGGTAGACAGTGAGCAGCGCGGCAAAAATGTCTTTTACCGCTTGGCGCGCCCCTGTCTGGCTGATGTCTTCCGCTGCCTGCGAGGATGACCCCCCCCCTCTTTCACCCTGCATTCCCCTTAACCCTTACATATTGACATATATAAATATGACAACACAAAACACCATCATTATATACGGCCCGGGCTGCGCCCGTTGCGAAGAACTGGAACAGCGTACCCGGCAAGCGGTGAACGCGCTGAGTGGACAGTACACTATTCGGCATGAGCGGGATGCAGCTGCCATGGCGGCGGCAGGTATTCTGAGTACGCCGGCGCTGGAGCTGAACGGCAAGTTGCTGTTCAGCGGTAAAGTGCCGGCACTTAGGGAGCTGCAACAGCTACTGGACGATGACACCGGCACCGCCCATGCTGCGCAGGAAGCATCGGACTGCGGCTGTTCCTGTTCCTGCCGGACGGAAGCCCCCGCCTGCAGCTGCGGCGGCAAGTGTAACCGCCCCTCCGAAGGAGGCACGGGCAAGAGACTGTTGCTGGCGGCGGTAATTGCCGTGCTGGCGGTGGGCGCAATCAAATACATCAACCGCATCAATAGTGAGTCCGCCGCCCCTGCTGCAACGGCATCTGCGGCAAGCGAGGAGGTGCGTGCCGTTTACTACACCTTCGGCAAACGCTGCCCCACCTGCATACGCATGGAAACATGGGCGAGGGAAGCGGTAGAAACAAACTTTAGCCATGAGCTGCGAAACGGCACTCTGCGCTTTGAAACGCAGGATGCGGATGCTGCCACCGCCCAACAGCATGGTCTTACAACCAAGAGCCTGTTGCTGCACCGCAGCGGCGTGCACCCGCAAACGCTCAACCTGACACGCATCTGGGAACTGAGTCACGATGAAGCCTCCTTTAAGAGCTATGTGGCACAGGAACTTCGCAACTTTCTGAACAGTCATGAATGAGATGGCTCTATTTGCGGCGGGGCTGGCGGCGGCACTATCGCCCTGTCCGCTTGCCACCAACATGGCAGCAGTTGGCTACATGGCACGGCAGGTGGGAAACGGCCGAGCGGCTCTCTGCTGTGCGCTGCTCTACGCTCTGGGGCGCATGGTCGCCTATGTCCTGCTGGGGGTGGTACTGCACGGCGGGCTGGTGAGTATGCCCGCGCTTTCCTATTGGTTACAGGAACAGCTGCCGCTGTTCATGGGGCCTTTATTGCTGCTGACGGGGCTGGTACTGTTGAATGCACTGCCGCTGCCCGCGTGGCTGCACTCAGCCACCCCGAATCGCCGTACGGCGGATGCCCTGCTGCACGGCGGCGCGTGGGGAGCCCTACCCTTGGGTGCCCTCTTTGCACTGGCTCTTTGCCCGCCGAGTGCCGCCCTGTTCTTCGGGGTAGCACTGCCACTGGCGGCACAGGCGGCGACTCCCGTATGGGTGGGTATCTCCTGCTTCGGGCTGGGAACCGCCCTGCCTGTCATGGCGGCGGGGATGCTGCTTACGGCGAGCGCGGGCTATGCCGCCCGCATGCTGCATTGCCTGCCCGCCCTGCAACGCACCCTGCGTTGGGCGGCGGGGGGCGGCATGCTGCTCCTCGGTGCGTGGCTGGTTCTTTTCGAATTCTGAGCGTCATCCCGTTCCTAACTGCTTTTAACCTTCTACTTCCGACTTTCATCCATGATACAGACCGTTGCTGATTGGCTCACTTACGAGCTGCTGGAGTTCTCCCCCGCCACGCGCTTGGGGGAAAGCGTCAACTTCTTCCTCTACGACACCATGAAGATTCTGCTGCTGCTCTTCGGCATCAGCTGCCTCATGGGCTACGTGAACGCATGGTTCCCTGTGGAGCGCGTGCGGCAGTTCCTGACGCAGAAAAAACTCTACGGCATGCAGTATGCGCTCGCCGCGCTCTTCGGGGCGGTGACTCCCTTCTGCTCCTGCTCCTCCATTCCCCTGTTCATCGGTTTTGTGCGCGGCGGCATTCCGCTGGGGGTCACGCTCGCCTTTCTCATTACCTCGCCGTTGGTGAACGAGGTAGCCGTCGCGCTCTTTCTGGCCGCGTTCGGGCTTAAGACCACCTGCCTCTACGTAGGCTGCGGCTTAGTGCTGGGCATGCTGGGCGGGGCGCTGCTGGGGCAGATGGGATTGGAGAAATACCTCACGCCGTGGGCCTTGGCACAGACGACAGGACAACAGGCAACGGCGGGACCGGGGAAAAGGATTCGTTTGCGCGTCGTTGCGGCAGATGCATGGGGCATTGTGCGCGGAGTGTTGCCCTATGTGTTGGTGGGTATCGCCGCCGGCGCGGCGGTGCACGGCTACGTGCCGCAGGATTTTTTTGCGGGACTGCTTGGCGGCGGTTGGTGGAGCGTGCCCGCTGCGGTGCTCTGCGCCGTGCCGCTGTACGCCAATGCGGCGGGTATTGTGCCCGTGATTGAGGTGCTGGTGGCCAAGGGCGTGCCCCTCTGCACCGCTATTGCCTTCATGATGGCCGTGGTCGGTCTTTCTCTGCCGGAGGCGATACTGCTCAAAAAAGTGATGCAATGGCGGCTACTCGCTGCTTTTTTCGGCACCGTCACGCTGCTCATCATCCTATCGGGGTATCTTTTCCTGCTGGCGATGTAAAGAACGGGGTGTGCGGCGTACCGCTTCCTGCTCGGTAGGACAGAGGCTTCCCTGAAAATCGGCACGCTGGACAAGACCGGCACAGGCGGGTTGTATTTCGAAGGAGCCCCCCTTACGGTGGATACGCTGGAACTGGGCAAGGAATCCTCCATTGTCGTGGGCGCAAAAACTACCATCAAAACCCGCGAAGGCGCGGACAACGCCTTGCTGGAAAAGGTGAGCGTGTCCGAGGGCCTCATTACCGGAACGGACCGGCAATCCAGCCTGGCAGACGGACTCTATATTGAATCCGAGGCGGACCTGATGATCCAGAGCATAACCCTCACCGCCAACAACAAAATCTCTGTGGGAGACCACGTCATCACGCTCAAGGAGGTCACTATCAAGATTTCGGATGACGTCTGCTCCCTGGTCAACGGCATCTACACCATTGACCTGAAAAACCTCATCAACTGTGATTTGGTGATGGAGAACGTGCTGCTGGATGCCAGCGACCTCACCCTGCCGCAGGGCTTCGATTTGGCCAAAGATGCCGTTGCGTTCGACTTCGGGGACGATGTGACCATCAAGCAAGCCACCGGGCTGGATATGCGCGTGGGCAACTACTGGAGCCCCTCCCTGAACCTGGACGAACAGGGCAAGGTCATCTTCACCAAGCTGCTGGAAACCCCGGAACCGACCACAGGCACGCTCAGCCTGCTGGCGCTCGCGGCACTTGCCGCAAGACGCAGGAAGAAGTAAAATTGTTTGGCTAGAGACATCTCTCTCAATACAGCCCCGCCCGACTTCACGGCGGATGGGGCCGTTTTGTACGCAGAGACGGCAACCGGGCAACAAGGGCTCCCAGCACTGCACCCGGTTTCACGTAAAAAAAATCATTGATTGTTGATTTTAGGCTTGTCAGGTCGAATGTCCTAGTGTAGTATACCGCGCGCTCGCGCGAAAGCGCGGGCTTCCCGCTTCAATCAAGAAACAAACGAACATGAAAAAGACGCTTACTCTCCTTCTCCTGCTGGCCGGCTTGACACTGGATGCCCAGGCAGAAACGCTGACCTGGAACGGCTCCGAGAGCCACATGACGTGGAACACCACGGATGACAACTGGTTGCTGGGTGAAACGTCAGCCAAGTACAAGAACGGCGTGTCCGTGGTGTTCGGCAATACCGGCAGCGGGGTGGTTACGCTGGATGGAGATTTGAAACCCGCCAGCGCATTGGTGGAAGCGGACAACGAATACATTTTCACCGGCACAGGTAAACTCACCGGCTCCATGCAGCTTACCAAAAGCGGCAGTGGAAAGCTCGCCATCAACACTGCCAATGACTACACAGGCGGCACTAACGTCAATGGTGGCACGCTTGTGTTGGGCGACAACAAAGCCCTCGGCAAGGGCACCGTTACTTTGGGCGACAACGCCACGCTGGACCTCAACAATCACACTCTCTCCAATTCCGTCTCTCTAGCTGGGGTAGACACCAATATCGGCAATGGTGCAATCGAAGTCACCCTTTCCGTGGGGCAGAACCAGAAACTCACCCTTATTGGCAACCTCTATGGTACCGGCTCCGTCAAGATGGGGCAATCGTCCACTCTGGATCTCGGCAAAAACACGCTCTCCACCTCCATTTCCCTGTTAGGCTCCGCCAGCATCGGCAACGGCACGCTCAACGGCTCCTTCTCTGTGGGTGCGGAGCAGATTCTCACTCTTATTGGCAACCTTTCCGGCACAGGCAGCATTACCATGGGTGACCAATCCATGCTGCAGCTAGACGGCAAAACCCTCTCCAAGGACGTAACCCTGAACGGCAACGTTTCCATCACTAACGGCACGCTCAAGGGTAACGTGGCTGTGGCAGCAGGCAAGTGTCTGTCTATGAGCGGAGACATTGACATGACGGGTGCAATTGCGTTGGGCGAGGGCGCCACCCTGAATATGGGTGACAAGGTCATGGATATGACCGGTGGTTCCGTTTCATTATCAGGGCTCAACGCAGAAATAGGCAACGGTACGCTCAACGGGTCCATCTCTGTGGGTGAGTGGCAGATCCTCACCCTGAGTGGCAATCTCTCCGGTACGGACAGCATTACCCTGGGCGAGAACGCTGAACTGGCCCTCGGCAACAACACCCTCTCCAAGGACGTCACACTGACAGGAGATGCCACCATCGGCACTGGCACAATCAAGGGCTCCGTCTCCGTGGAGGCTGGCAAGTGTCTTTACCTAGCCGGTAACCTCGATGGCGAGGGTAGCATCAACCTGGGCGACCAATCCACTCTGGACCTCCGCTACATCAGCATCCTCATCAAAGACGTCACCCTGACGGGGGACTCCGCCACCATTGGTAACGGTACGATTAACGGCAACATCACCGTGGGTGCGGAGAAGACACTCACCCTGGTTGGCAAGCTCTCCGGTACGGTCTGCATCTCCTTGGGCGACCAATCCAATCTGAATCTCGGAAATGACCGTTTCGCGAACAACGTCACCGTGGAAGGGAGCAACGCCACCATCAGCAACGGCACCATCGACGGTAACCTCATCCTGGCTGATAATGTGACTTTCACTTGGGGCAATCCCTCCCTGAAACTTGCGGGAGCTGTTAGCTTGAACGACCAATCCACGCTGAACCTCGGCAAAAACACCCTCTCCTCTTCCGTCATCGTGGAGGGGAGCAACGTCACCATCAGCAATGGTACGCTTGCCGGCATCGTGACCGTGAACGCGGGCAAGAGTCTGATTTTGCAGGAGATTGCTGCTATCAATGGCACAATCAGTCAAGGCAATGGCTCCACCCTGAATATGGGCGGTGCAAAAGTTGGGCTGAGCATGTTCACGTTCACAGGGCAATCCGCCACGATTGACAATGGCACGCTGTTGGTGGAGAGCGGAGCAACGGTCATGCTTAACGCGTCGCTCTCTGGTTCTGCCACCATCTCCCTGGGCGAGCAATCCTCTCTGGACCTCGGCGGCAAAACCCTCTCCACCTCCGTCTCTTTGGTCGGAGACTCCGCCAACATTGGCAACGGCGTGTTAGACAGCAAAATTATTGTGGACGCAGGCAAGAAGCTTACTTTAAGTGGCAACCTGTCTGGCAATGGGGATATCTCCTTGGGCGACCAATCCACGCTAGACCTCGGCGAAAAAGCTCTCTCCACCTCCGTCTCTCTGGCTGGTGGCTCCGCCAACATCGGCAACGGCGCAATCAATGTAGACCTGACCATCGGCGCGGGCAAGACGCTCACACTGATTGGCAACCTAGCTGGCAATGGCGGCATTTCCCTGGGCGACAATGCCGAACTGGATCTCGGCAAAAACACCCTCTCCACCTCCGTCTCTCTGACCGGTGACTCCGCCAACATCGGCAACGGCGCGTTAGGCAGCAAAATTGTTGTGGACACAAGCAAGACGCTTACCTTAAGTGGCAACCTGTCTGGCGTGGGTTCCATCTCCCTAGACGATAAAGCCACGCTGGACCTCGGCGAAAACGCCCTCTCCACCTCCGTCACCGTGATTGGGGGCCAAGCCAGCATCGGCAACGGTGTTTTAGACGGCTCTGTCACCGTGGAGAAGAACAAGAGTTTGTTTTTGAAGAAGGACGTTGTCCTCAATAAAGCAATTACCCTAGATGATAGCTCTACCCTGGATATGGACGGGGCGGAAGCCGTGCTGAGCAGCAAGTTCAAGTTTGCAGGGCAATCCGCCACGATTGACAATGCCACGCTGTTGGTGGAGAGCGGAGAAACGGTCACGCTTAACGGGTCGCTCTCTGGTTCTGCCACCATCTCTCTGGGCGACAATGCCACGCTGGATTTCGGCGAAAACACTCTCTCCACCGCCGTCACCGTGAATGGAGACTCCGCCAACGTCGGCAACGGCGTGTTAGGCGGCTCCGTCTCCGTGGAGGCTGGCAAGACGCTCACCCTAATTGGCGACCTCTCCGGCGAGGGCAATATCTCCCTGGGCGAGCAATCCACGCTGGACCTCGGCAACAACACTCTTTCTAACTCCATTACCCTGTTAGGCACCGCCGCTATCACCACCGGTGTATTAGACGGATCCGTCTCTGTGGAGGCTGGCAAGACGCTCACACTGATTGGCGACCTCTCCGGCGAGGGCAATATCTCCCTGGGCGAGCAATCCTCTCTGGACCTCGGCGGCAAAACCCTCTCCACCTCCGTCACCGTGAATGGAGACCTGGCCAGCATCTCTGCCGGTATGATAGACGGCTCCGTCTCCGTGGGGAAGGGCAAGAAGCTTACCTTAAGTGGCAACCTGTCTGGCGAGGGCAATATCTCTCTGGGCGACAATGCCGAGCTGGACCTCGGCAACAACACTCTCTTCACCTCCGTTACCCTGCTAGGCTCCGCGAGAATCGGCAACGGCGTGTTAGACGGCTCCGTCTCCGTGGAGGCGGGCAATACACTCACCCTGCTTGGCAACCTGTCTGGCAATGGAAATATCTTTCTGGGCGACAATGCCACGCTGAACCTCGGAAAGACCAGCTTCTCTAACAACGTCATCGTGCAAGGGAGCGACGCCTCCATCTGCAACGGCACCATCGGAGGCGACCTCATCCTGGCAGAAAACGCGTCCTTCACTTGGGATGACCCCTCCCTGCAACTTGTGGGAGACGTGATTTTGGGCTACCAATCCACGCTGAATCTCGGAAATGCCAGCATATCGAACAACGTTATCGTGGACGAGAGCAACGCCAACATCGGCAACGGTACGATTACCGGCAATGTAACCGTGAAAGCGGACAAGAGTCTATTTTTGAATAACAGCGTTGTCATCAACGCGGCAATTACCCTGGGCGACAATGCCGAACTGAACCTTGGCAACAACACTCTCTTCAACTCCGTTGCCATGCTAGGTTCCGCCACCATCGGCAACG
Source organism: Akkermansia sp. (assembly GCA_045616565.1). Classification (GTDB taxonomy): domain Bacteria; phylum Verrucomicrobiota; class Verrucomicrobiia; order Verrucomicrobiales; family Akkermansiaceae; genus Akkermansia. Next base: position 6,063 of record JAZLHB010000022.1, on the reverse strand, counting down.
GAGTGTTAGACAGCGAAATTGTCGTGGACTCAGGCAAGAAGCTTACCTTAAATGGCAACCTGTCTGGCAATGGGGATATCTCTCTGGGCGACAATGCCGAACTGGATCTCGGCAAAAACACCCTCTCCACCTCCGTCTTTCTGGACGGAAACTCCGCCAACATCGGCAACGGCGTGTTAGATAGCAAAATTATTGTGGACTCAGGCAAGAAGCTTACCTTAAGTGACAACCTGTCTGGCGAGGGCAATATCTCTCTGTGCGACAAAGCCAAGCTTGACCTCGGCAACAACACTCTCTCCAACTCCGTTACCGTGCTAGGCTCCGCGAGCATCGGCAACGGCGCGTTAGACGGCTCCGTCTCCGTGGAGGCGGGCAATACACTCACCCTGCTTGGCAACCTGTCTGGCAATGGCGGTATTTCTCTGGGTGACAACGCCACGCTGGACCTCGGAGGCAAAACCCTCTCCAATATAGTCAACATTAGTGCTTCCTCTGCTTCCATCGGCAACGGCACGCTTTTCGGAATCAATCGCTTGAACGTGAACGAAAAAACGCTGATTCTGAGCGGCAACCTGAAAAGCATCGCCCCCATCATGCTTAGCGCAGGCGGCACACTGAACTTAAATACCCACACCCTCTCTGCACCCGTGTTCATGACGGGGATGGCGGATGACAAAGCCACCATCAGCGGCGGTACCCTTGACGGCAAAGTTTCCATAGTGGGGGAGGGGGAGGTGCATTTCTCCGGCGAAACGCACATCAAGGGGGGCTCCATCGCCGCAGGCGCTACCACCGTCAAGGCACTTGCTGGGGCCGAGCACAGCCTGCTCCATGAACTGAGCGTGTCCGAGGGCCTGATTGCCGGAACCGGGCGTGCCGCCAGCCTGGCGGACGGGCTGGACATCAGCCGCATGGGGTACGACCTGAAGCTGGAGAACCTGGTGCTCACCGCCAACAACAAAATCTCCGTGGGAGACGGCCACACCATCACGCTCCACAACGTCACCATCAAAATCTCGGACGATATAGCCGAGCTGAAGGAGGGTATCTTCTACTTCGACCTCAAATCCCTCATCAACTGCGATTTGGTGATGGAGAACGTCCTGCTGGATGCCTCCGACCTCACCCTGCCGCAGGGCTTCGATTTGGCCAAGGATGCCGTTGCGTTCGACTTCGGGGACGATGTGACCATCAAGCAGGCCACCGGGCTGGATATGCGCGTGGGCAACTATTGGAGCCTCTCCCTGAACCTGGACGAACAGGGCAAGGTCATCTTCACCAAGCTGGTGGAAACCCCGGAACCCACCACAGGCACGCTCTCCCTGCTTGCGCTCGCGGCACTTGCCGCAAGGCGCCGCAAGCGTTGATTTACTATTTTGAAAGTTAGGCGGCGTTGCCGCGTCCTGCTTGGCACGCCGCATTACAAAACGGCAATCCGCCCGGTGGGCCGGGTATGGATTTTGCCCCGGTTCCCGCAAGGAGGGAACCGGGGCTTTGTTATCATCTCATCACTACCAAAAACCTGCACACGGCAGGTGAAAGGCTGTCCGGCGCGGCGCTAGAGGCTTCGTCCGAAGGCGAGGCGGTCGTACTGCTCATTGGCAAAACGGTGGCGCGGGTGGTTTGCGTGCATGTAGGCATCATGCAGCGGGTGGGAGGGGTCACTGGCAATGCGCTGGGCCTCCCGGCGGTCGTCTGCGGCGGAACCCTGGCGTATGGGAGCCTCCTGCCCCTGCTGCGCCATGGCGAGCAGAAGACGAGCGAAATCCGCATTGGCGCGCAGGGCGGGGTTCTCCACCAGGCGCTGCACATCAATTCCGGTGTTCTCCGCCATGTGGTGGAGGAACCCGGCCACGGTTTCCATGTTGTGCTCGTACTCGTGGCCCCATTCCTGCTGCAGGTCGGCCTCTGCGGCCTCAATGGCGGCTTCCTCGCGCTTGCGGTAGTCGTTGAGGAAGTTGCGGCCCTCCTGGGCGTATCGGGCCACCATGGCCTCCATGGCCTTGGGCGGCACGCCGTAGTCGAAGGCCACGCGGGAGAGGCTGTCGGCGAGCTGCTCGTCCCAAATCTCGTCGGGCGTGTCCTCCGGGCGGGAGATGCGGAACTCGTCTGCGTTCTCCGGCAGGCCCACGGCGGAGCGGAAAGCCTGCATGCGCGCATCGTCGTCCGCGTCCGGGTATCCCTTGAGCTTCTCCAGGTGGGCGTAGCTCTTGGCCAGGGCCTCCGGGCGCCTGAACTTGGCGAGCGTGGCTGCATACGGCTGCAATTCGTCAAACCGGCTGTACCATTCCGGGGTGAAGGCCCCGTCCTCCCCCAGGAGGGAGGGAATGGCGGTTTCCGGTTCAGCGGCGGTCGGGGCGGCGGGAGCGGCCCCCTCTTCAGTTGTCTGGTTCTTGTTCATGGTCGTTTTGGTTCTGCATTGCCTCCCGCCGGGCCAGTTCCATCTGGCGGCGAATGACAAGGAAGACTTCTCTGTGGGCATCACGCCTCATGGCATCGAGCGGGTCGTACGCGCCGGCCTTGCCCTGAAAGACGGGCAGCCCGGTCTCGAAACGCTCCTCCAGCACGGCGAGGGCCTGTTCACCCAGGGGAGTGCCGAAAACGGCGAGGATGAGGCGGCGGTTGGCACGCGCCTGTTCGGCGGCGTGGTTGCGGGGGTAGATCATACTTGTTGGTTGGGTTGGGGTTGATTCTGCTGCTGGGCGAGGGTGAGGGCGGCGGCATCCGCCTCCCTGCGGCGGCGCAGGCGTTTCACGCTGCTTTCCGCGCGCAGGATATCCTCCGGCACGCCGTCCATGCGGGCGCTCAGGCGGAAAGCGCGGTCCAGGTCCACATGGTCGGCCACGGCGGGTTCCAGGGCGGCCAGGGATTGCAGGCGCTGGAGGGTGCGCTGCATGCCCTCCGCCTGCAGGCGGCGCATCACCATGGCAATGCGGCCCTGGTACACCACCTGCGGTTCCGGCACCTCCGCCTCTCCGCGCGCGTTTTTCCGCAGCACCGTGGAAGGCGGCTGCGGGAAGCGCCCCATGCGGAACAGAAGCGCAAACACGCGCTCCATCAGCGGGCGGAAATCGCTCGCAAACAGCGTGAACGACGGTGAGAAGAGCATCACGCGCTCGTTCTCCCGCGCATAGACCTCTGCCGCGCTCATCTGCCGTCTCTGCTCGCTCCAGAGCTCCAGCATGGGCACAAAGAACGCGCGGTTGATGGCATCCTGCTTCTGGCGCAGGCGGTCCATGCCCACATCATACCTGCCGGAGGTGGCCCACTCTCGCGGGAAACCGAGACTGGCGCTCTCCGGGTTGATGAGGGTGCGGCCACCGGCGCGCAGGTCCACCTCCCCGCTCTGGTTGGCGAGCTCCAGGATGCGCGGGAACGCGGCCACCTCTCCCAGCATGTCCAGAATGCGGTTGAGGAACTGCGCCTGCCGGATATCCGGGTACACCAGGCGCGCGGGGGCCAGGCCGTACGCGCCCTCTCCCCAGCGCAGGAAACGGGTGACCATGTAGGGCATCTCCCGGTAGCCGCCCTCCTCCACCACCATGTTGTCATCCAGGCTGTAGTAGAGGCTCTCAAACGGCATGTTGCGGGCATCCTCCCTCTTGCGGTTGCGGTGGCGGCGCGGGCGCACCACATGCAGGAAGCGCAGGCTGCCGGTGTGGGGGTCCGCGCCGTTCTCCAGCATGCCGCGCGCATGCGGCCCCAGCGCCTTGCGGCCGAACTGCGTTTCCGCCTGGTGCGGGGTGAGCGTGAACTCGCGCATGTAGGTATCCAGCGCGCCCTCGTCATCCTCCGCGCACACAAACTGCCCGCACGCCACATGGCGGAACAGCAGGCCGCCGCCGCGCGAGCTGCCGCAGAACAGGCTGCCCGTGCCCAGGCCCACGCGGTCCAGGAAACACTCGTGCAGCTCCGTGTAGAAATTGCTGCGCGCCAGCTCTGCAAAGGCTATCTCAGAGCACCGGTTGTACCAGGATTCCGCCTCGTCCCCGGCCTCCGGGTCTGCGCAGCTCCACTTGAACCAAATCTCATGGCCGGGGGTAATGTAGCTCATGTGCCCGCTGGCCAGCTTCTGGCACGCCTCCACCGCCGTGGTATCCCCCAGCGCGGTGAAGGAGGATGCATCCGCCACGGGGGAATCATGGTCCTGCCGCGCGGGCAGCACATAGCGGCGCAGGGTGTCCCACCAGCCATCCCACGGGGCGCGGGCGGCCTTGAGACTGTTGTAGGTGTTGAGCAGGGAGTCCATCAGCCCAGGGTGTTGTTGCCGTTGCCCGCGCCGTTCACGCCGCGCGGCTCGGCGGGGCGGCTGCCGCTCAGCAGGGTGGAGAGCAGGCCGCGCCTGCGCGCGCCGCTCTGCTCGTATGCGGCGCGTGCGGTTTCAGTATCGTTTGCTGCCACCACGGGTATGGTGTTTTCCGTGGGGATGGATTTAGGTTTGGTGAATCCCATGGTATTGGTTCTTTCTATGATTGGGGTTGTACGAATGACCGCCAGCGGCGGATATGCGGGGCGGGGCTGCGCAGCCCGCGCCGGAAGCAGAGCTTGGGCAGCGGAACCAACCCCGCGCCCAGGCGCCGCGCCAGCTCCAGGTCCCCCGCCAGCAGGTGCACATACCACGCATCTGCATCTGCGGGTGAAACGCCCAGATCCTCCCACTCCGCCGCGCGGGCGGACGCCACCGGTTTCAGCAGCGCCACCAGCTGCGGGGTCCAGACCACAATCCCCGCCGGGTTGCCGCCCAGCGCGGCCAAATCCTCCCGCAGGCTGCGGGGGGAGCCGGCGTAGTATCGGCGGGCGGTGTGGCGGGCATCGTTGTCCATGCACGGCACCATACCGCACAGCACACATGCCTGACAAATGCAAAAGCGCCGCCGCTACACCTGCCCGCGCGGGCAGATGCAGCGCCGCCCCGCCTTCCCGTTGCACGCCGCGCGGCTCCGTGGAATCATGCTGCCCACTATGAGTGACAACACCTCAACCACGCCCGCACCCAGCGCGCTGGATATCTGCAACATCGCCCTCAGCAAGCTGGGGGAATCCCCCATCATCAGCATAGATGCCAATGCCACGCTCCCGCAGCGCATGTGCTACCTCCACTACCACCCCGTGCGCAGGGAAGTCCTCTGCGTCAACAGGTGGTCCTTTGCCGTCAAAACCGCAACCCTGCACAGCAGTGAGCAGAGCGGCTCCGCAGAGCACGCCGTGCCCCACACCCTGCCCGCGGACTGCCTGCGCGTGCTGGAAGTGGGCAGCCCCGGCTGGACCCTGCGCGGGCGCTGCGTCTTCTGCCCCGCGCAGGATGTCAACCTGCGCTACATAGCGGATGTGGAGGACACCTCCCTCTTCGACCCGCTCTTTATAGAGGCCTTCGCCCTGCGCCTGGCATGCAAGATGTGCATCCCGCTCGTCAACAGCACCACCATGCGGCAATCCCTGCTGGAAGAGTACCAGCGCATCGCCCTGCCCCAGGCCAGCCACTTCAACGCCGTGCAGGAACACTCCAACGATGAAGCCCACCCCCTCTACCGCCTCTGGCGCCAAAGCCTGGGCATGAACTGAGAACAACCAACCGTTTTTCCCACACCATGAAAGCGATTGACTTTGCATGCAGGCTCCTGGCGCGCTTGGCCCAGGACGAGATGCCGGACGCCTCCCGCCGCGTGCTGCTGGCCGTGGCCGCCGGACTGCCGGAAGCGGCGGACATATCACGCCTCACCGGAATGCCCACCGCCACCTGCGCCAAACTGCTGCGCGGCCTGTGCAAATCCGGGTTCCTGTTCTGCAACGACCCCGTGCACACCGGCTACGCGCTCACCCCCTGCGGACGCGCCAAGGTGGCGGACCTGCTCAACTTCCTGCCCCGCAACCATGCGTAAGAAAAAGCACCTCACCATTGAGGAGAAGCGAGACTGGCTCGCAGAGGTCTTCCGAGACCCGGACGGCATCTACTCCCAGGCAGACAAGTTCAAGGCCATGGTGGAAGACACCCGCCTGGCGGAGCTGGAAGCCCAAAAGGATACTCCCCGGGCCCCCCTCCCACCCCACACCCACACACACCAC